>CASFLY010000046.1 GCA_949295645.1 uncultured Bacteroidales bacterium | reverse complement strand
ATCCCGGATCCGGAATTTCATTGTGACGGTGGATTTGTGTGGGTTGTATTTCACTATACGAGGTATGTTGCCGGACAAGTGCCCGACAAGTACCCGACAAGTACCCGACAAGCATCCGACAAGTACCCGACAAGCATCGTCAGGCTCATTGAAATGTTGGGGGAACGAACCTGCTCACTGAAAGAGATGATGGAAATGATGGAACTGAAAAACAGAGAGAATTTCTTGGACAATTACCTTAACCCTTCAATGGAAACCGGATTGGTAGAACCGCTCTATCCGGATCAGCCAAAACATCCGCGACAGAAATACCGTCTTACGGAAAAGGGGAAGAATATGCTGAAACAATAACGGATGTATGGCGAAAAAGAAAAACAAATGCATGCTATACCCATAGAAATCTCAGGATTTTCCGGAAATCTTCGATAACTTTATGTAACTTTACACCGGAACAAACAGGACAGAATCATGAAAAACCCACTCGTTATCATGGCCGCGGCCCTGGTCTGCGTCATCTCGCTTGCAGGCTGCGACGAAGTCAGGATCAAGGAAAAGAGACTTCCCGAGACGGCACGGACCTTCATCAGCCGGAACTTTCCTCATACGGGAGTAATGCAGGCGGAAAAGGAAAGGGAAGACGGGACAAGGCAGTACAATGTCAGGCTTGCGGACGGTACGGAAATCGAATTCGATGCCAAGGGGAACTGGAAAAGCATAGAGTGCGAATTTTCCCTTCTTCCGGAGGCAGCCCTGCTGCCTACCATATCGGAATACATAGCCGCCAACTACCCGGGAGCCAAAGCCTACAAGATAGACAAGAAATTCGGCGGATATGAAGTGGAGATAGCCCCGGCAGCGGGCCAGACAGGAACGACCACAGACATCGAACTGATATTCAACGCTTTCGGCGAATTCGTCCGGGAATCGAGATAATGAATTTCCGGAAATTTTCCTAAATTCGCGTCAGAAACCGGAATTCAAGGAATGCGAACGGAAATGACGAAAGGCATCCGGCCCACACTGCCGGAAAGGCTCCGTGCCATAATGACGCGGACAGGGCTGGCCTTTATAGTCACACTCGTTTCGTGCAGCGGAGCAGGAGACTACTCCGCCGTTTCGTCCGATGAAGTAAAAGTAGCCCTGGCAGAACTGGATAAAGTCATAGACCGGAAATCCGAAATAGAAAACCGGAAAGACCGCAGCATAGATGCCATCAGGGAAAGGCTCGGCACCGCAGATACGGACACTGCAGAATACCGCATTCTCGACCGCATCTATTCGGAATACTACCAGTACGACATCGATTCAGCCGTCTTCTATGCCAAGAAAAAACTGGCCGTCGCTCACAGGACCGGAATAGGGCGGCTCATTACGGACGCGACCTTCGATCTTGCCGACAGATACGCGCTCTCGGGGATGTACACCGAGGTGCTGGAAATAATGGCACCTTTCGACATCGGCAGGCTCGAAAGCAATATGATACCGCCGTACTACCACATTTACGACACTGTCTTCGGCGGCCTGGAATCATCTTCCGACGACCCGGTGCTGAGCAATGAATACAAACAGGAAAAGGACAGGTACCGCTCTGCCCTGCTCAACACCCTGAGCGGAAACGACATTTCCAGGATATATGTCGAGACCGAAATCATGAGAGATGAAGGCCGGGGAATGGAAATAAGGGAGCGGCTGGAACCTATGCTCGCATCGGACACACTGACCGTCCACCAGAGAGGCATCATCTACTATATCCTGGCCAGAGCCTGCCAGCTCTGCGGAGACAACGGGAAAGCCATCCTGTACATGGCGTTGAGCGCCAGATATGACCTCGAAACTCCCGTAAAGGAATACAAGTCACTCTACGAACTTGCCGCCATGCTGTATGAAGCCGGAGACATCCGCAGGGCATACAGGTACATCACCAGATCGGTCAACGATGCCATTGCGGCGAACGCCGCCATAAATATCCAGTCCATCTACGCCATACTTCCGGTCATCTCGGGGTCGTACAACAGGGAGATGGCAAGGAATCACAGACAACTCGTCTACTGCCTCATCGGCGTATGCCTCCTGTCCGCAGCACTGGCCATCGCCATATTCTTCACGATAAAAGGCAACATAAAAAGGTCTCAAGCCAATGCCAAACTGAAAGAATACGTAAATCTTCTGAAAGAATCCAACAACATCAAGGAATCCTACATAGGAAGGTACATCGACATGTGCTCCCATTATATAGGAGGACTCGAAAGATACAGAAGCCAGCTGAGGAAAAGCGCCAGGACGGGAGGCTTCGCGGAAGTATCGGAAAAACTCAAGTCCAATGAGTTCATCGACCGGGAGCTGGACAATTTCTACGCACAGTTCGACGCCACGTTCCTCGATCTTTTCCCTGATTTCGTCGAGCAGCTGAACGCACTTCTGCAGCCGGACAGGCAGATAGAGTGCAAGTCGAAAGACGGCATACTCACCACCGAACTCCGGGTGGTCGCCCTGATAAGGTTGGGCGTCACGGACTCTGTAAAGATAGCGGAATTCCTCAGAAGGTCCGTATCCACCATCTACAACTACAGGGTCAAGCTCAGAAACTCCGCCCTGTCCGGCCGGGAAGAGTTCGAAAGCCGCATCATGAAGATAGGGATGATAGAATAGGACCGCTACTGTTTGGCTATCCGGCCTCATATCGAAACCATTATAAAACAATACTTTACATACAGACATCCGCTACTTCCGACTACTAAATGAATACTGTCGCTTTGAAACCGGCGACATAGATATTTATTTTGAGTTAAAAATTTGACCACGCATTAAAACTAACAGTCTGATGAAACGGATGCAAGCATTCATTTGTGCTGCCGTGCTGTTGCTGTCGGGCATTGCGGCATCGGCACAGACAGGAACTGTAAGCGGAACCGTTCTGGACAATGCCGGCATACCTATAATAGGTGCAGCCGTAATAGATACCCAGAACAGGAATTCCGGAGCACTAACAGACATTGACGGAAACTTCACCATCTCCGTCGATATCGGAACTTCACTTGAAATCTCATATCTTGGATTTCAGACTATCACCGTACCGGTAACTTCTTTCTCGCACCTGGACGTCACTATGGAACAGGACAGCGAGTTTCTGGAGGAAGTAGTAGTCATAGGCTACGGCACGGTCAGGAAACGCGACCTTACCGGCGCAGTATCTTCCATTTCCGACAGGGACATCAAGGACGCGCCTGTGGCCAATGTGGGCCAGGCCCTGCAGGGAAAGGTTTCCGGAGTCTACATCGTAGATGCTGCCAAGCCGGGCGACAATGTTTCCATAAAGATCAGGGGGCTCGGGACCATAAATGACAGCGACCCTCTCGTAGTCATAGACGGCGTACCTACCGACCTCGGGCTTTCCTCCCTGAACACTGCCGACATAGACCGCATAGATGTGCTGAAGGACGCTTCGGCAACTGCCATTTACGGTTCCAGAGGCGCCAACGGAGTGGTAATGGTGACGACCAAGCGCGGTCAGTCGGGCGAAGGCAAGCTGAACGTAAGCGCGAACTGGGCTATGCAGAATGTCGCATACGTGCCGGAGATGCTGAATGCCGCAGAATATGCAGCCTACTCGAACGACATGCTCTCTGCTGCCGGGCTTACGCAGAATCCGGCCTGGAGCAGGCCTGAAACCTTGGGCGAAGGGACCGACTGGCTCGACGAAATGTTCCGGACAGGCTTCATGCAGAACTATACCGTCAGCTATTCCGGAGGAAACGAAAAAGCGCATTACTATGTGTCTGGAGGTTTCTCCGACCAGAGGGGTACGGTCAAGACCATCGGCTACCAGCGGTTCACGTTCCAGAACAACAACGACGCCCAGGTGCTCAAATGGCTGAAATTCACGAACAACATCACATTCTCCACAGACATCAAGACAGGAGGGAACTACTCGATAAGCGATGCCATGAACGCCCTGCCTACCCAGCCCGTAAAGAACGACGACGGTTCCTGGAGCGGGCCGGACGGGAATGCAAACTGGTACGGAAATGTCCGGAACCCTATCGGAAACCTGTACACGAATGACAACAAGACCACAGGCTACAACTTCCTGGCGAACATATCCGCCGAAATCACTTTCACCAAATGGCTCAAGTTCAAGAGCACATTCGGCTACGACGCCAAACTGTGGTTCAACGACAACATGACATACGCGTACCCATACAAGCCGTCCCCTGTCACTGAGACGACACGCTATCAGGACACAAACAGGGCCTTCACATATCTGTCGGACAACTACCTGACCTTCGACCACACTTTCAGGGAGAAACACTACCTCAACATCATGGCAGGTACCTCTGCCCAGTGGAACAGGGTCGACGCATTCAACGCCACGAAAGGAGGCTTCCTTTTCGACAGCGTTCATGAATTCGACAACGGGACCGACATCAAGGATCTCGGCGGCTCGGCCAGCGACTGGGCGATGTTCTCGTTTATGGCCAGGGCAAACTACACCTACGCCGACAAATACCTGCTCACCGTGACATTCCGCCGGGACGGCTCATCCAGGTTCGGTCCAGAACACCGCTGGGGTAACTTCCCGTCGGCTTCGGCAGCCTGGAGGATTTCGAAAGAGCCCTGGTTCCCTCAGAGAGACTTCGTCATCAACGACCTGAAACTCCGTGCAGGATACGGTGTCACGGGTAACGACAAGATCGGCTCGTACGCATACATATCCACATACAACACTGGCTCCTACATCTTCGGAGACGACGTCGTGACTACCCTTATGGCCCAGACCATGGCGAATCCGAGCATCCACTGGGAAGAAGTGCGCCAGGGGAACATCGGTGTCGACCTCAGCCTCTGGAACTCCAGACTGACGCTGTCGATAGACGGGTACATCAAGAACACGACCGACATGCTCGTCAAGGCCGCCATACCTATAACCTCCGGGTATGAGGACATCTATACCACCTACACCAACGCAGGAAAAGTCTCCAACAAGGGAGCGGAACTTACCGTCAGCTCCGTCAACTTCGAAAGCACCGATGCCGGCGGCTTCAGATGGGAGACCACCCTGAACGCGACATACAACTCCAACCGGATAGTCAGCCTTAACAGCGACACGCCTCTCTACCAGAACGAAAACGGAGGCGCATACATCACCATGCAGAAAAACGGCCTGCCTATCAATGTGTTCTACGGCTATGTCACCGACGGCCTCTTCCAGACACAGGCCGAAATCGACTCGCACGCATTCCAGCAGACAGGGACGGCACCCGGAGACATCAGGTTCAAGGATCTGAACAATGACGGGGTCATAAACGAAAATGACCGTACCGTCATCGGCGACCCGAATCCGGACTGGATATTCTCGATGTCCAACACATTCTCGTACAAGGGATTCGACCTTTCCATCTATCTTCAGGGCGTAGCGGGCAACGACATTTTCAACGCCACCAGCATCTCGAACGAGAGCATGTCATCCGCCAGAAACCAGACAGCCTCAGTA
This sequence comes from uncultured Bacteroidales bacterium, assembly GCA_949295645.1. Lineage (GTDB taxonomy): Bacteria > Bacteroidota > Bacteroidia > Bacteroidales > UBA932 > Cryptobacteroides. The sequence goes on along the minus strand of CASFLY010000046.1, from coordinate 11,969 downwards.
AGGTACCGCTGGACAGGCTACGGGACAAGCACCGTCGTGCCGAGGGCAGTCTACGGAGACCCGAACCAGAACTCCAGGATATCCGACAGGTTCGTGGAGGACGGCTCCTACCTGCGTCTGAAAAACATCACGCTCAGCTACACGTTCCCGACCCGCTGGTTAGAGAAAATCCACGTCGACAACGCCAGGATATATCTTTCCTGCGAAAATGTGGCGACGCTGACGAAATATTCGGGCTTCGACCCCGAAGTCGGCATTAACGGTATCGACGGGAACCGCTACCCCATATCCAGGACTCTCAGCCTCGGACTGAATTTCAACTTCTGATAAAATGGAGGGTAACATGAAAAAGTTCAAAACCTTGATTATAGCCGCTGTCGCGGCAATGTCCATGTCCTGCTCGGGATTTCTCGACAGTTTCCCGCCATACGCAGTAGACATAAACGTTTCAGTAAACGACTCCGTAGCGATAGCTCTCACGAACGGATGCTATGTCCCGCTCCAGTCATCCAATCTCTATAACCAGAAAATCTGGACACTCGACATCATCGCGGGCAATTCCGAAACAGGCGGAGGCGGAGGAAACGACGGAGTGGAAACCATCCAGTGTGAGAATTTCTCTGCAGATGCGGCAAACCTGACCGCCCTGTGCCTCTGGAGGTCTCCTTGGGTAGGAATAGGCCAGTGCAACACCGTCATCAAGTCCCTGACCGGAGAAGGCAACCAGACCTCGCCTGAAATAGGCAGCCGCTGCCTCGGGGAAGCCTACTTCCTCAGGGCCCACTATTACTACCTTCTTGTCAGGCTTTTCGGCGGAGTGCCTCTGATTCTGGAACCTCACGAAGCAGACGACGACACCGACTCCGAAAGGGCTACAGTAGACGCCTGCTACGAAAGGATCATCAAGGACTGCCAGGAAGCCATAAACCTGCTCCCTGAAAAAAGGTCATACAGCGGGTCGGACTACAACCGCGCCAGCCGGGAAGCAGCCCTGTGCATGCTGGCTGATATCTACCTCACATACCATCCGGAACAGCATTACGGCGAAGTGGTCAGCCTGTGCGACCAGATAACCGCCATGGGCTACGATCTCTCGCAGTATGATTTTGCAGACAACTTCGGCATGGCTGCCCAGACCAGTCAGGAGGCCCTGTTTACCGTAGGCTACTCCGGCGACACGCAATACGATTTCTGGGGCGGACAGAACCAGTCATCCTGGCTGTCGGCATTCATGGGCCCGAGAGACCAGACCAAGATGGTGGCAGGAGCCTACGGGTGGAACCTGCCGACGGAGGAATTCATGAGCCAGTGGGAAGACGGCGACAAGAGAAAAGGAGTCACTGTCCTGTACGATGGATGCGAACCATGTTTCGGGCAGAACTACAGCAGTTCATGGTCCAACACCGGATACAATGTGCGCAAATTCCTGGTCAGCACGCAGGATTCACCGGAATACAACACCAGTTCCGCAGACTTCGTAATCTACCGTTATGCGGATGTCCTGCTGAAGAAAGCGGAGGCCCTAAATGGACAGGGCAAGGTGTACGACGCCTGCGGACCTGTGAACATCGTCCGCCGCCGTGCAGGACTTCAGGACATAGAAAACCTGATGCCTGCCGGAATGCGTGACAACATGAACACTCCTGAAGGACAGGAATGGATGAAGGAAAAAATCATCCACGAACGCAGGATGGAACTGGCTTTCGAAGGACACAGGTGGTTCGACATGGTGAGGATAGACAACGGCGAGTATGCTCTTGAATTTCTGAGAAGCATCGGAAAGAATGTAAGCAAAGAACGCCTGCTCTTCCCTATCCCGCTTACCGAAATGGATTCCAACCGCCTTATGACACAGAATCCGGGATATTGATCCCGAGACCTGTCCATTTTGACCACAACAGAAAATGACAAGAAAATGAAAAGATACAGAATACTATCGGCAATACTGACAGCTGCAGCCTGTCTCGTCTCTTGCGGAATAGACATCGACGAGTACAAGGCTACGGATCCGGACGCCGGAACGGAACTGAAGATAACTTCTTCGGTTTCGGAGAAACTCGCCCTGGACGAGAGGTACAGTGAAGACTCGGCCCTCGAACTGAACTGGACCGCAGGCTCCAACTACGGAACAGGGAATGCCATAGGCTACACCCTGGAGATCATCCGCGACGGTGTGGAGGAAATCTATTCGGAAGATCTCGGGCGCAGGGTCTACGAGACGAGTTTCACGCACAAGGAACTGAACAACATACTTGCAACCATTCTCGGCGCCGCCCCCGGAAGCGACACCGAATACACCATCAGGGTTACGGCAGAGGTGTCCGGATACCCGGAACTCACCCAGATGTCGGAAATGAGAATGGCGATATCGACATACCAGCCCGTATCCCGTACCCTTTATCTTCTGACAGGGAACGACGGATGGAATCCTTCAGCCGCGACAGCCATGACACGGACCGCTGACGGCTTCTTCACATACGAAAGCATGATGGACGCCTGTGAATTCAGGCTCATCACGACTTCCGGACAGCTCTGGCCGGCTTATGTCAGCAACGGGCAGACAACCGGACAGAATGTGCAGTACTGCAGTGAAGCCCCATCAGGAACAGTCATGAATTTCAGCATTGCGTCAAAGTCCTTGTACAGGATAGACGTGAATCTTCTCGATCTCACCGTGACAGTCACAGACATCCTGCCGTCTAAACTCTATATATACGGCAGCGCGACGCCGGGAGGATGGACTCCGGAAGATGCCACCGAAATGGCCCCTGGTTCAGGTAAAGGGATATTCACATGGACAGGCACCCTCATCGGAAGCGGCGAGTTCAAGTTCATCACATCCAAATCATTCTGGCCCGGTTTCGTAAAAGCTTCCCCGGACGCGAATGACTTCAGCATCAGATACTCCGCCACCGAACTTCCTGGCGAGGAAGACCTGAAATTCAAGACAGGGAAAAACGGCACTTTCGAAGTGACGGTAGACATCCTCAACCTGACCGTATCATACCGGCGCACGGGAGATGCAGTCTATGAAAACCTGTATGTCATAGGAGACTTTTGCGAATGGAAGCTCGACAAGGCGGAAAAGATGTCAGAAGTCTCGGAAGGCGTATACAGATGGTCCGGGCAGATGAACACCGGTAAATTCAGGTTCGTAGTTTCCACTGCCGATTTCGCTCCGGGCTACTGGAAAGAGAATGACGATCCGGCAGACATGTCCATCAGATTTTCCGAATCGGCACTCGGAGGAACCGAAGACAGGGCATTCGAAATCACCGAAGCCGGAGGCTACATCATCACGGCAGACACGAAGAACCTTAAAGTCACTGTCGACAAAGGCTTGGAAAACCTTTATATGATTGGCGACGCCACTCCTGGAGGCTGGGAACTCTCCGCTCTCACCCCGATGACCAAGACAGGGGACTGGACATTCTCCTGGACCGGGACATTGAAAGCCGGTGGAGAAGGCTTCAAGTTCATCACTTCGAACGACTGGTGGCCGGGGTACGTGAATGACGGCAACGGGAAACTCGCCTACTATGCCTCCAACCCGGGAGATGCGCTCGACATAAAATTCACGGTAAGTGAAACTGCCGTATACAAGGTGGATGTAGATCTGGAAGCAATGACACTTAAAGTCACCAAACAGTGAATAGAGCAATGAAAAATCAAATGATATCCAGCATTTTGGCAGCAGGGCTGATACTTGCCGTATCAGCCTGCCAGAAAGAACTCGGCTACACCGGATTCATAGACAAGGACTCCGCAACAGGAGCCGCCATAAGCCTGAGCACCGACAAGGCTGCCTACAGCGCCGGCGAGACAGTCAGTCTCACGGCGAACCAGGTACCTTCCGGCGAGACATACGTCAGGTACAAGCATCTCGGAGAGCAGATAGGTTCCGAAGAACTGCTCACCCGGAACAAATGGACATGGACAGCCCCATCCGATGACTACAAAGGCTATATGGCCGAGGTTTACCAGAAAGGAACCGACGGGGACAAAATCCTGGCTGCCATAGCGATAGACGTATCCAGCGACTGGGGCAGGTTTCCGAGATACGGTTTCCTCTCCACATTCTTCAAAATGGATGCACTGAACTGCGACGATGTCATCGCGAACCTCAACAGGCTCCACATAAACGGAGTCCAGTTCCAGGACTGGCACTGGAAGCACCACTGGCCATTGGCGCAGGACAAGACCACCCTGCAGCCGCTCGAGACATACATCGACATAGCCAGTCGCAGTACTTCCATGCAGACCATAAGGGACTACATATCAGCCTGTCACAAGTACGGAATGAAAGCCATTTTCTACAACCTCTGTTTCGGAGCCCTCGACGACGCTGCAGAGGACGGTGTACAGGAAGACTGGTACATGTTCAAGGATGCCAGACACCAGAACAAGGAAATGCACGCCCTCGGAACCCCGTTCAAGAGTTCCATCTACTTAGTGAATCCAGCCAACTCCGAATGGCTTTCATACATAGGTGAAAAGACCGACGATGTATATGACAACCTCGGCTTCGACGGCTACCAGATAGACCAGCTCGGAGGCAGAAACGCCCTGTATGACTACAACGGCACTTCGATAGACCTCCCGGCGGGATATGCTTCATTCATAAATGAAATGAAAAAAAGACAGCCGCAAAAGGATCTGATAATGAATGCCGTATCAGGGTACGGGGCAGACAGGATTCTCGGAACCCGGAACACAGTCTTCGCATACAATGAAATGTGGGACGGAGAGGCACAGTACACGGACTTGAAAAGGGTGATCGAGGAGAACGAGAACTACGGAGGTTCCGGCATGAAGACAGTCTTCGCCGCCTATATGAACTATGACAAATCCGGCAGCGCCGGCACATTCAACACGCCGGGAATCCTCCTGACAGATGCCGTAATCTTCGCCCTCGGAGGCTCGCATCTGGAAATGGGAGAACACATGCTCTGCCATGAATATTTCCCGAACAACAACCTCGGAATGACAGAAGAACTGAAAAGTTCGCTCATCGCATACTACGACTTCATGACCGCCTACCAGAACCTTCTGCGCGACGGAGGCTCGTTCAACAATGTCTCCGTGACTTCATCGGACGCTGCACATCCCATCAAGTCGTGGGAGCCTGCCACAGGCAATATCATAACCCTCTCGAAACAGGTCTCTGACAGGCAGGTCATCCATTTCCTGAACTTCCTGAATGCGGATTCCACCAGCTGGAGAGATCTGAAAGGGACCATGCCGGAACCTCAGACTGTGTCCAATTTCTCCGTAACCGTACAGATTCCGGACAGCCGTCAGGTGAAGTCTGTCTGGATAGCATCCCCTGACGTGGATTTCGGTGCATCCAGAACACTTGGATTCACCCAGTCGGGTCAGAATCTCTCCGTCACCATCCCTTCATTGAAATACTGGGATATGCTGGTACTGGAATACTGATAAAAAACAAGAATATATGAAAGCAAGACATATAGCCGCCGCAGCGGCACTGCTGGCAGCCTGCGGGACGATACATGCAGAAGAACTGCTGTCCCCTTCGGGGAATCTCAGACTGAACTTCGGACTGGCAGAAGGCGGGGCACCTGTCTATTCTCTTGAATACAACGGCAAGCCCGTCATTGCCGAGAGCAGACTCGGCATCCGGCTCGACAACAGCGGACTTTTCGACTGGTTCGAGATAACGGATGTGAGCAGGAGCGAATATGATGAGACCTGGCAGACTGTCTGGGGAGAAGAATCCGAAATCAGGGACAGGCACAACGAGATGGCCGTGACCCTGAGACAGACTTCCAGTGACAGGAGGATGGTCATAAGGTTCAGGCTTTTCGATGACGGGTTGGGATTCAGATACGAATTCCCGGGACAGGACAATCTCGTGTATTTCGTCATCGCCGATGAACTTACGGAGTTCGCCATGACAGGCGACCATACCGCCTGGTGGATTCCGGGAGACTACGACACCCAGGAGTATGACTACACCGAATCCCGGCTTTCCGAAATAAGGGGGCTGCTGGACGGAGCCGTGTCGGGGAACCTCTCCCAGACGATCTTCTCGTCTACAGGAGTCCAGACGGCCCTGCAGATGAAGACGGATGACGGGCTTTACATAAACCTGCACGAAGCCGCTTTAGTGAACTATCCTGCCATGCATCTCGAGCTGGATGACGAGAAGATGGTATTCAAGTCACACCTGACTCCCGACCCTAACGGCGACAAGGCCTACATGCAGACTCCATGCACCACACCCTGGAGGACAGTCATAGTGTCCGATGACGCCCGCGACATCCTTGCTTCCCGCATCACCCTCAACCTGAACGAACCTTGCAAGATAGAAGACACCTCCTGGATTCATCCGTACAAGTACGTCGGTGTGTGGTGGGAGATGATCACCGGCAAAAGTTCCTGGTCCTACACCGACGACCTGAAGAGCGTGCACATAGACACCGACGACCTGAGCAAGGTGAAACCTAACGGCAGGCACGGGGCGACTACGGCAAACGTGAAGAAGCACATCGACTTCGCTGCAGAACACGGGTTCGACGGCGTACTTGTGGAAGGATGGAATATCGGCTGGGAAGACTGGTTCGGGAACATGAAGGAACGTGTCTTCGATTTCGTGACCCCTTATCCTGATTTCGACCTCGAGGGGCTTCGCGACTACGCGGCAGAGAAAGGGGTGAAGCTGATTATGCACCACGAGACTTCTTCTTCCGTACGCAACTACGAGAGACAGCTCGACACTGCATACAGGTTCATGCGGGAAAACGGCTATGACGCCGTAAAATCAGGCTATGTAGGAAACATCATCCCCAAGGGAAACAACCATTACAACCAGTGGATGGTGAACCATTACCTCTATGCCGTCGAAAAGGCCGCAGACTACCGCATTATGGTCAATGCCCATGAAGCCGTTCGTCCTACAGGGCTCTGCAGGACCTGGCCGAACCTTATCTCGAACGAATCGGCCAGAGGCACGGAGTATCAGGGCACGAACGGCTCCAAGACTTTCCATGTGACGGTCCTGCCTTTCACAAGGCTTATAGGCGGACCTATGGACTATACTCCGGGAATCTTCGAAATGGACATATCGAAGATAAACCCGTCCAACCATACCCACGCGAACTGTACCATAGCGAACCAGCTCGGCATCTATGTGGTGATGTCATCCCCTCTTCAGATGGCCTGCGACCTGCCTGAAAACTACGAACGCTTCCCTGACGCTTTCCAGTTCATCAAGGATGTGGCCTTGGACTGGTCGGAAAGCCGCTATCTTGAGGCCGAACCCGGCAAATATGTGACTGTGGCGCGAAAGGCCAAAGATTCTGGACAATGGTTCGTCGGCAACGTGACCGGCGACAGGGACTATGTTTCCGAAATCGACTTCGGTTTTCTCGATCCGGACAAGACCTATGTGGCCACTGTCTATGCCGATGCGCCCGACGCAAATTATCTGACCAATCCACAGGCATACACGGTAAGGCAGTACCGCTGCACTTCCAGGAGTTCGTTCTCGCAGAAAGCCGTCGAGGGAGGAGGATACGCCATCTCCTTCCGTGAGGCAGGGGCGGATGACAGGAAACTTCCTAAACTCAGATAAGAATCCACATTGAAATTCAAAAAACTCCAAGACCAACCATTAAAATCATAAACCATGAATCAGACAAAGCAAATAACCACTACCCCCCCCCCGCTACGTCTACCCTGAAATCACCGTAGACGAAGTCACCGTGGAAAGCGGCTTCGCCGCAAGTATCGAAGACCTTTTCAAGGACGATGAAAATGTTCCCTGGTAAATAATAACGGATGAAGTTTAACCATAGAAATGCCTGTAGATTATGAAAAAGACAACATTATTATATACGGCGGCCGTCTGCATTGCCACGGCTTTCGCAAGCTGCTCGAAAGACAATATCGAACAGGGGAACCAGGATAACGGCCCCACTTCCGATACCGGCAATGGCGGGACTGTCGAGACTGTCCTGCCCCCGCACAAGACAGTGACGGCAACGGCCCTGCAGACCAGGACCAGTCTGGACGGACTCGATGTCCTCTGGTCCACGGGCGATGCCATTTCCCTTTTCAATGAAAACGGGAAAACAGCGACCTACACCCTTGTCGGAGAAGGCGGGCAGAGTTCGGGAGACTTCGAGATCGCAACGGAGCCTGAAACCGGGTACAGATACGCCATTTATCCCGCCGTCACGGATGGCGAAAGCACTGGTGCGTCCATAGGCACATCCATCCCGACAGCGCAGACATACAACGGAGACGGTTTTCCTGCCGTCTATCCTATGGCGGCAGTTTCCGAAGACGGGCAGGAGTTCGTCTTCTCGAATATGGCCACCATCCTGGATCTCAGCATTGTGGGCGATGCCAGGGTCAGCAGCATCACCCTGCGCACGGCTGACGGGGCCAAACTTGCCGGAGACGCCACTGTAGACTACAGCGGAGAGACTCCCGTACTGACCGCAACTGGCTCCGACGCTGTCACGCTTACCTGCACGGAACCGGTGCAGCTGTCCGGCACGGCGGTAAAATTCCGTTTCATCGTGGCTCCGGGTACATACCGCGGCTTCCAGATTACCGTCAAGGATGAGAATCAGAAAGAAACCGTCATCTCTACGGACGGGACAGCATCCGACTTCCTTGCCGGCAGCGTAAAGGACTTCGGCGGCACCATGGGCGTCTATGCCTCCGACTTCGAAAACATATACATCCTCGGTGACGGAACTTTCTACAGCGCCTGGGACTCAGGTCTTATGACATCTGATCCGGCTTATAACGCAGCGGATCCGGCAGCATCCGAATGGACGTCGAAATTTACCGAAGGTAAAAACGGAGTCTGGACCTGGACTGGGGTTCTCGCAGCAGGAACAATCAAGTTCCCTTGGAATGCCGACATCACCAAAAGTTTCTTCGGGGTTGACAACGGGAAACTGGTATATTATCCTGTCGAAATAAATGGATACGACCCTAAACTGAACATCGGCACCCCGGGCAAATACTCCATCACCATCGACATAAACAAGCTCACTTTCAACCTGCAGACGATAGAAGAATATCCGGTTCCGGAAAACCTTTATCTGTTCGGTGACGGCACAGGTGCAGGATGGGGCATAGATCACGGAGAAAAGATGGTGAAACGCCCTGACCTGAAATTCGGGAGCAATGCCGACGGAGACGGGGTATTCTATATGGTCACAAGATTAGGAGCCATCAATGAAGATCAGGGTTTCAAGTTTTTGGATACGCATACCGGTGAGGACTTCAATGCCGGATACCAATTCGCCTGGGGATTGAGCAAAATATGGAAAGGCGGTTCCGACAGGAAATACAACGCTGTAAAGGAAAACGGGATGTACTCAATCAAGGTGGACACCAAGTACTGGAACTACGAAGTCGTGAAAATGACCGGGGAGAATCCTGCTGAAATCTACATTTACGGCAATGCCACAGACGTCGATTGGGATCTCTCGAAAGTGGTGGCTGACGACTCGCATAAGATGGCCTCTGCCGACGGTATCAATTACACCTGGACGGGGAACTTAAAGGAAGGAGATTTCAAGTTCGCTTTCGGCGGAATGTATCTGAGTGAAGAAGGCGCACCTGAGCTTTCATACGACAACGGATTCCTCGTGACAGGAAATGCTAACGACGGATGGAAAGTTGTAGTCCGCACAGACATAATAGACGATACCAAGTATACTGTATCCGAGGCAGGCAGCTACACTGTCACCATAAACACGGATACCATGGATCTGACAGTCGTCAAGAACTGACCGCAAAAGGCCGGTTCTCCGGTTCTACACAAAAAGAGGGCGACCCAAAAGAATACCTCCTTTTGGGTCGCCCTCTTTCGGTATTATGCAGACACTATTGTGCCGGTGTCCAAGTAATGGAGAATATATTGACGCCGCTCCCGTTACTGAGAATCGTAATCGTGTCGCCGTATGATGCGTCAGAAATCGGGATTGTGGTAATTTCTACAGGTTTGGCCGTATTCAAGGCCGGCACATCTCCTTTTACAAGAGTATCGTTCCTGTAAACAGACACTGTCCTGTCGTCTGAATTGTTCGTTCCGGCCACCTCTATTACAAGTGTTCCCGGGCCTCCTGCCACAAATTCGACGCACTGCTTCTTAGGATCGATTTTGCCGGTTCCGCCCAGCTGGAGACGGGCCTGCTTCTCCCCGGCAGCGTTGCTGCTCTCGCCGAACTTGTTTTTACCGCCGTCTCCTGCAATTATGGACAAATTGCCGTACACAATATCATCCGTAACATTTGCTGTTCCGTATTGTGCCAAAAGTTCACCGAAAAGATCCGCTCCCCAGGAGGTCGCGACAGTTACTGGAATCAGGCCTCCTTCACCGACGATTGTCAGAACGGCTTTACCCGGGAATGAATCAGTTTTCCCAACACCCTTGGCGATGACCGAGACAGTATGCTCTCCCGCTGAAAGAGAAGCGGTTTCAAGAGTATGGGTAGTCTGTATGACATTTACCGCAGCTCCGTTATCTATGGAAACATCGTATGACTCCGCCCCTTCTATGGCTTCCCAGGACAAGAGCACGCTTTCAGTCCCAGCTGCCACGGATGGGGTATCGATCGTTACGACCGGTGTTTCCAGCTGTCCCTCTGCGGCATGCATTCCCGGTTCCCAGGTAATGGAATAAATGCGGATTCCGTCATTTGCATACAAGGTTACATACTGGCCCGCCGCCAAATCATTCAATACCCACTCTGCCGTGATGTCACCGTCCTGGGCTTCGTAACTTGTGGCACTCTTCGTATCCCCGGGATGAGTGTCGCCGGTTCGGAGCATCAGGTATCTTCCTGTCTTGCCTGAAGAAGCACTGCGCATCACGACCGAGAGTTTTCCAGGGCCGCCGGCTATAAAACTCATATACCTTCTGTGAGGAGCATTGTCCAGATCGGTTTTGTCAGTGGTGCTCGGCCCATGGAACTGCCAGTAATAAATGTTGGAAGAAACATTGAATTTAAGTGTACCAGCAGCATAATACATAAGATTGTTATGCACATACGAAGTCCAGTCCGTAGAAAAGTCCTCACCGTCATGATTGGACTGTGTCATGTACATCCACTCGAAATCCTTGCTTCCCCATACCGTGGTCACGTCAGAAGAAACCGGTTTCAAGGTTTCGATAATGGAGAATTTCTTATCCACTTCAGCTATCTCCGACGGCTCGTGAACCATGTCGCCGTCTGCCAGTATAACCTGAACCTTGAAACTGTAGATATCAGCCGGCATCTCCGATGGCTTGAAAGTGTAGGAATTCGTTTCCACCTGATATTTTTCAGAACCATCGAAACCGGTAACCGTCACCTCATACAGTTCCGCCCCGGCTACAGAATCCCATGACAAAGTCACTTCGTCCGTCGAACCTTGTGCTGCCGACTCTGCCGTCAGCACAAAATTTTCAGGAGTATCGAACGGCGTAGGTCCGAGGGTGGTGGCGTCGCTGCTCCATGAAAGAGCGGACAGGACTATAGGGCCGCAAGGGTAGATGTAGATCAGGGTTTCGCCGGTGATGTCAGGGAAGGCAACGCGCGTACCTTTGGCTCCGACCGGAATGGCTCCGGCCACTGCGGTGATCGAAGACTTGTCTTTAGGGCCGCAGGCGACGGAGAAGTGGTCGTTGTCGGTGCCGGAGCGGGAAGCTTCGGTCGAGATCACTACTGAGCCCGGTTCGGTGACAAGGAATGCGAGGGCTCCGTCAGTAGGGACGCCGTTGGCTCCCAATACGGCTTCGGCGGAAAATTCCATACCGTCTTCGGACACGGAGATGACATTGCCCTTAACGAAGAACTCGAGGTTTCCGCGGACCGTGCTGGCGTCGATTTCGTCATAGAAAGTCTCGACGTCGGTCAGGTTCCAGTTGTAGACTCCGGCAGCATCGAAACCCTCCGCATCATTGACCGGTGTCAGCGGCGGCACTTCCTCAGGGATGT
>CASFLY010000045.1 GCA_949295645.1 uncultured Bacteroidales bacterium | reverse complement strand
CACTCCGGGTCGTATCTCTTTTTGCCGACCGAATAGAAGCGTATCCTGTAGCCGTCTTTTTCTATCCTTTCGAGAGAACTTTTATCGAATTCACCCCAGGGACGCCTCTTTTCGGCTTCTTTCAAGGCCGCATTGTACCGGGCGCCCGTCTTCTCGATATCGGTTCGGATTTCCTTTACGAGCGTGACGGCATCGCCCGACACGTCGGCTTTTTCCGCCGCCCCGGCTATCGCAGCGGCATCCTCGCTCTTTGAGAAATCCACCCGTTTCAAGGCGGAAACGGCGGCTGAGATTTCCCTGCTCCTTTCGAACATGGCCGCTGAAACGCTGTCCACCGGCTTCTTCGACCGGGTGATGTCCACCACTCCCATTCCCTGAAGCTTCTTCAGGAAAGCATCGGTATTTTCACTCAGAAGAATGAAAGAATATCGGGTCATTTTCGTGATCATAGCTGTCCCTCCTCTTCCTGTTCGTGTCTGCTCTTGACTATCTTCGAAGACGCCTTTGTGAGCGTCTCCTCGTCTTCCATATACCGTTTTATCTTCCTGATGGCCTCCTGATAGCCGGGAATCTGCACTTTTTCATAAAGGTTCACTTTCTGCGTGGTCTTCTTCCTCTGGAAATCGAGTATCCGGCTTTTTTCCCCGTACACCTCCGATTCTATGCCGAGTCTCGAGAGTTCTTTCAGAATGGACACCCCGTCGGCGTACCAGGCAGGTTTGGCGAAAGCGTTGAAGTCCCTTATCGCGTAACGGATATCCCCGAGTTCGGGCGTCTTGACCCCGGCCACCTTTACCGTCTTCAGTTCCACGTCAGTGATGGAAATCAGATCCGGTTCGAATTCGGTCCACAGTGCCGCCAGGTAGTCGTACCTTTTCAGTGCCGCTTCCAGGTCGTTTATGAGCTGTTCCGATTTCGCCTTGGCCTTGCGCACTTCGAACCGCAGAGCCGATTCCTTGTTCTTGAGCGTCGGAAGGGCGTTCTGACGGACCTTGAGCTGCTTGCCCATGTCGTTCAGCGAAGTCTTGTTATATTGGAATTTGATACTCATAGTCTTTTTATTCTTCCCCTCAATTCCGCCAGTAGCGGTCGATCAGTTCCTGCTTGATTCCCGTCTCGGCTTTCGAGAAATACTTGCCGAAAAGTTCCCAGGCAGTGTCGAGCATTTCGTCGATTTTTATATTTACATCGATGGCGAGCAGGCGGGCCGCATATTCCTTGGCATAGTCGAGGCACCGCAGGTCGTAGTCGCTCAGGTCGAAGCCGTTCTCGAGTTTTGTCTTGGCATTCTGAGCATCGGCATAGAGCCGTACTCCGGCATTCATCACCTGATTGTGGTCTTCGCGTGTCTGCTTGCCTATCACAAGCTGTTTCAGACGCGAAAGCGAACGGAACGGGTCGATGATGATCTTCCCTGAATCCGGGTCCGCACGCAGGTAGAGCTGGCCTTCGGTGATGTAGCCCGTGTTGTCCGGGATGGCATGGGTGATGTCCCCGTCGTTGAGGGTAGTCACGGCGATAATGGTGATCGAACCTCCGTCCGGCAGCTGTACCGCCTTTTCGTAGATTTTGGCCAGATCCGAGTAAAGCGATCCCGGCATCGAATCCTTTGACGGAATCTGGTCCATACGGTTGCTTACGATGCTCAGGGCATCGGCGTACAGGGTCATGTCCGTCAGCAGTACGAGCACCTTTTCGTTCTTGTCCACAGCGAAATACTCCGCCGCCGTCAGTGCCATGTCCGGAATAAGAAGCCTCTCCACCGGCGGCTGCTCAGTGGTGTTTATGAAGCAGATGATCTTGTCGAGGGCTCCGGCATTCTCGAATTCGTGCCTGAAATACAGATAGTCGTCGTTTGTCAGCCCCATCCCGCCGAGAATGATCTTGTCTACATCCGCACGGAGGGCCACCTGGGCCATAACTTCGTTGTACGGCTGGTCGGGGTCGGCGAAGAACGGGATTTTCTGTCCGGACACGAGGGTGTTGTTAAGGTCTATTCCGGCGATCCCGGTAGGAATCAGCTGCGAGGGCTGGCGCCTTTTGTAAGGATTGACCGAAGGTCCCCCGGTCTCCCTTTTTTCCCCTTCTATTTCGGGACCTCCGTCGATCGGCCGGCCGTAGGCATTGAAAAACCGACCTGCAAGAGCGTCGCTGACCTTGAGTGTCGGCGGCTCACCGAGGAAAGCGACTTCGGCATCTGTCGGGATACCTTCCGTTCCGGAAAATATCTGGAGCGTGACGTGGTCTCCCTTTGTCTTTACCACCTGTGCCAGACGCCCCTGTACGGTAGCGAGTTCGTCATTGGACACCCCGGACGCCCTCAGCGAAACCGTGGCCTTGGTGATGGATTCGAGCCGGGTATATATCTTTTGAAATGCCTTATTTGCCATTGTTTATCAGATTATTGAGTTGTTCCTGATATTTGAGGAAATTGTCGCTTCTGAACTCCGAGTAGTTCATTTGTTTCAGGAGGTTGATCATCTCCTTGAAAAAGTTGCGGCACTGCTCGTAGTCATCGAAACCGAATTCCCTGTCGCAGACGTCTAAGACGAGATTCAGCATGTATTCCTGCCTTTCCATCGGGGTGACGCTGTCTACAGGGTCGAAGGCGTCCTGCTGCAGGATGATGAAATCCACGAGCTCTGATTTCCAGAAGATTTCGTGGTAGCTCATAGGCACGCCGTCGTCGCCGAGAATGTTGATCTGGTCGTTTGCATCCTTTCCCCGGCGGATGATGTTCTTCGTCTTTTCTACCTTTTCCGCCCAGCCTTTTCCTACCTTCTCCGAAAGGTATTCCCTGATTTCCGGGTAATCGAGATATTTCGAGTAGGAGTCGATGGGGTTTACGGCCGGATAGCGTTTCTGGTCCGCACGTTTCTGTTCGAGGGCATAGAAGCACCTTGCGGCTTTCTTCGTGGACTCCGTTACCGGTTCCTTCAGGTTTCCTCCGGCAGGGGAGACAGTCCCTATGAATGTCACGGAGCCGGTCTGCCCGTTGTTCAGGACCACCATTCCGGCGCGTGCATAGAAATTCGAGATGATGGCCGAGAGGTCTACAGGGAAGGCGTCGGTTCCCGGCAGCTCCTCGAGCCTGTTGCTCATCTCCCTGAGCGCCTGGGCCCATCGGGAGGTGGAGTCCGCCAGCAGGAGGACTTTGAGTCCCATTGCCCTGTAGTACTCGCAGATGGTCATCGCCGTGTAGACGGAAGCCTCACGCGCCGCCACAGGCATGTTCGAGGTGTTGCATATTATGGTAGTACGCTCCATCAGGCGGCGTCCCGTATGAGGGTCTATGAGTTCCGGGAATTCCGCGAAAATCTCCACGACCTCGT
>CASFLY010000044.1 GCA_949295645.1 uncultured Bacteroidales bacterium | reverse complement strand
CGATTACCATTGCTGGCAAAAAAGACCAATATTCTCGCCGACGTTACGGCTTCCGGTGACATAACAATTTCCATGGACACTTACGATGATTATGTGGAAGCATTGGAAACACAGCTGAAGACTTTTGGTTTTATTTTTGAACAGATGTGTGTACGCGACCTTAAGGCTTATACGGCCGATTCCAACAGTCGTATATCCTACTATCGCGACCGCTATGGCTTGGAGGCCGATCTGGTATTGCATCTGGAGGATGAACGGTATGCCTTGATCGAATGTAAGTTGGGTAGCCGGGAAATAGAAGAGGGTGCAAAACATCTTCTTGAAATCAAACGGCTTATTCAGGAATACAACAGGACGGAAAAGCAAGTTCCATTACGGGAACCAGATCTTTTAATTGTCTTGACAGGCGGCAATATGGCCTATACACGAGCTGACGGGGTCAAGGTCAGACCTCTGGCTTGCTTAAAAGACTGACATCATCACGCCACAATCCCTATTGGATGGACGTTACGGTAGGGGCGACTTCCTTTACTCAAACTCACTGTCCTTTGCCTAACGGCCAAAAGGAAAAGATGTATTCACTTCATCTTATATGAAATTCAGAAGTGAATACATCTGACTAAAAGTGTTGGACAGTCGTTATAATGTCGGAACCGGTATGTCAGACCGGATTACTTTCCTGCTTCTGTCTTTATGACGGCCTGGGCCGCGGCGAGGCGGGCGATAGGCACGCGGAACGGTGAGCAGGAAACGTAGTTGAGGCCTATCTTGTAGCAGAACTCTACGGATGCAGGATCGCCTCCGTGCTCGCCGCAGATACCGCACTTGAGGCCCGGCCTGGTCTCGCGTCCGGCGGAAACGGCATAGCCGACAAGTTTGCCGACGGCCTTGGTATCCAGGGTCTGGAACGGATCGCTGTCGAGGATCTTGTTTCCGAGGTAGTCGCCCATAAAGGTGCCGACGTCATCGCGGGAGAAGCCGAAGGTCATCTGGGTCAGGTCATTCGTACCGAACGAGAAGAACTCTGCGGTCTTGGCCATCCTGTCGGCCGTAAGGGCGGCGCGAGGAATCTCGATCATCGTACCGAACTTGTAGTCGAGATGCTGGTTCGTGGCAGCTTCTACCTCGGCTTTTACTCTCACGCAAATGGCTTTCTGGAATCTCAGTTCGCGCTCGGAAATGGTGACCGGAATCATGATTTCAGGCATAGGGTGAAGTCCCTCGGCCTGCAGTTCGGCGGCTGCGGTAAAGATGGCCCTGAACTGGGTCTCCGAAATCATAGGGTAGGTGATGTGCAGACGGACTCCGCGGTGTCCCATCATAGGGTTCACCTCGTGGAGCGACGCACCCCTCTTCTCGATTTCGCCCTCGCTGATTCCGAGTTCGTGTGCCAGTTCCTCTTTCTTGTCGTGGGTCTGAGGCACGAACTCATGGAGAGGCGGGTCGAGCAGACGGAAAGTCACAGGCTTGCCGTCCATCACCTTCATCGTACCCTTTACGGAAGCCTTGATGTACGGCTCGAGTTCGTTCAGGGCGGCCCGTCTCTCGTCATCCGTCTTGGAAAGAATCATCTTGCGCAGCTTTGCAAGCGGGGTCTCGGAGTTCTTTCCGTAGAACATGTGCTCGATACGGAACAGGCCGATGCCTTCAGCCCCGAAATCGAGGGCCCTCTGGGCATCTTCCGGAGTATCGGCATTTGTCCTCACGCCGAGTTTGCGATATTTGTCGACGATGCTCATAAACTTGATGAAACGAGGGTTCTCCGAGGCATCCATCGTGTCGATCTCGCCCACATAGACAAGTCCCTTGGCTCCGTTCAGGCTGACAAGGTCTCCCTCATGGACTTCAGCGCCGCCCTTGAACCTGGCCACTTTCTTGTCGAGGTCGATGTGCATGCTTTCGCATCCTACGATACAGCATTTGCCCCAGCCGCGGGCCACGAGGGCCGCATGAGAGGTCATTCCTCCCCTCTGGGTCAGGATACCGGCAGCCGCACGCATTCCCTCGACATCCTCAGGCGAAGTTTCTTCGCGGATCAGGATGGTCTTGATGCCCTTGGCATTGGCATCCATGGCAGCCTCCGACGTGAAGACAGCCTTGCCGACCGCTCCGCCCGGGCTTGCAGGCAGACCGTTTGCCACCACCTTCGCCTTCTTTTCGGAAGTAGGGTCGAGAATAGGATGCAGGATCTCGTCGAGCTGGTTCGGAGACACGCGCATTACAGCCGTTTTCTCGTCGATCATACCCTCGCCGAGCATATCGATGGCCATATTCAGGGCGGCCAGACCGGTCCTCTTGCCGATACGGCACTGGAGCATCCACAGTTTGCCGTCCTGGATGGTGAACTCTATGTCCTGCATATCCTTGAAGTGGTCCTCGAGGTGCAGCCTGATTTCGTCGAGTTCCTTGTAGACGTCCGGCATGGCCTTTTCCAGCGACTCCAGGTGGGCATTGTGAGGGTTCTTGGTAGCCTCGTTGAGAGGGTTCGGAGTACGGATTCCGGCCACGACATCCTCGCCCTGGGCATTGATCAGCCATTCTCCGTAGAATTTGTTGTCGCCGTTGGCAGGGTTCCTTGAGAAGGCCACTCCGGTGGCCGACGTATTGCCCATATTTCCGAACACCATCGACTGCACGTTTACCGCTGTGCCCCAGTCATCCGGAATCTTTTCGATTTTCCTGTATGCGATGGCGCGTTTTCCGTTCCAGGACTTGAATACGCCGCCGATACTTCCCCAAAGCTGGGCTTCCGCCGAATCCGGGAACTCTACTCCGAGTACTTCCTTGACCCTCTTCTTGAACTTCTTGCAGAGGCCTTCAAGCTCCTCGGCAGTGATCTCGGTATCGGACTTATATCCTTTTTCATTTTTCAGTTCCTCCATCATCCTGTCCAGCTGCTGGCGGATGCCCTGACCGTCGGCAGGCTCGATGCCCTCGGCCTTTTCCATCACGACGTCGGAGTACATCATAATCAGACGGCGGTAGGCGTCATAGACGAAACGCGGATTCCCCGTCTTTTTGATCATTCCCGGGATAGTAGCCGAGCACAGACCGATATTCAGGATGGTATCCATCATTCCCGGCATGGAACTCCTTGCGCCGGAACGGCAGCTGACCAGAAGAGGATTGTCCTTGTCCCCGAACTTCATTCCCATGATCTTTTCCGTAGCTTTCATAGCCTCGGTCACTTCGGCCTTCAAGGCCTCTGTATACCCTCCTCCGAGTTCGTAATATTCGGCACAGCACTCCGTAGTAATGGTGAATCCAGCCGGAACAGGGATGTTCAGCCTGCACATTTCCGCCAGGTTCGCCCCCTTGCCTCCAAGCAAATTCCGCATAGTACCGTCTCCCTCAGCAGTTTTGCCTCCGAAGCGGTAGACCCTTTTCTTGTTATCTTCCATAAGAGAAATAAAAAATTTGGATATAAAATAAATAGTGTATTCAGGTTGTTTATGGACAGCGTCTTAAAAGTGTTGCGAAAATAATATAATTTTTCCGTTCTTACAACAGGCGGCTGGCAATCTCCGACAATTCGCTGCGTTCCCCCTTGGTCAGGTTCACATGTTCGAAAAGCTCCTGCCCTGCCATTTTCTCCCCGAGATGGGTAAGGCCGTTCGAATACATGTCCAGATAAGGCTGGTCTATCTGGAAAATGTCGCCGGTAAACACGATCTTGGTATATTCCCCTGCCCTGGTAATGATGGTCTTTATCTCGTGCGGGGTGAGGTTCTGCGCCTCGTCCACGATAAAGAATACCCTTCCGAGGCTGCGTCCCCTGATATAGGCCAGCGGAGATATGAGGAGTTTCTCCGACTTGAGCATCTCGTCTATTTTCACGGCCTGCCTGCTGCCGGGCTTGAAACAGTGCCTGATGACGTTCAGATTGTCCATCAGAGGCTGGACGAACGGGCCCATCTTGCTTTTCTGGTCTCCGGGGAGGAAGCCTATTTCCTGATTTCCGAGAATGACTGTCGGACGGGACAGGATGATCTGTTCATAGTCGCGCTCCTGTTCCAGGGCCGCCGCAAGGGCGAGCAATGTCTTTCCGGTACCTGCCCCGCCGGTCAGCGACACAAGTTGGATTTCCGGATTCAGGCAGGCGTCGAGAGCGAATTTCTGCTCGTCGTTCCGCGGCGAGATTCCGTACGCATACCGCGACTTGACCAGGACGAGCTTCCCGCTTTTCTCATCGTACCGGGCGCAAAGCTTTCCGGTGCTCCCGTTCTTTTCGTAACGGAAGAGGTACAGCTGGTTGGGAGACGGCTTTTCCTTGCAGAAACTCTCGTAGGGCACGCTCCCCTGTCCGTATGCGAGGCTCTGGACCACGTTGTAGTCCGGATTTTCGACTATCACGACCTCATTGCGCGTGTATTCGACCCTGGATTCCTCGATCTTGTCGGTCAGATAGTCCTGGGCTTCCATTCCCACGGCCTTGGATTTCATCCTCAGATTCACGTCCTTGGTCACCAGGGCCACGAACCTGTCCGGGTGCTGCGACTTCACCCACATCGCGGTAGCCAATATCCTGTGATCCTGCGTATCGTCCGCAAAACAGCCTTTCAGACTGTCGGGGAAAGGATGGTTCAGTTCTACCCTGATCCGTCCGAGATGTTTTCCGATAGGCACGCCTTCCGTCCCGAACATCCCGTTTCCGCTGAGCCTGTCCAGTTCGCGCATGAAACCGCGGGCATTGTAGCTGAGGTTGTCGCTTCCTTTCTTGAACTTGTCGAGCTCCTCGAGCACGGCCATCGGGATGACGATGTCATTGTCCTGGAACTTTCTGACAGCCCTGTAATCGTGAAGGATGATATTGGTGTCCAGCACGAAGATTTTCGGTTTTTTCCCGTTTGCGTCCGTTGTTTTCATATCGATAATGTCTTGTTGCATTCAGTCCTCGCCTTCCGAATAATGACCTTCTATCAATGCCGCCAGGATGGAGGAGACTCCCGGCCTTTTTCCGTGGACGATGGACAGCCCGCCGGCTTTTGAAGAAGAAGGATGCCCTATCGGGAAATAGGCGATGTCCTGCAGGAGCATCTGGGCATCTATGTAGTCATAGTCATCGTCATTTATCTGGATCAGCACCCCGGGGACCTCGGAGAACAGTATCCTGACCACATCCGCCTCGCCTGCCGCCCTCTCTATCCCGCTGACGTCTATGCTGAGGCCGGTTCCCTCGCTCATGCCGGCAGCGGCAGCCAGCAGACCTCCGGCCCCGACCGACACGCCGGAAAGGATCACTCCGTCTTCCACGAGTTCCCTTATCACCTCGAAGCAGTCTATGAAGTAATCGGGGTCCTGAATGTCCGGAGCCTTGTCTCCGCTGGCCCCGACGACTTTTTCGAAGAGCGAGTCCCCGAGCCGGTAATCACACGAATCGAAAGGAATGTAAATCAGCCAGGAAGAACTGTCTCCGACAAGCCTGTCCCCGCATTTCCTCTCGTCCGAAATCCAGCAGTACCGCATTTTCTCGGGCTCCCTTTCATCGAAGAAGTCGTATTCATCCCCGCCTTCGTTTTCCTTAAAGCCTGCAGCATCTTTTGCGGAAACTCCGGCCGAACATTCCACCCCGCAACCGTCCTGCGACTTTTCAAACGAATAGCCGTCAAGCCTGATATTCAAGTCGAAAAGATAACCTCCCACAGCCTCCGCCGAGAAATAGAAGGCCGCCATATTGCCTAAGGGCGCACAATTCCACCGCCACTGCACCCTCACCCCGAGATCCTCGAGCGTGAAGTGCCCTTTTTTCCAAAGCACATCCGTCAGCGCCGCCGCGATTTTCCGTTTTGCATAAGATCCCGGCGCGACATTCGCCCTTTCTCCCGCATTTTTCCCCGCAGCCCTCACTTTTTCTACGTAGCGCAGCACCTCATCCCCGCTGTACCCAGCCTTTTTCAGCGCCGGACCCGTCGTCTCATCCACGATGTTTTCATACGCCATCCCCCTCTCATCTTCCCCACAGCCTCCTGGCACACAGTCATTTAACATCTGAGCCGGCGTCTGGGGCATCTGTACCCCGTCGATGATATAGGTCGAGTATAATGCGGATGCGGGACGTTTCATACACTGTTTTTGTCAATCTTCTTCAAATATAGCGATTAAGCGAGAACAAAGGCAAAATTTTTTTTGTTTTTGTCGAGCGGCAGCCATATGTGGGCACGTAGTGACCAAACATAGCGATTAAGCGAGAACAAAGGCAAAATTTGCTCTGCCGGATTACCTTATCAGCGATGCCCCGTATTCTGACGGAGTGACACCTGTCCGGGACTTGAATGTAGCCGTGAAATAAGAGACGGACTCGAAATTCAGGCGATATGCGATTTCCTTTACGGAAAGTTCCGAAGTCAGGAGCATCGACTTGGCCCGCTCCATCTTCATCTCCGAAATGTAGCTTGCCGGCGAAAAGCCCGTATATTCCTTGAAAATCCGGCGGAACCAGGAGTAACTCATATTGACTTCCGAGGCTATGTCTTCAAGTGAGATGTCCGAAGTCAGCCGTTCCCTCATTATGAGCTTGGCCTTGTCGATCCGGGAACAGGCCTCGTTCTCCTTGAACACGCTGTTCCTGTCACGGTACATCATAATACCGAGCAGAAGATTCGCTATCCCGGCCAGATACTGCTGGTAAGACGCCCGCTCCTTTCCCGCCACTTCGAGCGCCTTTTCATACAAGCTGACGATATCCTCGTGAAACCCGACCTTGTACACTATCTGGTCCTGATTGAAGAAATTGTTGCGGAACCGGGTGTCCAGATTTATCCCTTAGATGCCTATCCAATAGGCTGTCCACCCTGTCCTTCTGTCGGGGAAATAACTGTGCCAGCAATATGGCCTCAACACGAACATATCCCCGCTTTCAATCGGCTGAGACACTTCAGGATCCGTATAGAATGTCCCTTTCCCCTCCGTGATGTAGACAAGCTGGTAGCTGTCCAATGTCCGGCCTTTGTGGAGATCAAAATAGAAATCGTCCGGATGTCCCGAACGCAAGGGGTAAGAGTCATAGTCCGCCGGAACCTTTTCTATTCCTACAGTATTGACCGTCATCCCCCACAGGACATCCTGCTCGCTGCTGACAAGGTATTTGCATGAATTTTCGCCCATAGATTGCATGTGGTCATGTGTAGTATATTACACGAAAATAGCCATTTGCATTGAATTATGCAAACCTGTTTCCAAGGCGGAGGAGAGGCACCTGACACTCCTGAAACAGTCCTTCAACAAGAATAACTTATTCGGATTAATAATTGTTCGCTACTTTTCCGAGGTACAGATATTTTTTGTAGAGGATATTATATATGGTATGTCGATCCTTGTCAGGGATGTAAACAGTCCCAGCGGGTGACGACATATAACGCTGCGCTTCTACGACATCATTATAGATACCTGCAGCTACTGCTGCAAAGATGCTGGCACCGAGGGCACATGTTTGGTCACTGTCTGCAACTTTTATTTCCTTGCCGAGGACATCTGCAAGGGTCTGCATCACATATGAAGATTTCTTT
>CASFLY010000043.1 GCA_949295645.1 uncultured Bacteroidales bacterium | reverse complement strand
CCCATAAAGCCATACACACAAAAAAGCGTGGGACAATGCTCTGCTTATCTTAATGGAGGCATCGCCAAACGCCTTTCAGAGAAATAAACAGCCCACCCCACGCCGTACCGCTATATCGGAACCCTCTTGCGGGGGTGGATACAAGCAAGCAATGGCGTTGCAGATGCTGTATCATTCTCTGAGTTGAAAATTGGCGATTTTCCATTAAATGATACGCAAAAACGCTTTTCAATATTATATGGTCACATGTCTTTTGACCTGTCACCAAATGTAGCCAAATATTTTTATAAATACAAATATGGTTAAATATATTAGGTTTAACAATAATAATATAATCTCTTGATTTTCACGGCGATTGTCTATACCGGAAAACTAATGCAGAGTTTTTTGACTCCGAAAAGGGCAACGGATAGGTAGCGATTTATTTTTTCAATCCCTCAAATTATGGCAAATATGCACCAATGACGGATACGGATTACAACCGCACATCACCTTTCATTTCCAACAGCTTGCATTATTTCTCTAAAATCTATCAGTATGTGGGCGAGTTTGCGTATATTTGGTCACTTCGTGCCCACATATACTGTGGCACTTCGGCAAAGAAAATAAATTTTCTTTGCTCTCAGTTTCTGCGTATATTTGCCAATTTGAATCGGGAAAGTGTCCGGCTTCTTGCACTTTCCAAAAAGACGGAAATAAATGGATAACAGAAAATTCAGATTTTGGAACAGGGTAGCGGCCGCTTTTACCGGGATTGTGTCGGCGGTCACTTATCTGCTGACCATCGAGCCTACGGCATCGTTCTGGGACTGCGGGGAATTCATCGCGTCTTCATACAAATTAGAGGTGGGCCATCCTCCGGGAAACCCTGTCTTTCAGCTGATTGCTCGCTTTTTCACGCTTTTTGCGGACAACATGCATGCAGCTGTGGCCGTTAACATTATGAGCGCATTGTGCTCGGCGCTTACGATATTTTTCCTTTATCTGACCATCGTCTTTTTTGCCAAAAGGCTGATCAAGCCGGGTCCTGACGGTACTTATTCCGTGTCCCGTGCCATCGCCGTCTACGGCTCCGGCATCGTGGGCGCATTGGCCTACTGCTTTTCCGACACATTCTGGTTCTCGGCTGTCGAAGGCGAAGTCTACGCGATGTCCTCGCTTTTCACGGCCCTCGTGTTCTGGGCGATGACCAAATGGTACGAACAGGCCGACACCCCGTATGCTAACAGGTGGATAGTGCTGATTTCCTTCCTGATGGGCCTTTCCATCGGCGTCCATCTGCTGAACCTGCTGACGATTCCGGCCCTGGTCTTTATGTTCTACTACAAGAAACGCGAGACCGGCCACTACTCTCTTTGGGAATATGTGAAAATCTTCGCCCTCTCTGCGGTTATCCTGGCTGTAATCCTTTATGGAATAATACCTTACCTGCCCAAGGCGGCTGCGTACACGGATTTGCTTTTCGTGAATGTCTTCGGCCTCCCGTTCAACACCGGAGCGGCATTCTTTATGATCGTCCTCCTTGCCGCCTGCTTCTGGGGGCTGTTCTTCACGATGAAGAAAAAGGCCGTGGCGGCGAACACGATCCTGCTGTGCTTTACGGTGATAGTCATTGGGTTTTCGATATTCTCGGTAGTGATAATAAGGTCGTCGGCCAAGACTCCTACCAATGAATACCAGCCGGACAACCCTTTCACTCTGATAAGGTACCTCGCCCGGGAACAGTACGGGTCGACCCCGCTTCTGTACGGGCAGTATTTCGATGCCCCGTACGAAGTGGTGACGCCGAAATACTGGGCCCCGCTGAACGGGAAATACGTTCATGCAGACGGCCCCGGCGAACTGGAATACCCGTCTGAAGGCAAAATGCTTTTCCCCCGTATGTGGGCGGGCGGCGACCAGCGCTACATCGACTTCTATGAATCGTATATGAACGGAAAGGGAACGCCGGTTCCAGGGTCGGAACACAAGAAACCGACATTCTGGACCAATATCGGTTTCTTCCTCGACTATCAGATGAACTGGATGTACTGGCGTTATTTCATGTGGAATTTTGCCGGTCGCCAGAACGACATACACAGCCCGTCTCCAGGGGAAATCTTCTCCGGGAACTGGGAAAGCGGTATCGGATTCATCGACAAGGTCCGCCTCGGCGACCAGAGTGCCGCCCCGGACTACCTGAAGCACAACAAGGGCAAGAACCATTATTACATGCTTCCTCTCCTGCTCGGCCTGATAGGGCTTTTCTTCCAGTTCTCGAGGGACAAGAGGGGGACCTGGCTGACGTTCCTGCTGTTCTTTATGACGGGAATAGCCATCGTCATTTACCTGAACCAGCCTCCTTACCAGGTGCGTGAGCGCGACTATGCGTATGCCGGTTCGTTCTACGCCTTTTCCATCTGGATCGGCCTTGCCGTGTTGGGAATATATTCATTTGTCGAGGGCCTGCTTTCGAACCGGTCTTCGGAAAATCTGCCGGAGGGTATAAGGGCTCTCGAAGGCCGGTCCCCGGACGGCGGACCTTCCGGAGGCAGCCTGACCGCAGCGGCATCCGTTGTGTCCCTTCTTTGCCTCGGCGTCCCTGTGCTTATGGCCCAGCAGAACTGGGATGACCACGACAGAAGCCACCGCTACACGGCTGTCGAGATGGCCAGGAACTACCTGAATTCGGTCGGCGAAAACGGCATCCTCATCACCCACGGAGACAATGACACGTTCCCGCTCTGGTACGCGCAGGAGGTCGAAAACGTAAGAACCGACGTGAGAATCTGCAACACTTCCCTGCTCGGGACGGACTGGCATATCGACCAGATGAAATACGCCTGCAACGAATCGGCCCCGCTGCCTCTGACTGTCGGTCTGGACCAGTACCTGTACGGGACGAACGAACTGGTGTTCATCTATGACGTGCGCGATACGGTGATTTCGATTTCCGACGTGATGCGTGTGTTCAAACATCCGAAGGCAAAGGTGGAACTGACCAGCGGCAAATTGGTGGACTACATAATGTCGCGCAAGATAAGCGTGCCGGTGAACAAGGAGAATGTGCTGAAATACGGCATCCTCGATGAAAAGTATGCGGATATGATTCCGGACGAGATAGTGCTGGAGATGCCGAAGAACAAGACTTTCATCACCAAACCGGAGCTTTTCCTCCTCGACCTGCTGTCCAACTATCAGTGGGACAGGCCTATAAACATGCTTTCCATGGGAGGCGACCTCGACATAGGCCAGAAGAGCTACCTTATGTATGAGGGCTTTTCCTACAAGTTCGTACCGGTGAAAGGGCCTATGAGCAGTTCCGATGTCGGCTTTACAGATCCTGAAGACCTGTATCGCAAGATGACCGGGGTATTCTCGTGGGATGCCCTGAAGCGAGACGACTACTTCGTCGACTATCAGAACCTCTATACGTTCTGCGGAGTGATGTCGCAGCGGAACCTCTTCCTGAATGCGGCCGAGAAGATGATCGAGGCCGGACGGGAAGACCGGGCCCTGGAAATGCTGGACAAGTGCCGGGAATGTGTTCCGGAGTATAATTTCCCTCTCGATATGACTTTCCTCGGGTTCAGCAACGAGTATATGGTGCTCAGAATGATTTCTCTGTACTATGACCTCGGCCAGCCGGAAAAGGCACGCGACATCGCGGCACGGTTCGCGGACCAGCTTATGGCCTCCGCCGGTTTCTTCCTTTCGTTCTATGACTACAGGGAGGACGAGGCCAACAGCGTGTTTACCTATCTCCAGAACCTGCAATATGTTTATGCTGCCGGAGGAGACCAGGATCTGGCGGATGCCTTGAACGAGAGGATAAACGGTCTTATCGATCCGACCGGGGAATATTCCGGCGATGTTTCATAAATGCTGATGCTTCAATGCCGGGGCCGGTCGGTTTCAATTTGTTGAAAGTCGCCGGCCTGCCTTCGGAGGAGCGGAACTGGCCCCGCCGGGGGCGGCGATTATCTCTTGAGACGCACAAAGATGCTGAGGGGCAGGTTCTTCCCGAATCTGTCCCTCAATATCAGTTCCCCGCATTCGATTCCGGGGCAGTCCGCAGGAAGACGGAACGCCTGTCTGACCACGGTTTCTCCGAGAACGGCCGAATAGCCGTTCGAGTAGAGGTTCAGCACCAGAAAACTGTCTTTCGGGGCAAGGATGGCCGAGACGCATTCCATTATCTCGTAAAGGCATTCATCGAGTTTCCACTTCTCTCCGTCAGGACCATGCCCGTAGGCCGGAGGATCCAGGATAATGCCTTGATATACATTGCCTCTCCGGGCTTCGCGCCTTGCGAACTTCAGGGCATCTTCCACTACCCATCTGATGTTGTCGAGACCGCTGATTTCCATATTGTTCCTGGCCCAGGTCACGACCTGGCGTACGGAATCGAGATGCGTCACGTCGGCACCTGCAGCCCTGGCTGCCAGCGATGCCGCTCCCGTGTATGCGAAAAGGTTCAGTACTTTCGGTTTCGGCAGCCCTTTCGATGCGGCTTCAGCGACCAGTACTGACGTGTTCCTGTAGATGTATTCCCAGTTCGGCGCCTGCTCCGGAAACACTCCGACGTGTTTGAACGCCGTCAGCCCGAGACGAAGCGACAGCTCGAGTCCGGGCTGCTCTCCCTTGTACCTGATGACCCACTGATCCTCCATCTTCCTGCATTTGTCCCACGTCCCGCTGTCTTCTTTCCCCGCTTTTCCGAACCCGGCCCCGGGCCTGAACCTGACATTGACGGTCCTCTCCCACTCTTCTTCGGAAAGAGTCTTGTCCCACAATGCCTTGGGCTCGGGTCTCGCCATGCAGAACCGTCCGAACCTTTCGAGCTTTTCGAATCTGCCTGAATCTATGAGTTCATAGTCTTTCCAGAAATTCCCCGGGCTTTCGATCTTCATCATATCCAAGAGTTTTGTATGTTTCCGAAATTTCGGACAAATGTAATAAAATATTGTTTTTTGCTGAAATTTGTTAATTTTGCACGGATGTACCGGTATTGCCTGCCGGGGCGGTATATATTAAGGATTAACTTATAAATATCTATTTATATGCAACAGAGTATTGATACTTACGATTTTTCAGGCAAAAAAGCCATCGTAAGGGTGGATTTCAATGTTCCGCTCAATGAAAAATTCGAAATCACCGACGACACGAGGATCAGGGCTGCCATCCCGACTTTGAAGAAAGTCCTTGAAAAAGGCGGCGCACTTATCATAATGTCTCACCTTGGCAGACCGAAGGGGGTTTCGGAAAAATTCTCTCTCAAGCACATTATCGGCAGGGTAGAGGAACTGCTCGGCACTCCGGTGAAGTTTGCTGAGGACTGTATGGCGGCCGATGAAAAGGCGGCAGCCCTCAAGCCGGGCGAGGTCCTGCTTCTGGAAAACCTCCGTTTCTACGCTGAGGAAGAGGGCAAACCGAGAGGTCTTGCAGAGGACGCTACGGACGAAGAGAAAAAGGCGGCAAAGGCTGCCGTGAAGGAAAGCCAGAAAAAATTCGTCGAGAAACTCGCTTCGTACGCCGACTGCTACATCAACGATGCTTTCGGAACCGCACACCGTGCACACGCCTCTACAGCCCTCATCGCCAAATATTTCCCTAACGACAAGATGTTCGGCTACGTGATGGAGGGAGAGATCAAGGCTATCGACCGTGTCCTCAAAACTCCGGAGCACCCTGTGACTGCCATTATCGGCGGAGCCAAGGTGTCATCGAAGATCGGCATCATCGAGCATCTTTTCGATGTCGTGGACAATATGATCATCGGAGGCGGAATGGTCTATACCTTTGTCAAGGCCCAGGGCGGCAAGATCGGGAACTCTCTCTGCGAGAACGACCAGCTCGATCTGGCTCTCGACATCCTGAAAAAGGCCGAAGAGAAAGGCGTGAAACTTTACCTGTCCAAGGAAGTGGTCATCGCCGATGCTTTCTCCAATGACGCAAACACCAAAATCTGCCGCAACGACGAGATTCCTGACGGATGGGAGGGCATCGATGCCGCTCCGAGCACCCTGGCCGTATGGGAGGATGTCATCATGAAATCCAAGACCATTCTCTGGAACGGCCCTGTAGGCGTATTCGAACTTCCTGCATTCGCAAAGGGTACGAACAAGGTGGCTGAGATGCTTGCAAAAGCCACTGAAAACGGTGCCTTCACCCTCGTGGGAGGCGGCGACTCCGTAGCAGCCGTTACACAGATGGGCTATGCAAAGAAGGTAAGCTATGTATCTACCGGCGGTGGTGCCATGCTCGAGTATCTCGAGGGCATCGAGCTCCCTGGTATCGCAGCTATCCGCGAATAGCACGGCCTTGGCTGATATCCATAAGAAACCGACCCGAAAGTGAT
This sequence comes from uncultured Bacteroidales bacterium, assembly GCA_949295645.1. Classification (GTDB taxonomy): domain Bacteria; phylum Bacteroidota; class Bacteroidia; order Bacteroidales; family UBA932; genus Cryptobacteroides. Next base: position 25,024 of record CASFLY010000043.1, on the reverse strand, counting down.
TTTCGAGGTCGGTTTCTTTTTTTGTCTATCCGCAAAAGTCTAATTTTATCCGGGTCATTCGTGACGGAACGCATATTTTTAGTATCTTTGAAAAATCCGTCAGGTATAGTGGATATTCGGTTATGCTTTCAGGGAAAAAGAACGGTACCGTCAAATTCGAAGAAAACTATACGCGCTGGTTCCAGCGCTGCGTACTGTTTGCTAAATCATACGTCTGCGACAAGTCTGCGGCCGAGTCTCTGGCAGCTGAAGCCATGTCGGTCTACTGGGAGCAACGCGCTGCAGGGGAGGATATCGGAATGCCTCTGCAGTTCCTGCTGGCCATAGTCCGGAACAAGGCCCTCCATTATCTCCGCAGCGAAAGCCTGAGGCTGAGCATCCGGGGCGAAATCGGCGAACTCGTCCGTGACGAACTGCAGTTCAGGATAGACACTCTCGAATCCTGCGACCCCCACGTCCTTTTTGAAGATGATGTGCAGAAAATCCTGCGGGAAACACTCGATAGCCTTGGCGGGAAAACCGACAGGATATTCTCCCTCAGCCGTTTTGAAGGCATGACGAACAGCGAGATTGCGGAAGAACTCGGCATTGCTGAAAAAACGGTCGAATACCACATTTCCAGAGCCCTGAAAGCCCTCCGTCTCTCACTCAAGGACTATCTCCCTCTTATCGGCATTTTCCTGGGCCTGTAAAAAGAATCGGAATAAACGCGCCCCCTTTTTTGCAAGCCGAAATCACCCTTCAAAAAGCGCAAAATCCCCGAAAAAGTCCTCAAAAAGCGAAAATATTGAGAAATTTTCAAAAAAAGTTTAGGGTTTTTTCGTTTTCAGGGAACTATAATATTGTAAGCGCCAAAATCACGAAAGCTATGGACCGGAATTTTGAGATGATTTTGAAATATCTGAGAGGCGACGCGACGCTGGACGAACGTCTCGAAGTAATGGCATGGATAAAGGAAAGCGAAGAAAACCGGAAGGAGATGCTGGCTTTCCGCAGGATATTCGACACCCTGCTTGTTTCGGATGTCAGGGCGGCAGAAAAAAACATCGCAGGCCGGGTAAAGAAGGGCCGTGTCGGGAAAGTCTTCGCAAGACTGGGCTCGGCAGCGGTCGCCGCAGCAGTCGCAGCCGGCGCATTCTTCATGGCAAGACACTGGCAGGAAGTCCCGGACGGGCAGGCACTGAACGTAGCAGCCATCTGCGCACCGGTAGGCCGGCAGACGATGACCGTGCTCAGCGACGGTACGCAGGTCCGGCTGAATTCGGGCTCCCGGCTTGAGATAATGGCATCGGACCGGAATGAAAGACGCGTAAGACTTGACGGAGAGGCCTACTTCGAAGTCGCACGCGACGAGCAGCATCCGTTTGTTCTCGAGACCGCATCGGGCATGGAAGTGAAAGTCCTCGGTACGGCTTTCAATGTCAATGCCTATGGCGGAGTGCAGTCGGTAGTCCTCGTCGAGGGCCGTGTGGAGGCAAAAGGTGCCGGAGAGACGGAAAGCACAGTCATGGAGCCGTCGCAGAGGTTTGTGTACAATGCTGCCGACGGTACTACCGTACTCGAAGATGTGGACGCTGAAGAATACATTTCCTGGACGGAAGGCTACCTTCTGCTGAAAGACGACTCCGTTCCGGAAATACTTGGCAGAATCGGACATTACTACGGAGTGGAAATCACCTGCAGCCACGATGAGTTTACGGGTGTGGAAGTGAGCGGCAAGTTAGTACTCGACGGCGGGGTGGAAACGGCCCTGAAGACCCTCTCCATGCTGGTGCCGATGACTTACGACACCGTCGGCGACGCCCGGATCCGCGTCCTGCGGCAGTAGGCCGCGTCGACGCCGAGGGGCCGGACCGGAGGAAGTCTGCGCCAATAAATGGCCGCGGCCATTGCAACGCGCATGTTTGCCCGTGATGACGGCCGGAAACCACGAAACACTATTATTAACAACTACTATATATGTCTAAAAAAACACTGAATCGCAAGCGCAGCCTTGTCACAACCTTGCTTCTTGTCATGATGCTGCTCCCGACCGCAGTCTTTGCGCAGGGGGGGGGGAACATAAACATTGATGTCAAGGACAAGCCGCTGAAAGAAGTCTTCGCACAGATCGAAGACGACTACGGCTACCGTTTCATCTTCAGGAACGATGCGGTAGACCTTGGCAGAAAAGTGACCGTTTCACTGCAGAATGCCACTATCGCCGCCGTGCTCGACAGGATTCTGGATTCCCGGACCGGCTATCAGGTCAGAAACAGACAGATCACGGTCTGGAACAAGCCCGAGCCGGCACCGGCGTCTGAACGCACCCCCACGGCTCCCAAAGACACGAAAGTGTCCGGGAAAATCAGGGATGACAACGGAGAACCTGTCGTAGGAGCCTTCGTGCAGGTAAAAGGCACACAGAACGGGGTCACCTCCGACCTCGACGGGAACTGGAGCATCACGGTCACCGACCCCGATGCTGTCCTCGTCTTTTCCTGCCTCGGTTTCCGCGATGTGGAAATGGCGGCATCCTCGAACGGGATCGCCAACATTACCATGCAGGAAGACATGCAGCGTCTGGATGAAGTCGTAGTCATCGGCTACGGCACACAGACCAAAGCCACCATCACGGGTTCCCTCGCAGTGGTGGACACCAAGGAGCTCATCAAGCCTCCTGTATCCAGTATCACGAACGTGCTCGCGGGAAATGTCCCTGGCGTGGCGACAGTCCAGACCACCGGCCAGCCCGGTGAAGACGCCGCAGCGATCTACATCCGCGGTGTCGGCTCCCTGACCAGTTCGGCCTCCGCACCTTTGGTACTGGTCGACGGCGTAGAACGCGACTTCTCCCAGATCGACCCGAACGAAATCGAGAACTTCTCCATCCTGAAAGATGCAGCCTCCACAGCCGTCTTCGGAGTGCGTGGAGCGAACGGAGTCATCCTCATTACGACCAAACGCGGTCAGGAAGGCAAGCCGAGCATCTCTGTCAGCACCAACACTGGTCTCCAGCAGCCATCCACCATGGTAAGCCAGGTGGGCAGCTACGAATATGCCCGCTACTGGAACATGAAGATGCAGAACGACGGAGAGACCGACCCGAGGAAATACTTCACCGACTACGCCATAGAAGCGTACAGGACCGGCTCGGATCCTCTTTTCTACCCGAACGTGGACTGGAAGGAAGAGGTGTTCAACGATGTCTTCGTCCAGACGAAGAACAATATCAACATCTCCGGAGGCGGCAAGAATGCACGTTATTTCGTCTCCATGGGCTACCTTTACCAGAACGGAGTGCTGAAGCAGGTCGAAAGCCTTCCCTACAACAACAATTACAAATACAACCGCTACAACTACCGCGCGAACCTCGATTTCAGCCTCTCTCCGAGCACCACGATGAAATTCAATATCGGAGGCTATGTCGGCAAGCAGCAGTCCCCGCTTTCGATCATACTTGACGGCTACGAGTGGTCTGCCGTGACGATATGGACAGTTCCCTTGGTCAGCCCTGGCCTTATCGATGGAAAACGGACCAGAGTCCCGTCCTCATCCGTCCCTACAGGGGTCGAAATGAACAGGGACGGCTACTTCACCTTCTTCGGCCGCGGCTACGAACAGTACTACAACACCACCCTGAACATCGACGTGGAGATCAACCAGCGTCTCGACTTCATCACCGACGGCCTCTCCATAACCTTGAAAGGAGCTTACGACAACGCTTTCAACATCCACAAGAAGAGGGAATCCTGGGCGGACGACTACAACGAGATCTACTACGCCTCCTACTACGATGACCCGTCGAAACCGATGACCGACCCGGACTACGACAAGACCATAGTCATGGTACCTCGCGGCACGTCGGACATCCTCAGATACTCGGAAACGAACGGACGCGACAGGAACTGGTACTTAGAGGGAAAAATCAACTGGGACAGGGCTTTCGGGCCCAAGGGCCAGCACAAGGTCTCGGCGATGTTCCTTTACAACCAGTCCCGCGACTACTATCCGAGATACAGCACGGGCGAGACTTCATCCTACCAGTACATTCCCCACAGCTATGTGGGTTTTGTCGGCAGGGCGACCTACAACTACAAGGGAAAATACCTTGCCGACCTGAGCATCGGCTACAACGGTTCGGAGAACTTCGCCCCGGGCAAGACCCGCTACGGTGCGTTCCCTTCGGGCTCCATTGGCTGGGTAATCAGTGAAGAAGGCTTCATGAAAAGACAGAACTTCATCAGCTACCTCAAGCTCAGGGCCTCCCTCGGAAAAGTCGGCAACGACCTCGGTACGACAAGGTTCATGTACATGCCTACGACCTGGGTTTCGAACGGGAACTACAACTTCGGCGAGACCAACCCGAATTCCGCCGAAGCTTACGGAGAAGGTGTGATCGGAAACGACGGGGTGACCTGGGAAACGGCCGTGAAGCAGAACTACGGACTCGATGCCGAATTCCTCAGGCACAGGCTTTCGCTGAACTTCGACTGGTTCTTCGAGCACCGTACCGGCATTCTCCTGAAACCGAACAACACGCCTTCGATCATAGCCTTTACTCTTCCTTCACTGAACATAGGAGAGGTAAACAACCATGGCTACGAAGTGTCCCTCGGCTGGAGCGACAAGACCAAGAGCGGCTTCGAATACTTCGCGACCGCCAACGTTTCCTTCGCCCGGAACAAGATTATCTTCATGGATGAGGTCGAAAGCGAATTCCCGTGGCAGAACCAGACCGGAGGGTCGGTCGGCAGATACACCGGGCTTTACAAATTCGTCCGTCTGTACCAGTACAGCGACTTCACCGAAGGCCCGGACGGCACCCTTGTCCTGAATCCGGATCTGCCCCAGCCCACATCCCCGGTCTATCCCGGAGATGCCATGTATGAGGACTTGAGCGGAGACGGGATCGTGAACGGAGACGACAGGATGGTCACCGGTTATTCCACCATTCCGGAATATGTCTTCGGTCTGAACGCCGGCTTCAACTTCAAGGGCTTCAACTTCTCCATGCAGTGGACGGGAGCCACCAACGTGAACAAAATGATGGATCTCGAGTACAGGGTTCCTTTCTCTGCCGGAGGTCGCGGACTTCTCGACTATTTCTACAAGGACGGTTGGACCGTGGAGAATCAGGACGGCACCCTGCCACGCGCTTCGGAGACTTCCCGCAGCTGGAATTCGGAGCCTTCCACCCTGTGGCTCAGGGACGCTTCCTATCTCCGTCTGAAAACCCTCACTTTGGGTTACACCTTCCCCGGAAAGGGCTGGCTGAAGTCTATGGGAGTGAAGTCGTTGAATATCTCCTTCTCGGGCTACAACCTCCTGACATTCACCGGACTCGACTTCATCGACCCGGAGTCCCTCACGGACAGGAACGGAGCCTATCCGCTCGTGAAAATCTACAGTCTCGGACTGAATCTGACATTCTGACGGGTCCGACATAACATTTATGATAGATATGAAACACCATATAACGACAATCATAGCCTTAGCGGCCGCGCTGCTGCTCCAGGTTTCATGCTATGACCTGCGATTCGGTGATGAATTCCTCGGCGAGCACCCGGAAAGTTCGGGAGCCACGCTGGACACACTGTTCAGTTCCGCAGCCAATGCAGAGAGAGTGCTCACCAAAGCATATTCCTATCTCCCGTACGGCCTGCCAACGGGCAAGGACAACGGGCATGCCTACGACAAGCTCGGGCTGAACATCCTCGAATCCATCACTGACCTGAACCACAGCCGGAGAGAGAATCCGAGCGATGGCCCGAGGAACCTTTATTACAGCGGCGCCTACGGAAGCAATATCAACTCCGACGGCAGGGGTTGCGAAGCCTACAGATTCGGAGAGGAGAACGAGTACAGCGCCATCCGTTATGCATGGATCTACATCGAAAACGCCTCCAGAATCCCGGAACTTTCATCGACGGATAGACGGCGGAAAGAGGCCGAGGCCAAGATGATTATAGCCATAGCCTATTCAGAACTGCTCAGATACATGGGCGGAGTGCCTCTGTTGAAACACTCTGTCGAGGAAAGCGAGGAGATGTATTTCCCGCGTGCCACTTTCTCCGAGACGGTGGACTACATCGTCCAGCTCCTGGATGAGGCGGCCCCTTACCTGAACTGGAAAAACGACGGTACGGAGAACGGACGCATGACAAAGGCGGGGGCTTTGGGACTGAAACTCCGTATCCTGCTCTGGGCCGCAAGTCCTACTTTCAACTCCGACACCCCGTGGCATCCCGAGGCCGATGCCTATACCTGCTACGGGAACTACGACAAGGAAAGATGGAAAAGGGCGATGGATGCCGGAGAGGCCTTTTTCAAAGAGTTGGCGACCAACGGAAAATACGGGCTTACACAGGCAACCGAGAAGACCCATGCCGGCTACAGGGCGGCTTTCCGGTCCGCCTACTATGACCGGGGAGGCACGGAAATCCTGATTACCACCCGAAGGGGGTACAATGTGAGCATTCTGGACCAGTTCCTTACCGAAGCGCGTTACAGCGGCCCTACCCTTAACTACGTGAACATGTTCGCCTGGGCGGACGGTGCCGACTTCCCCGAGGATTTCAACTGGGAAAAACCTTCGCGGCAGCCTTTCTTCGACGCCTCCGGAAACCCTACCCGCGAACCGAGACTGTACGAGACAGTGGCAGTGCCTGGCGACACCTGGAAAAACGGTACCATGGCTCCGGTGTATATGGAAGCCCAGCAATATGTGGCGGGAGTGGGTTTCCTGCAGAAGAAATTCATCCTCGACTACGACAGCGACCGCTCCGGCAAGCCTGTGCAGTGGCCTTACCTCAGACTTCCTGAAGTGATGCTGAGCTATGCCGAAGCCATCAACGAGTACAACGGCGGTCCGGATGCCACGGCGTACGATATGATAAACGACGTGCGTGCACGTGTCGGCCTGCCGGAAATTCAGGCCGGTCTCTTGCAGACCGAATTCCGGGAAGCGCTGATAAAGGAAAGGGCTCTCGAACTCGGTTATGAAGAAGTCCGCTGGTTCGACCTCGTGAGATGGGGCAGGAAGGATGACTTCACTAAAAAGCTCTACGGACTCCAGTCGTCCGTGGCGACAGGCTCGAACACCGCGCCGAAATCCTTCAACTTCTCCGTCACGGAGATAGCCACCAGGAACTGGGCGACTTCCTGGGATACAAAATGGTATCTGGCGGCATTCCCGCAGACTGAAGTCGACAAGGACTACGGCATCGTCCAGAATCCGGGCTGGTAGGCAGAACATTCTAAAAGCAGAAATATGAAAAAATTCCATATAACATTATTGTCATTACTCACGGCAGTATCTGCCTTTGCCGGGTCGAGGGATACGTTGGCCATAGAAAGCGGCCTTGACACCATCCGTCTCGGCTACGGGATCGAAGTCACTGACCGGAGCACCGCATTCGTACACCGGGGCGTGGGCCGGAGCGTCTTCGAGAAATCCCCGAACATCGACGTGGCCAAGGCTCTTTACGGGCAGATTGCAGGTCTGAACGTCTACCAGGGCTCCGGCACCACGTACAACAACCTTTCTTCCTTCTCCATACACGGAAGAACCCCGCTCATCCTCGTGGACGGTTTCCCGAGAGGAAGTCTCAGGGACATCACAGCCACGGAGATAGAGTCTGTAACCGTGCTTACCGATGCCGCAGCCACGGCTATGTACGGCATGCGCGGAGCCAACGGCGTAGTCCTCGTCACGACCCGCCGCGCCACTCCCGGCAAACTCCGCGTGGGAGCGGACTTCCAGTACGGCATCAACTCCCAGTTCCGTTCTCCGGAATTTGCGGATGCCTGCACCTATGCCACGACCCTGAACCAGGCCCTCGTCCTCGACGGCCTTTCCCCGCGTTACAATGACTTCGAACTCGAAGCCTTCCGCTCGGGGCAGTACCCGACAGAGTACCCGGATGTGGACTGGTGGAACGAAGTCTACAAGGACTACACATCCAACTACCGTCTCGGACTGACATTCGAGGGCGGCACGGAGCGGTTCCGTTACTATTCCGTGGTGGACTATATGTACGACATCGGCCTTTTCAGGAATCTGTCCACAGACTCCCGCTACTCCACGATGCCGTCCGACGTGCGCCTGAGCATCCGGTCCAACTTCGATGTGGAAGTGACCCGCACCACTCACCTGAAGCTCGGCATTATGGGGAAACTCGGCGAATACAACAGGGCCCGGGGAGCGGACCAGACCATAAGCAACCTTTATACAATCCCGTCTGCCGCCTTCCCGATAAGACAGTATGACGGAAACTGGGGCGGTACGTCCATCTACACGAGCACCAATCCGGTGGCAAGTCTTACCGACGCCGGAAACTACCGTTTCACTACAGGCACCATAGTGGCCGACTTGTCCCTCAGACAGGATCTCGACATCCTGACGGAAGGCCTCGCGGCGGAGGTCCTCGTCTCATTCGAAAACATCGGCAGGATGTACGACGAGACGGTCAAGACCTTTATCTACGAGGATTCCCATGCCTCTATGTCCGATGACGGCACTGTCATCACCTCCCCTGAAACCGTCGGTACGGCCTCAAGAGCCTTGTCCCACAGCAACGGCTTCTACTCCATCGATATGCGGACCGACTTCCAGGCGAAGATAGACTATGCCCGCACCTTCGGCAGACATGCCGTATCCGCTGCGGCCGTCTACGACATGCAGTCATACGTGGCAAACGGCCAGAACGTCTCGAACAAATGGCTCTCTGCCCTGCTTACCGCATCCTATACCTACGACAACAGGTATTCCGCAAGCATCGTCGCCGACTGGGCCGGCTCTGCTTACCTGAAGCCCGGGGATGCCATGCGCTTCTATCCTGCGGTAAACGCCGCCTGGATTATTTCCGGTGAAGAATTCATGAAACCGGCCTCCTGGATAGACCTCTGGAAAGTCTTCGCCTCCTGCGGACGTTCGGGCTGGGACGGCAACCTCTCTCACGACCTGTTCCGTCAGTCCTACATAGGCGGAAACCAGTATTTTTTCACCGACAACACCAGCCTGTTCTACAGTATGAAGGAAAGCGCCCTCCCGGTCGAGGACCTCGAGCCGGAACTTTTCCGGAAAGTGACTTTCGGTACCGAATTCAGGGCCTTCGGGAACAGGCTCAGCCTCTACGCGGAGGGCTTCTTTGAAGAAAGAAGCAATGTCCTGGTGGCCTCCACCAACGTTTCCGGCATTATCGGTATCGACGTCGCATCCCAGTGCTCCGGCGTCTACAAATACCGTGGTGTAGATCTCTCCCTGTCCTGGAAAGACAAGATCGGCGATTTCTCCTATGGAGCCTACGCTAACGGTTCTTTCCTTTCCACCGAAGTGGTCAATGAAAACCAGATATACCAGCCGTATGACTACCTCTACCATAAGGGGAACCCGATCGGCCAGGCCTATGGACTTGAAGTGATCGGTATCTTCCACAATCAGATGGAAATCAACAACAGCCCTGTACAGACCTTCTCGGAAGTCCGTCCGGGCGACCTGAAATACAAGGACCAGAACGGGGACGGCGTTATCAACGAGTACGACTATGTGAAAATGTACAACTCCTCGGTCCCTGCATTCTACTTCGGTTTCGGCCTCAATTTCGGTTACAAAGGCTTCGAAATCTCCGCCGATTTCCAGGGTATGGCAGGGGTGACGGTCAATGTGCTGAACTCTCCTCTGTACCAGCCGTTGATGAACAACACCACCGTGTCCCAAACGCTTCTCGACCACGAGATCCCGTGGACTCCGGAGACTTCCGGCTCGGCGACCATGCCGCGTCTTACGACCCTCTCGAACGAGAACAACTACCAGAACAACTCCCTCTGGCTCCGTGACGGCTCCTTCCTCAAGCTGAGGAACCTGACTTTGGCCTACACCTTCCCGAAAAGCCTGATACGGTTCGCCGACATGCAGGTCTACGTCCAGGGCACGAACCTTTTCAGCCTCGACAACCTGAAGATCTTCGATCCCGAGCAGCTCGGAAGGTCTTACCCGGCCCTGAGGTCGTACTACGTGGGACTGAAATTCAATTTTTAACGGTAGAGAATATGAAAACATTGAAAATCACTACGATAGCATTGGCGGCTTTCTCTGCCGTATCTTGCGGTTATCTTGAGTTCGACGAGACGAACGGTCTGCGCCAATATGACGACGTCTACACCTATTTCGACGAGACGAAGCAGATGCTGACGCACGTGTATTCCTTTATCCCTCAGGACTTCGGGGCAATAGGCGGGGCAATGCGCGACTGCGCCTCCGATGACGCGGAGTTCGGGGACACCGGCGGAACGGTGCAATACATGAACAACGGCAGCTGGTCTGCGCTGAATACCGTAGACAACGCCTGGACCTTTTACTACGGCATCAGGGCGGCCAACGAGTTCTTGCAGTCGTTCGCATCTACTGATTTTACCGTATATGAAAAGGATCCGGAGTACGAGAACTGGGTCGCCCAGATGCAGTATTTTACCTATGAAGCGAGGGTGCTGCGGGCTTTCTTCTTCTTCGAACTGGCCAAAAGGTACGGAGACATAGCGATGCCTCTGGAAAAATTGGACATAGAAGGGGCTAATACCATAGCCAAGACTTCGTTCGACAGTGCGATAGAATACATAGTGTCGGAGTGCGACGCCTGTGCCCCGGAACTTCCTGTCACTTACGCCGGAGTGCCCAACGCCGAGACCGGCAGGATTACCAAAGGCTTTGCCATGGCCCTTAAGTCCAAAGCCCTTCTCTATGCGGCCAGCGAACTGCACAATCCGACTATGGACACCGACAAATGGAAACGTTCCGCTTCGGCTGCCCTTGACCTGATAAACACCGGATACTATACCCTCGACCCTGCCGACAAGTGCAACAACCCTACTTCCCCTGAAGTGGTGCTTGCCCGGCAGAATGACAATTCGACCACTTTCGAGGTGTACAATTTCCCTATCCGTTTCACCGAGGGACAGAAAAACGGCTCTTTGGTCACCATGTGCACCTTCCCTACCCAGAATCTCGTGGATGCCTTCCAGACTAAAAACGGCTATTCCGTGACTCTGGAGGCTTCCGGGTGGGTGAGCGATGACCCCGAGTTCAATCCGGCCCGACCTTACCTGAACCGTGACCCGCGTTTCACTCGTACCGTCCTCTGCAACGGAGATGCCTTCAAAGGCTCCGTCATAGCCCTTTACAAGGGAGGCCGTGACGATGCCGCAGTGTCCGACGGAGGCTCCCCGACAGGCTATTTCCTCAGGAAATACATTCAGGAGAGCACCAGTTTCGACCCTGACGCACAGGTCTCGAACAAGCATCACTGGATAGTCTACCGCTATGCCGAGACGCTTCTGACCTATGCCGAGTCCATGGTCGAGGCCTTCGGGGACCCCGACTATTCCGATGCAGAATACACTTATTCTGCCCGATGGGCCTTGAATCAGGTGCGGAGCAATGCCGGGATGCCTGACGTGACCGTTTCCGGCAAGGACGAGTTCATCGAAGCCCTGCGGAACGAATGGCGTGTCGAGTTCGCTTTCGAGGATCACCGTTTCTGGGATGTGCGCAGATGGAAAATCGGCTCCGAGACCCAGACCGACATTTACGGTGTGGAAATCACGCAGGCTTCCGGAAGTTCCTATTCGTACAGGAGATTCCTTTACGAGTCCCGCAAGTGGAATGACAGGATGTATCTGTATCCGATTCCGCAGGTGGAGTTGTACAGGAACAGTAATCTGCTTCCTCAAAACTCCGGATGGTGATCGCCCGGGGTGTGATAACGGGCACACTGCGGCGTTGCCGGCGGGATTCGGGTTCGGTCATTTACTATAGTAAACTCCCGTCACCCTCACCCTTGGCGCCTTGCATTGCACCCGTTCTGACACCCCGGCAGCACACCCCTCGGTGTCATCTCGGGGATTCCGTCTCAGTGTCATCCCGAGCGACCCTCCTCGATGTCATCCCGAGCGACCCTCCCCGATGTCATCCCGAGCGACCCTCCCCGATGTCATCCCGAGCGAAGTCGAGGGATCTGCCAAATAATAATGTAAACAATATAAAACCCAAAATAAAATGAAAACCAACTCAATCTTGACCCCGAGCGCCTGCCTCATCGTCTGCGCAGCACTGTTCTCCGGATGTTACCAGACCCCGGAGATCGACTCGCAGCCGGAACAGGCGCCGAAAATAGTCGTGGATGCCAAGTCCGAATACAAAGTGTCTTCCACATCCTCCGACCCTGTCATTTTCAGCATCAGCGCCAACACTCCGTGGTACATCGAAAACGATGCGGAAGACTGGTGCACCCCGTCTCCGGGCACGAGTGCCACCAGCTCTCTGACCGAGGACATCACTGTGACCATAGACGACAATACGGCCGACAAGCCGCGTACCGCCACCCTTACCATCACCGCCGAGGGAGTGGAGGAGCCGGTTCTGGTAAAAATCACCCAGAACGCCAAGAGCAACCTTGAGGTTGTCGCTCCGTCCGGCATGATAGACGGCAACGGAGGCTTCGTCGAATTCACCGTCACCTCCGACCTCGACTGGAAAGTCACTTCTCCTCAGACCTGGATTTCATTCGAGCCGGCTTCGGGAACAGGTTCCAAGACGCCGGTGACTGTGAAAGCTACGGCAGGCGCCGGCACGAGCATGCGTACCGCCACTGTCCGCATCGAGACCGAGGAAGACTTCAGAACCATTTCCATAGTCCAGGACGGTCCTTTAACCCTTAAATTCGCAGATGCTGACGAGGCGGCCAGGACATTCGCATACAACGGCGAGACCAAGACCTTCCACATCGAAGCCTCCATGCTCTGGAAAGTCTCCTGCTCTGACCCGGCTGTCAAATTCTCTCAGACACAAGGCACTACTTCCGGCGACATTCAGATCACACTCCCTTACTCCAAGTACATCAACGACAAGACCTACACCATCACCCTCGAATCCGATGACGAATCCATCGAAATCGACCCTGCTACCCTTGTCATCACCCAGGATTCATTTGCCGACCCTGTAAACAGCCCGTCCCTTGAAGGCTTCACCCTTTCGGCAAATAACGGTACGGCATACGTCAAGTCGAAAGACAAATGGAAGTACGGCACCTTCACCTGGACATTCTCAAATGTGAACCTCACTTCAGGCTATTTCGACATCAACAACTGGGGCGCGGACGGGATTGCATTGATGATAAGGGTCGGAGGTGACAGTAATGTCAATATGGTCGGCCTTAAAGGTTATGTGACGATTAATGACAGGATATGCAACTTCGGAGTCGATAATGGCTGGGGTACTACTGGTTCTCTGCCTGACAGAAAAGGCTGGGATATTGATTTCAAGAATTTGACATTTAATGATATAAAATTGAACGAATTGCGCACTTTGAAGTTCGAAATCACTCCTGACACACGGTCAGGGACTGACCAGAACAAAATACTTGTCAGGAAGCTGTGGATAAACGACCAGCTCGTATTCGAGTTCAGCAAAACGGCTTATCCTGAGACTGAATCGGCAAGGCCAGGAGATCCATCGTTATGGTGCGGTGCCGACATCTGGATGGCCGGCAGCACCCATCCTGGCCTCCAGTACAATTTCGGTATCGGCGGCACCGGTTCCGGCTCCATCACCATCGACTCCTTTGAATACACCCCGATCGAGTGACCCTCCCCTATGTCATCCCGAGCGAAGCCGCAGGCGCAGTCGAGGGATCTGCCGAATAATCCGCAGCAAGTCATCCCGAGCGCAGTCGAGGGATCTGCCTTCAAGAATAGCAAACCATTAACAACCATAATAAAAACATCATGAAAACAAAAGTAAATTCAACCGGAGGAGGGTACACGGCCCCGCTCCTCGAAACCACCTCCGTCGCCGCCGAAGCAGGCTTCTGCGCCAGCTGTGACGCCACACTGAACGGATTCAACAAGCCTGAAGAAGTGGAATTCGACTTCGGTAACAATTAAAAACTGCTTTGAATTTTTGAAAAATTCAAAACAGCGTCTTAGACCTTTTATCAAAAACTATTTCAACACAAAAACACCACAACAATGAAAAAGAACATTTTATCGATAATCTGCGCTGCAGCAGCCATGACAGCCGCCGTATCTTGCGCCAACAAGGAAAACACCGAACCGGAGACCCCGTCGCGCTCTCCTATGCAGTTCTCCGCCGGCACTCCAGCCCTCGCTGACTTCTCTTCAGACGTGAAGACTGCCATCGGTGAAGACGGCATGTCTGTCCTCTGGTCCGAAGACGATGCCATCGGCATTTTCGACACTAAGATCAACAAATTCGACCTCATCGACGGTGCCGGCACCTCCAAAGGCCGCTTCAGCGGCTTCGCCTTGCCGGAGACCCAGCTTTATGCCCTCTATCCGTACGATGAGACAGCCTCCATTTCAGGCTCCACCATCAGCGCCATCCTTCCTTCGGTGCAGTACTCCGTGGCCGACGGCACCTTCGACACCATGCTGAACCCTGCCGTGGCCAAGCCGGACGCTTCGAACAACCTTGCGTTCGACCACGTGGCAGCCATGCTCAAAATCACCATTGACGGAGGCATTTCCTCTGCCGTGAAATCCATCTCCCTTGCCGCCGACAAGAGCCTTGCCGGAGCCTACACAGTGGATATGAGCCAGGACACCTGGTCGGCCGTCGCCGCTTCATCGGAGACCCCGGTAAGCGTTTCCCTCACCGGTAAAGACGGAGCGAACCTCGCAGCAGACCCGTACTATCTGGTCATCCTGCCGGGCACCTACTCGAACCTGACCCTTACGGTGACCCTTGCCGACGGCACGGCCGCCACAGGCACGATCTCCAACCTGACAGTAGCCGCCCGCGACATCAAGGCTGAAACCATCACCCTCGGCGACTTCGAACAGACAGAATTCGGCTTTGCCCCTACAGAGGATCTGACATTCAGTTATAAAGGACAATCGAAAGAATACACCGTGAATGCGTCTGTCGGTACGGCGTGGACTCTCACGGCAGACAGTGAAGATGTGACCCTTTCCGCCACCGAAGGTACCGGCACACAGCTTGTCACCGTCACTCTTCCGTATTCGAAGTACATCTACAACAAGGAATACACCCTCACTCTCAAGACTGACGGCCAGACCGACATCACCCGTACCGTCTCCCAGAACGCCTGCGTCAATGTTCCAAATATGGACGGCACTCTGACAGCAAATAATGCCAATGTGATGTTGGAGACCGTAGACAGATTCAAATACGGGACTTTTATCTGGAAAATCAGCAATGTCAATCTTACGGGCGGGTGTATCAACATCCAGGCATATTCGGATGATACGGTGACACCGACAGAAGGACGCCAAAGCCCTTATATGATGATGCGTTATGGCTCAAATATAAGCAATATGGCGGCAGGCGGATCGATAAACATATCAAATTCGTGGAATGCGTCGATCATAGCATGCTTCGGTTATGATAATGGATGGAACGATGCTTCAGATGAAAATATTACCTGCCCGCTTGCGAATTTGCCGTCATCGGTCAATGATGTTACGGAAATCAAGCTTATTCTGACCCCTTCTACAAGAACCGGGGTGGACGGAAACGGGATATCTGCGAATATTCTGACGCGTCAGATCTACATCAATGATCAGCTTGTGTTGAACAATCACGACGGTTCGACGTGGAACAACAAGAATGTGCCGGTTGATATCTGGCAGGGCAAGAGTACCCATCCGGGTTTCCAGTGGGTATTCGGTTTAAGCAACACCGACGAGTCTGACCCGGCTTCCGGTTCGATGACCATCGACTCCTTCGAGTACATCCCGTATTCTGCCCAGTAGTCCTCTCCCACTGTCATCCCGAGCGTCCCTCCCGATGTCATCCCGAGTGTCTCTCCCGATGTCATCCCGAGTGTCCCTCCCACTGTCATCCCGAGCGGAGCCGCAGGCGCAGTCGAGGGATCTGCTCCAAAGACAGTACATCGTCTATAAAGACATAAAACACAACAAATAAAAAACAATGCTTAAAAAGACAATGATAACATTTTTGACCGCCGCCCTTGCGGCAATGACGATGGCCGGGTGTGCTGAAAACAACGCCACCCCGGACGCCGGCTACCCGCTCGAACGTTTCACCCTGACGGTGGGCAGCAACATCTACCACGCCTCCATCGACCAGGAAACCCACATAGCCACCATAGGCGCCATAAAATACGGCGGTCAGGTCTCCAAAGTCGCTTGCAATCTTGCCGAGGGGGCGACCATTTCCCCGGATCCGAATGATTTCACCGGAGACTGGCCTGAAATCCAGGACTTCACCGTCACCTGTGGCGGCGAGGAGACAGTCTACACCGTGGTCCTCTCCGCCTACGAAAGCCGCTTCCCGGGAGCCGAAGGAGATGTCCTTTTCTTCGATGACTTCGACCAGGAAGACGGTCTCGACCTGGATGCCTGGCAGTATGTGCCGAAAGGAACGGCAGCCTGGCAGGTGTCCATGTCCGGCAGCCCCGACCATTCCTATGTCCAGGACGGGAATCTTGTGCTTGCTATAGTAAGCCAGGATGGCGAATGCTTGTCCGGAGGCGTCAAGACCGAGGGCAAACTCTGGT
This sequence comes from uncultured Bacteroidales bacterium, assembly GCA_949295645.1. Taxonomy (GTDB): domain Bacteria; phylum Bacteroidota; class Bacteroidia; order Bacteroidales; family UBA932; genus Cryptobacteroides. The sequence goes on along the minus strand of CASFLY010000043.1, from coordinate 8,486 downwards.
TCCACGCCCCGTTCCGCATCGAAGTACGCGCTAAATTCGTGAATGATGCCGAATCCGTGGGCCAGGCCATCTGGATGATGCCTGAATATGGGTACTGGACCTACGGCGGCTGGCCTGACAGCGGCGAGATCGACATTATGGAGCATTCCTACCTGCATCCCTATGTCCAGCACACACTTCATTCACACTACATCGACACCCACACAGGTCATAACACCGATCACGTGGACCGTGAATACAGCGGCTACAATGCGGATGACTACAACATCTACTCCGCCGACGTCACCGATGACTACCTTATCATCTACGATGCCAACGGCTGCACTGAAGACAATCCTCAGATCGCTTTCAAATACGAAAACATGCACCTTGAAAACGAAGCGGAGCTTATGCAATGGCCGTTCAGCGGCGGTTTCCACATCATCCTCAGCGTCGGCCCTGCCGGACCGAACCCGATAAATCCTGACGACTGCCCGTCGTATATGCTTGTCGACTGGGTCAGAGTAACAAAGTTGTAGATTGACAGATTTCTCGACTGTGGTCATCCCGAGCGACCCTTCCGATGTCATCCCGAGCGCAGTCGAGGGATCTGCTTACAGAGTACGAATGCTATAAACAGATTTCTCGACTACGCTCGAAATGACAATGCACAGTCGAGGGATCTGCTCATCAAACGGTTATTTGAAATAAAACCAAACCAAAATAAGGATAGTATACAATGAAACGAAAACTGGTAATTTTTGCGGCTGCGGTGATTTCCGCGATGACGGTGCCGCTGGTGGTCAATGGTCAGATAAAACAGTCGGAACCCATCATTCCGGTGTACCCGCAGTTGGAAGACCCGGAGTCTTTTTCGATGATAATGTTCGGTGACGCGCAGAGCTACATAAAGTTCGCCGCCACCCAGCCGCTTTTCGACCTGCAGACGGCCTGGATAGCCCAGAATGCCAAAAGACTGAAAGTGATGACGGCCCTGCTCACGGGCGATCTCGTGGAACAGAACAACAAGCTCATTGCCGGAGGCCTCCCGGACTTCCCGAACGGCACCCAGACTTCGCGCCAGCAGTGGGAAGCCATCTCCCATTCACTTTCATTCCTCGACAACAGGGTGCCTTACATCGCCTGTCAGGGGAACCACGACATAGGCTACATTTCCGCGGAACACAGGTATTCGCAGATGCCGGAGTATGTCTATCCGGAGCGGAACCTCCTGAACATGGAACACCTCGTGGCCACTGCACCCAACTGGCAGAATGTACATACCCTCGAGAATGCCGCATACGAGTTTTCCGATGACAAATGGGGCAAAATCCTCATCCTCGCCTTGGAGTTTGCGCCTCGGGACGAAATCCTGCAATGGGCGTCTGAACTGATAGCAAAGCCTGAATATGCCGGACACAAGGTGATCCTGTTCGTACACTCTTTTATCCTTCCTGACGGCACCCGTATAGAGGACGAGAAATGGTACAAGGTGACCCCTCACAACTGGCCTCAGGCCGTATGGGACAAGCTCGTCTATCCGTCGAAGAACATTGTCCTCGTGCTCTGCGGGCATACGGGCGTGCCGCCGCGCATTCCTGCCGGCAGCGACGTGAAGGACATCGATTACAGCTGCACCTGCGGTTTTCGTACGGATCCTGCGGCTGACGGGCATATAATCCCTCAGATGATGTTCAACTCCCAGACCAACGACGGACAGTGGCACGGCAACGGCGGCGATTCCTGGCTCCGCATCCTCGAATTCAAGCCCGACGGCAAGACCATCAGCGTCCGCACTTTCTCTCCGCTTTTCGCCATTTCTCACATTACTTCGGATCAGGCTTGGCGTACTGCAGCTTATGATGATTTCGACTTTACCATCGATTTCGGTTTGTGATAACTCCGGTTTGTGATAATGGGCAAATTACGGCGTTGCGGCGGTCTCCGGCTCGGTCATTTACGACAGTAAACTCCCTTCGCCGTCGACCTTGCGGCCTTGTACTTTACCCGTTCTGACAAACCGGCCGGGCTGGGACATCGGCACACTGCGGCGTTGCTGCCCTGCTGTCATCTCGAGCGCAGCGAAGCGCAGTCGAGAGATCTGCCGAGGAATCCACAGCAGTCATCCCGAGCGCAGTCGAGAGATCTGTTTCTAATTTGTAAAAAAAAATATAGTATTTTTGTGAAAAACCATAGTATTCATAAATGAAAAAGCCAATACAAAATGTGATGGCGGCACTGGGTCTGTGCCTGGTTCTGCCTGCTGCTGCACAGAATCTTTACGGTGCGGAGCAAACAGTTGCCTCAGACGCACAGAATGCCATGAACCTCCGCTGGAACATTGCGGACAACGGTCGGGCCATAGTATGGCAGCCGGCTGCCGACATCCCGCATTTTGACCACCTCGAAATGACAGGCGACAAGGTCTCGATGGTGCTCCGCTGGGGCATAGATTCCAACGGAGCGTTCAGATGCGAGCGGTCCCTGGTTTTCCCGACACTCAGGAAATACCCTAACGACACCCACGCCAGCCTGGTGTGGAGAACTGCCGCGGATGCCGTTCCTGCGATTTCGGTCGAGGACATGACCCTGACCCGGGAGCGGGTCACGGAGGTCCGAATCGACGGCATGCTGACAGTGAAAAGTCTCTGGAATGTCGGCTGGACCTATTCCGGGGCGGACCGGAAAGCCGGGTATGAGCCCGAGATAGAGATGACCCGCGTGTTTTTCCCTTCGTCGGACAAACTTCTGACATGCGAGAAATACACGCTGAAGAATATCGGCGACAGGACTTTTACCCTGAATATTCCGGAATACGTATGCAGCTATGCCACGGAGCCGGAGAAAGGCCTGGACGGCAGGGTCTACAATGTCAGGGGGGAAGTTGCCGGAACCGGCAATTACACTCTGGCGCCGGGAGCCGAGGTCTCCTTCGAGATGTATTTCACGGGCAGCGTGGCAGGCGAGGATGTGCCAGCCCCTGATTTCGGGGCCGAGTATGCTGCAAGACGGCATTTCATAGACGATGACATCGCCTCCTCTCTCATCCTTGAAAGTCCTGACCCTGTCCTGAATTCGGAGTTCCATTTCTCGAAGATACGCGCATCCGAAAGCATCATCGCGACGAAGAACGGCTATATGCATGCCCCTGGCGGGGAAGTGTTCTATGCTGCGATCTGGACAAACGACACGGCTGAATATGTGAGTCCTTTTTATCCTTTCCTCGGGTATGGGAAAGGGAATCTGTCGGCAGAGAACTGTTACAGGCTGTTCGCGCAGTTCATGAACGATGAGTACCGGCCTGTGCCGAGCTCTATCATCGCCGAGGGCGACGATATATGGAACGGTGTAGGAGATCGCGGAGATGCGGCGATGCTTGCCAACGGAGCGTCCCGGTATGCTTTGGCGTGCGGTTCGCGCGAGAAGGCGGAGCAGCTCTGGCCTCTGATAGAGTGGTGCCTGGAGTTCTGCAAGAGAAACAAGACCGGGGACGGAGTGGTGGCTTCCGACACGGATGAACTTGAAAACCGTTTCCCGTCCGGGGATGCGAATCTGAGCACATCCTGTCTGTACTATGACGCCCTGCTGTCCGCTGCGTATCTGTCGGAGGACCTGGGACTTCCGCGCAGTGTGGCCAGGGAGTACCGGGCCGAGGCCGGACGGATGAAGACCGCGATAGAAGACTATTTCGGTGCGGAGGTCTCCGGCTATAAGACTTACAGGTATTATGACGGAAACGATGTCCTGCGTTCGTGGATATGCCTGCCGCTCGTGTTCGGAATCGATTATAACCGCGAGGGTACGGTCGCCGCACTTCTCGGACCGGAGATGCTGACACGCAACGGACTCCTTACGGCACAGGGCGACACTACGTTCTGGGACCGTTCCACTCTCTATGCCCTGCGCGGCCTGTTCTGCGCCGGCTATGCGGACGAGGCATACCGTTTCATGCATGACTTTTCGGCCTGGAGGCTTCTCGGAGACCATGTCCCTTATATGATTGAAGCCTGGCCCGAGGGAGCGCAGAGACATCTTTCCGCAGAAGGCGGACTGTACTGCCGCATCGTTACCGAAGGGCTTTTCGGCATCCGTCCGACCGGTCTCTCGTCTTTCACGATGACCCCGTCACTGCCGTCTTCCTGGGATCGGGTGGCCCTCCGCCACATCAGGGCTTTCGGCAGCGATTTCGACATTTCCGTCTCGCGCCTCCCGTCAGGCAGGCTGGAAGTGACTGTCACGGGCCCGGATGTCCGCACTCAGCGTCACACCGTTGCCGCAGGCTCTTCCCTCCGAATCGAATTATAATCTTTATATGGATGTTTTGTCGGCCGGCCTATTGAAATTTTGTTTATCTTTACGGCGTTTTGTCGGACAGGACATCCTATAACACTAAAAAATACAAAAAATGAAATTATCCACATTGGCCGTTGCGGCCTTCCTTCTCCCGGCGACTCTTTCCGCCACCACACCATTGTCCGTAACCGCGGATCCTGAAACTTCTTCCGGCGAAATCGAAATCCCTGTCATCTCCGAGGCTTCGAAAGCACGTGCTGCCGAACTCGTGTCTCAGATGACACTTGAGGAAAAGCTGTCGTACATAGGCGGTATAGACGGCTTTTATATAAGGGAGATTCCCCGTCTCGGCATCCCGCGCATCCGTATGGCCGATGGCCCTCAGGGCGTGAGAAATGACACAAAGAGTACGATGTACCCTTGCGGAATCGCCGCTGCAGCCACCTGGAACCGTGATATGGCATTCGCCTACGGAAAATCCTTAGGCACCGATGCCCGTGCCCGCGGCGTCCATATCATGCTCGGTCCGGGGGTGAACATCTACCGTTTCCCTAAGTGCGGAAGGAATTTCGAATACTATGGCGAGGACCCTTATCTTGCTTCGGAAACTGCCGTGGCCTACATCAAGGGCATGCAGTCGGTAGGCGTGATGTCCACCATCAAGCATTTCTGCGGAAACAACCAGGAATACGACCGTCACAACGGATCTTCCGACATCGACGAGCGCACCCTGAACGAGATTTATCTGCCGGCTTTCCGCAAGGCGGTCCAGGAAGCCCATACCGGAGCTGTGATGTCTTCATACAATCTGGTGAATAGCGTCCATATGACTGAAAACAAGGCCCTTATAAAGGACCTGCTCCGTGACGAATGGGGGTTTGACGGTATTTTCATGTCCGACTGGACGGCTACCTATTCCAGCATCTGCTCTGCGAATAACGGTCTGGATCTCGAGATGTCCTGGGCCCAGTTCATGAATCCCGATGTCCTGAAAAAGGCTATTGAAACCGGCATCGTGACGGAAAAGACCATCGACGAGAAGTGCCAGCACATCCTTCAGACCCTCATAGAGTTCGGGTTCTTAGACAACGAGCAGAAAGACGCTTCGCTTCCGGAGCAGAACCCGGACTGCGACCTGACTGCGCTGAATGTGGCGCGTGAGGCTGTCGTGCTTCTTGAAAACGAAGACAGCTTCCTGCCGTTCTCCAGGAAAATCAGGAAAGTGACTGTCCTGGGCCCGAATTCGGGCAATATCCCTACCGGGGGCGGCAGCGGCTATGTGTATCCGTTCACTACGGTTTCCGTTACCGAGGGAGTTGGCGAGTTCTATAAACTTGTGCCGGATGCTGCAAAGGCCGATGCTGTGGTGTACTGCGCAGGATTCGACCATCGCACCGAAGGTGAAGGCTCCGACAGGCCTTTCGAACTGCCTGCAGGGCAGATCGCCCAGATCGATTCCATCGCCGCCCTGAACCCGAATCTTGTGGTGGTGGTGAATGCAGGAGGCGGAGTGGACTTCAATCCTGTGCTTGCCAAGGCAAAGGCTGTACTCATGGCGTGGTATCCTGGACAGCAGGGCGGACGTGCCGTGGCAGAGATCCTTTCAGGCGAAGTGAATCCGAGCGGACGTCTCCCGATCACTATCGAGAAACGTCTGGAGGACAATCCTGTATTCAATAACTACTACTGCAACACTGACAAGATCTATAATAGCCCGTATGACAGGGTGACATATTATGAGGGCGTTTTCGTAGGCTACCGAGGCTATGACCGTGCCGGTACCGAGCCTCTCTTCCCGTTCGGCTACGGCCTTTCCTACACGGATTTCCAGTTCTCCGACATTGCTGCCGAGAAACTCTCCGACGGCAAGGTGCGTGTGACGGCTTCCGTAAAGAACACCGGAAAGCGTGCCGGAGCAGAGGTGGTGCAGCTTTATGTCAGCGATGAAGAAGCCCGTGTGCCGCGTCCTGAAAAGGAACTCAAGGACTATGCGAAAGTATGGCTGGAGCCGGGCGAATCCAAGACCGTAGAGTTCATCCTCGATTCCGAGGCCTTCGAATTCTATGACATGGATCTCCACCGCTTCACTGTAGAGCCGGGAGTCTTCAACATCCTGCTCGGCGCATCTTCCCGCGACATCCGTCTTACCACCGCCGTGACTTTGTAGTGCGCGGATATAACCGATACCGGAATGACAAAGAGGATTTTGTCCGGAATAGTTGCCGTAGCGGCAATATGTTCCTGCTGCGGAAATCAGGTTGAGGCTGATTTCGGAAAGGTGATCCCGCTTCCGGAGCGCATTGATACGCTCGGTGACGGACACTTCATATTGAAAAACGGCGCAACGGTGTCGTACGACGGCAGCGATTCGCTTATGACGCGCAATGCGCAGTTCCTCAAGGATTATTTCAAGTCCGATCTGGGGATGAATCTCCGTCTCGAACCGGATCTTGGAAGCGGGGCTGCGGTACAGCTTGCGGTAGACAGTCTTGCCTCCGGTGACGAAGGCTATTCCCTGACTGTCGGAGATGAAGGCATCGTCCTTTCCGGAGGCTCTCCGAAAGGCGTTTTCTACGGAATACAGACTCTGCGGAAGGCTGTCCCGGCCCAGGATGCCGGCTGCAGCAGGGTGTCCTTCCCTCTTGTGAAGGTGTCCGCAGAGCCGAGGTTCGCCTACAGAGGCATGCACATGGATGTGGTCAGACACTGGTTCCCGCTTTCTCATGTGAAAAGGTACATTGACCTGATGGCTTTCCATGGGATGAACACTCTTCACTGGCATTTGACCGATGACCAGGGCTGGAGAATCGAGATCAGGAAATATCCCGAACTGGCTGAAAAAGGCTCATATCGCCCGGGTACTATGATCGGCAAGGACTTTTCCAGGTTCGATGATGTCCCCGTAAGCGGTTATTTTACCCAGGACGAGATACGCGAGGTCGTGAAATATGCCGCCGACCGGTACATCACTGTCATCCCGGAGATAGACCTTCCGGGACATATGATGGCTGCCCTGCACTGCTATCCGGAGCTGGGCTGTACCGGCGGGCCGTACGAGGTGTCGAGAATATGGGGCGTTATGCCCGATATCCTTTGTGCCGGCAATGATGAAACGTTCGAGTTCCTGGAGGGTGTCTTCGATGAAGTCTGCGGGCTTTTCCCGTCGGAGTACATCCATATCGGAGGGGACGAGGCCCCGCGGGTGAGGTGGGAAGCCTGCCCGAAATGCCAGGCCAGGATAAAGGCGGAAGGTCTCAGGGACGATGCGAAGTCTTCCGCGGAAGCCAAGTTGCAGAGTTATTTTATGACACGTGTCGAGAATTTCCTGCAGACCAAGGGACGGAAAGTCATAGGCTGGGATGAGATTCTCGAAGGCGGAGTCTCCCAAAGCGCCACGATTATGTCCTGGAGGGGCACGGAGGGCGGCCTTGAGGCTTCCCGCCTCGGCCACGATGTTATCATGGTGCCGCTCCAATATATGTATTTCGACTATTACCAGTCCGATGACTTCGACAACGAGCCTTTGGCTATGGATGGATATGTGCCTATAGACAAGGTGTACAGCTTCGACCCTGTACTTCCGGAAATGACTGAAGAGGAAGCGGACCATATCCTCGGGGTTCAGGCGAATCTCTGGGCCGAGTACATAGCCACGCCGGAGCACGCGTTCTATATGGCGCTCCCGCGTATGGCCGCCCTTTCCGAAGTCCAGTGGCTGCAGCCAGAACTGAAAGACTACGGGTCTTTCTCCGACCGTCTGCAATCTTTCGTGAAGTTCTACGACCGCGACGGCTACAACTACGCCCGCCAGCATCTCGGACGATAGCCGGGATCCGTATCTCGGAACAGAACATTCGGATGGTGACCGCGGTCACCATCCTTTTTGTTTTTCCGAAAAATTAATACCTTTGCCGACTGTCATAAATTTTGATCGGAATGATGGATATTCTCGCAATACACTGGCATGTAAATCCCGAAATTTTCAGCATCGGGTCTTTTTCCATACGTTGGTACTCGCTGCTTTTCGTTTCCGGCTTCGTCATAGGCTGGTTCATATTCAAGTGGTTCTTCAAAAGGGAAGGGGTGCCATTGAAACTGCTCGACCCTCTGCTCTACACCCTGCTCATAGGCACGATAGTGGGTGCAAGGCTCGGGCACTGCATATTCTACCAGCCGGACTACTATTTCGGCAGCTGGCAGGGATTCTGGGAGAT
>CASFLY010000042.1 GCA_949295645.1 uncultured Bacteroidales bacterium | reverse complement strand
TTCCTTTTTATATCCGCCTGCGATACCGGCCGTGATGCTGCTGTATTCTCCCGTCTTGCGGTGGTACTGTATCCCCAGGTCGAGGTACGGCGTGATGTCGCTGACGGATTTTGTGACGGCGCTCCAGTAGTCCGAACTTTCCGTCCGGGTGATCTGGCCCATTGCCAGCGAACCGGTTATCCCTGCCGAAAGGTCCCGGAATATATTGAACCCGAGCGACAGGTAGACCCTGTGCAGCCCTCCGCTGCCGGTGAAGTGCGAATCGAATCTGTTCGCGGAACCGTCAGTGAATGAAGATTTGCCGATATTGTATTCTATCTGCGACAGAGGGGCGAGACCTGCACTGAGGGTGACGAATCTGCCGGCCCTGAAACCGAGTGCCACCCTGTCTATGTTGCCTGAGCCGGAAAGCGCATTCCTGCCCTGTCCAGAAAAATACGAGAGGGAGCCGCTGACCGAAAGGTCCAGGATGAAGGTCTTTTCCCGGATGGCAGTCAGGGCTGCCGGATTCGCCGAATTCAGGGTGTTTGTCTCCCTGAGCCCGGTTCCGATGCCCGACATCCCGGCGCTCTGTCCGTGATTCCAGGTGTCGATGGCTCCGATGCCGAACATTGCGTACGGAGAAGTGGATGACTGGGCCGCGGCGGCCTGGCAGAGAACGGCAGCTGCGAGAGCCGTTGTGAAAATCCTATTCATTGTATACAGCGAGTTCTATTACCAGTTTGATATTGTATCCCTCCGAAAGCTGGTCTCCGATGACCAGCTCGTTCATAGTGAACCCGTAGTCCGGGTCGATCATCTGCAGGAAATTCCGGTTCACGCCTATTTTCCCGAACTGTCCGTTTATGAAATCCGTAATGTCGTATGTATAATAGGTGCTTTCAGGAAACATCATTTCATCGTATTGCAGAGAACCGCTTTGCAGGGACTGCCCGTCCGAATCCGTGATGGCCCCTCCGGTAGAGATGTTGTTTTCGTCCGAGACGTACAGGTTCATTGTCGGCGGTAGCCCGGAATAGTTCGGCTTGCAGTAGCTTCCGGCCTTGGGATAGATTACCAGTTGTGCGCTGGCTGCAGAGCAGTGGTCGGCAATGCTGCGGAGATCGTTCAGGTAGGGAAAGCCTATTTTCGTGTAGATGCCGAGCATGCTGGAAGAGCAGGCAAGATTGTCGCATTCCCGGCTGGAAACCTCTTCCGTGTTCTTGTCCATAAGACCTTCGACGGCTGTGCCGGAAAGGTCGGCGTCGACGTGCGTAAACATCCGGGTCGTGTCTATCTTGAATTCCAGGACGTGTCCTTCCGGTTCGGAATAGTCCTGTATGCTGTAGTAGAGTTTCAACATGCAGAGGCTGTCGCTCGCCTCGAAACCGAGAATACTTTTCGTAGGGTCTTCTGCCTTGAGCATCAGTCCCTTGAACCACCCGGCGAAATTTTCGTCATCCTCTATGTCTGCATCTGCATTGACGACCTTGTCCAGCAGTTCCTGTCCGAGTTCGTCCGAAAGCCGTATTTCCACGAGAGTGTCCCTGAGCGGGTGCGGCATAAAGGTCTTTCTCGCTATTTCCTCGGGTTCCGTCTTGAATTCCGAATGTGCATAAAGCCTGCTGTTGTCGTCCAGGGCCAGTTCTTCCGCAAGCCTGTAGGCTGTCAGGGTCATCGGTACGAGGGTGTCGCCGCAGAAACTGTCGTCCGGCGCTATGTGCAGTGTCAGCGAGTCGAATATGACGTTTTCCGAGTACTCGGGCGTGTCCGAACCGGAGTAGTCGTCCGTGGTACGGAACATCATACAGGTGGAAAGTTCGGTCCTGCCCCACCAGTCCGATTCCCTTATACCTGCGAATATGGTGTTTCCTCCCGAGGTGACGATGGAGTCGAGAATCACGCTCGAGATTTCCACGGTGCACGTATCTATCATGATGACGCGCGTTCTGACATCGACCCATTTGTTCCCGAGATTCATCCCCTCCCGGGTACATCCTGCAAAAAAGGCTGACGCCAGTACGAGAGACAAAAAGAATCTTTTCATAATCAATGTATTATAATACAGGACCCGATAAATGGCCGCAGGCCCTCATAAGGCGGCAATGACAATGCGGGCAAAGAAATGGACTGTACGGGGCAATGGCAAAACAATTCTACATCCGGCAGGAAAATGTCTATGATTCTTTTTGTCCGGGAATTTCCGCCGCTTACCGATTTCGCTTTGTGTGCAAGCTCCGTTTCGGGTATTTTCGGCAGCAAAAACGGAAATTATGCAACAGAATTTTTACAGGCTGATGATGGCGGCTGCAGTGCTGACAGGTGCAGCCTTCATCTCCGGATGCTCCAATGATGACGAAGAGGAGGAGCTCGTAGGGAACTGGGTCAAGGTTTCGGATTTCGACGGGGTGGCAAGGTGTTCTGCGGTGACCTTTACGGTCGATAATACCGTCTATGTCGCTGCCGGAGGATACGGCGGATACAAATACCGGCTGAAAGACCTTTGGAAGTACAATGAAGACAGCGGGACCTGGTCCGAAATGGCTCCGATGCCTGACGAGGCCGAGGCAAGGACGTATGCCGTGGCTTTTGCCACGGAAAAGTACGGCTATGTCGGGTTGGGGTACAACGGCGACACCTATCTGAAGGATTTCTACCGCTATGATCCCGCCTCCGATTCCTGGACGAAGATAGCGGACTTTGCAGGCTCTGCCAGACGTGCCGCGGTGGCATTCAGTGTAAACGGAACAGGCTATGTGGGCTGCGGCTTCGACGGAAACCACCTGAAGGATTTCTGGAAATATGACGAGAGTACCGAATCCTGGGTGCAGATAACGAGTATCGGAGGCTCCAAGCGTATGGGTGCGTCCTCGTTTGTCATAGACGGCATCGCATACGTTATCGGAGGCGTGAACAATTCCGAGAACGTGACCGACTTCTGGGCTTTCGACCCGTCTACGGAAACCTGGACCGAGAAACGCAAGCTTGCCAACACCAGCGACGATGACTATGACGACGACTATGCTTCGATAGCGCGTTCCTACGGAGTGGCATTCACCATGAACGGGTTAGGCTATTTTACTTGCGGCGAGGATGCCGGTTCCGGAGAGACCTCCACCTGGGAATATAATCCCGTGACCGACCTCTGGACGGAAAGGACATCTTTCGAGGCCGGAACCAGAAGCGAGGCGGTAGGTTTTTCGCTCGATAACCGCGGTTTTGTCCTTACCGGGAAGAGCGGAACTTACCAGTACGATGACATGTGGGAGTTCTTCCCGCAGGATGAGTACGACGGAGACGATTGACCGGCCCGCATTTAATCCGGTAAAATTGCGTAAAAGTCAAAACTGTTTGCTAACTTTGGCAGGTTTTGAAATTGCTGTGAAATGATAACATTCTGTCTGTCGATACTCGCCCTCGTAGCCGGGTATCTCGTTTATGGAAAATTCACCGACAGGTTTTTCGGCTCCGATTCTGCCAGGCCCACTCCGGCAGTGACCCGGGCCGACGGCGTGGACTACAAGGCGATGCCGACCTGGAAGGTCTTTGTAATCCAGTTCCTCAATATCGCCGGCCTCGGCCCCATTTTCGGGGCCATAATGGGGGCTGCGTACGGCCCGGCAGCCTATCTATGGATAGTCATAGGCTGTATTTTCATGGGTGCCGTCCACGATTATTTTTCAGGGATGCTGTCTCTCAGGAACGGTGGCGTGAACATGCCCGACCTGACGGGGAAGTACCTCGGGAAGGGATTCAAGACCTTTATGACAGTCTTCGTGCCTTTTCTCCTTCTGGCCGTCGGTGTTTCTTTCGTGACCGGACCTGCCGACCTGATGCAGTCCCTGACCGGGTTGGACAAGACGTGGTGGCTTTACATCATATTCGCATATTACATCCTGGCTACGCTCCTCCCTATCGACAAGATCATCGGAAGCATCTATCCGTTCTTCGGGGCGGCCCTGCTTTTTATGGCGGTCGGTGTAGGCGGGGCCATGCTTGCCGGAGACATCTCGGGCACCCTGTCCATGCCGGAACTCACTCCGGACACCCTGAAGAACTACCATTCCGACCCGCAGAACAACATCCTGATTCCGATGCTCTTCATCGTGATTTCCTGCGGAGCCATTTCCGGATTCCATTCCACCCAGTCCCCGCTGATGTCGCGGTGTCTGAAAAACGAGAAGTACGGACGCCCTGTCTTTTACGGGGCAATGATAGCCGAGGGCATCGTGGCTATGATATGGGCGAGTGCCGCGATGGCGTATTTCGGAGGCCCTGAAGGACTGAACCGGGCTGCGACGGACGGGATTATGATAGACGGGGTCCTGACCAAGGTAACGCCGGCCATAGCCGTGGACATGATCTGCAAAAGCTGGCTCGGCAAAGTCGGTGCCGTCATAGCCGTGATAGGCGTGGTGGTATGTCCGATCACCTCGGGAGACACTGCTTTCAGGAGCATGCGCCTGACCATAGCCGACCTGCTGAAATACGATCAGAAGAAGATTGCCAACAGGCTGTGGGTGTCGATACCGGTTTTCGTGGCAGCCTACTTTTTTTGCATGGCGGATTTTTCCACTGTATGGAACTATGTCGGAATCTGCAACCAGATACTTGCAGCCCTGGTTCTCTGGACCGTTACGGCCTATCTGGTGGAAACCGGCAAGCCGCACTGGATGACGTCCCTTCCTGCCTCTTTCCTGACTTTCGTCTGCATAAGCTATTTCCTGATAGCTCCCTACAAGTCCGGAGGACTCTCGTTGGAGCCGCTCATCGGATATGCTGCAGGCGGTGCGGCAGCCATAGCGGCGCTTGTCTTCTGCATTTTCAAGGCAAGGAAAACCGCGCGTGTCAGGGTGTAGCGCAGCGCGGGGATGATGCGGTTCAGGCCCTTTTCCTTTTCGTAGGCCTGCCCACAAGCTGGATGTCTATGTGATCGATGCTGTAGCCTCGGAAACGCCTTTTGCTCAGATATTTTTCGACCATATCCATAAGTTCGGGATCGACGACGTCCCTGTACTGGTGGTTTTCGCAGTCGTAAATATGGAAATGCCTGAAAGTGTTGACGTCGAAATACATTTTGTTGTTCGCGCTGAGCCTGTAGTTGTATATTCCGAGCATGGCCAGGTTCGAGAGGATGTTGTAGACGGAAGCCACGGTGACTTTGGTGTTGCCGTTCTTCCTTATTTCTTCCGTGACCATATCCGCAGAAGCATGCCCGAGAGCCATCATAGCTTCGTGGACTGCGAGTCTCTGGGGAGTGGCTTTCAGTGAATGGGCTTTAAGTGAACTTTTGAACAGTTCCATATTCGATTTCTGCGTCTGGCTTGTCATATGATATGATTAATGCGGCAAAAATAGGAAAAAATAGCTCCGGCTCAAAATAAAATTGAAATATTCTAAATTATAACAGCGATAACGCAATGAGAGATAATAAGATTCCTTTTAGAAAATTCGAAACCTGTGCCATAGTCACCGGTGCGGCGGGAGGAATGGGGCGCATTTATGCCGGACTTTTGGCGGAGCGCGGCTACAATCTGATACTCGTCGACATCTCCCGGGACCGCCTGGAGGAGACCGCTTCAATGGTCAGGGAGCGCGTTGCGGCAACGGCCGGCGCAAACGGCTCCTGCGTCTCCGGATTCCGCATACTGACTCTGGTACGGGATCTTTCCGAAATGTCCGCGGCTTCATCCATTGCCGAGGCTGCCGCGTCTTTCGGCTGCGATGTGGAAGTCCTCATCAACAATGCCGGATTCTTCTTCCTGAAGAATATGGCTTCTACCGACAGGAAAAAGCTGTCCGCAATAATGATGGTGCACAATTACACGCCACTGATGCTTTGCCGCGAATTCGTGCCTCAGATGCAGGCGAGGGGAAAGGGATATGTCCTGAACGTGTCGTCGCTGGCTGCGTGGATGCCGTGGCCGGCTCTCGGGATGTATGCCAATACGAAACGTTTCATCAAGGCCTTTTCGAGGTCGCTCAGGGCCGAATGCCGCGGTACGGGGGTCAGTGTGACGACGGCGTATTTCGGGGCCGTGGACACCCCGCTTTACCCTCTGAAGCCTTCGCTCAGGAAACTGGCCGTGCGCATAGCCGTGATGATTCCCCCGGAAAAGGCTGCGAGAAAGGCCTTGCGGGCCATGTTCAAGGGCAGGAAGCAGCTGATGCCGGGAGCGGTGAACCATATTTTCCTGCCTCTGATAGCCGTTATGCCTGACTGGATCATAAATCCGGTGTACGGAATACTGAAAAAACGCTACGGAATATAGTCAAAAATTTTTACCTTTGCGGTTCGTGTCCTTGCGGACATGTTTACGGTTCGGATATGGAAGAAAGAATAAAATGTTTGATAGTCGGAGGCGGTCCGGCGGGCTATACGGCAGCGATTTACGCTTCCCGTGCAAACCTTTCCCCGGTACTGTACGAAGGCGTACAGCCGGGAGGCCAGCTGACGACCACTACGGATATCGAGAATTATCCGGGTTTCGAGAACGGAATCTCGGGGCAGGCCCTCATGGACGCCATGCGCCTGCAGGCCGGGCGTCTCGGGACGGACATCAGACACGGTATCGTGACGGAGGCCGACCTTTCGTCGAGGCCTTTCCGTCTGGTCCTGGATAACGGTACGGCGGTTCTGGCGGATTCGCTGATCATAGCGACGGGGGCCACGGCGAAATATCTCGGTCTGGAATCGGAGGAGAAATTCAAGGGAATGGGAGTGTCGGCCTGCGCGACCTGTGACGGCTTTTTCTACAGGAACAGGAAAGTCGCCGTGGTCGGAGGAGGCGATACGGCCTGCGAAGAGGCTTCGTATCTGGCAGGCATCTGCGAAAAGGTCTATATGATCGTGCGCCGCGATGTCCTGCGGGCTTCTCCGGCTATGCAGGCCCGTGTCCTGAACGCCCCAAACATCGAAATCCTGTGGAACTGCAACACCGTGGAAGTCCTCGGCGACCTCTCAGGAGTAACTGGGGTGCGGCTTGCAGCAAAGGACGGCAGGGTTTTCGACATAGCCGTGGACGGATTTTTTCTTGCAATCGGCCATCATCCCAATTCGGAAGTCTTCTCGAAATGGGTTGCGACCGATGCGAACGGGTATATAATGACAGAAGGCAAGTCGTCCAGAACCAATGTGGAAGGCGTGTTTGCGGCAGGCGATGTCCAGAATCCCATGTACAGGCAGGCGGTGACGGCCGCAGCTTCAGGCTGCATAGCCGCTCTCGATGCCGAAAAATTCCTTAACTCACTGAAATGAAAATGAGAAGAGTCCTTATCCTGCTCGCGGCTGCGGGCGCACTCCTGTCACTGTTTTCCTGCAAGTCGCAGTATGAGATGCTGTTGAACAGCAACGACGTGGATGAAAAGTACGAGGCGGCTTTCGATTATTACAACAAGGGCAAATATTCAAAGGCTGCCGCCCTGTTCGAATCACTTTCCGTGCTGACCACCGGTATGGAAAAGGATGACACGGTGCAGTATTACTGGGGCCTGAGCAACTACAGGTTCCGCGACTACTATACGGCGGAGACTAATTTCGACCATTTCCTCGAGTATTTCCCGAGGAGTCCTTTCGCTCCCGAGGCCCGTTTTCTCAGGCTCGACTGCCTGTACCGTTCCACTCTGCGTTATGAACTGGATCAGACACCTACGTATAAGGCCCTGAATGCCATTTCGGAATACATGCAGGAGTATCCGAATTCGGTGCATGCCGAGACCTGTCGGCTGATGCAGGACGATCTGGAAGAACGGCTGGACACCAAGGCCTATGAGTCGGCCCGTCTTTACTACAAGATGGAAGACTACCTCGCCTCACGCGTGGCTTTCCGCAATGTCCTGAAGGAAGACTCAGAAAACATTTTCCGTGAGGACATCCTCTATTACATAGCTATGTCTTCGTATAAATACGCCCAGTTGAGCGTACATCAGAAGCAGAAGGAAAGGTATATGACCTTTGTCGACGACTATCTGAACTTCAAGGGAGAGTATCCGGAGTCTCCCTACTGCCGCGAACTCGATCTTCTGTACCGCAGGGCGCAGAGAGCCCTGGGCCGTTATGCCGGTGAGGAGACCGTACGGATGAGCAGGGATCTCGAGAAAGAGATAAAAAAGACGGGAAAAGACATAAAAAAAGAGAAAAAAGCCGCAAAAAAGGAAAAATCTGCGGACGGAGAGTGAAAAAATTGAAACCCGACAGGAAACGGCCGGTATAATTAAGTAGAGTAAAACAACAGTTATGACAAAGAAAATACCTACCAACACCATCACGAGAAATCTCTGCGACATCGCAAAGCCTACGGGCAATATCTACGAGTCTGTGGTAATCCTTTCCAAAAGGGCGAACCAGATCGCCATAGCCGAAAAGAAGGAACTCACGCGCAAGCTCGAGGATTTCAAGACCGACAGGGATACGATGGAGGAAGTGTTCGAGAACCGCGAGCAGATAGAGATCTCCAAATTCTACGAAAAGCAGCCTAAGCCTGCCCTTGTCGCCATCTCCGAGTTCGAGGACGGCGAGATCTTCTACCGTATGGCCAAAAAGGAAGACGAAGAGTAGGACCGCCATACCGCGACAGCGATGCTGAAAAGACTTTGCGTCAGGAATTATGTATTGATAGACTCTCTCGAGACAGTGTTTCCGGAGGGTCTTGTCATCATTACGGGGCAGACCGGAGCCGGTAAATCTATCCTGCTCGGCGCTCTGTCCCTGCTTCTCGGCGCAAAGGCGGACGCTTCGATGATAGGGGAGTCTTCGGACAACTGTGTCGTGGAGGGCGAATTCTCTGTAGACAGCGGCGACAGTGCTATGAAAGCCCTTCTCGAAGAACACGACATAGACTGGGACGGAGGAAATCTCATCATCCGCAGGGTGGTGAACCCTACGGGCCGTTCCCGTTCGTTTGTCAATGATTCTCCGGTGCCGGTACAGCTTCTGGCATCGTTGTCCTCCCGCCTTATCGACATCCATTCCCAGCATCAGACGCTTCTGCTTTCCGACAGGCATTTCCAGATGACGCTTCTCGACCGCTTCGCCTCGGATGCGGCTCTGCTCGATGAATACAGGGCGCATTATGCAAGGCACGGTTCCCTGTGCCGCGAACTGGCGGCCTTAGAGGAAAGCATAGCAAAGGCAGGTGCCGAATACGAATACAACAAAGCCCGGCTCGACAGGCTCCGGGATGCAGGTCTCAGGGCCGGGGAGCTGGAGGAACTGGAGCTCGAGCAGAAGCAGCTGGCCAATGCCGGGGAAATAAAGGAAACGCTGTGCACGGCCGAGAACCTTTTGGCTTCGGTGCGGACATCCGACGGAGAACTTTCCGTCCCGGCCCTGATGCGTGACGTGTCGCGCTGTCTGGACAGGATTTCACAGTATCTCCCCGATGCTGCAGGACTTTCCGAAAGGATAGATAGCTGCCGGCTCGAGATGGAGGATATCCTGTCCGACATATCGGAAATGAATTCCGATACGGAGGTTTCGGAATCCCGGCTGACGGAGGTGGAAGACCGCCTGTCCCTTATCTATTCCCTGTTCAGGGCCTTTTCTTGCAACACGGTCGAGGAGCTGGTTTCAGAGCGCGATGCCCTTGCTTCCTCGATTTCCGCTATGGAAGATTCGGACGGGCGCAGGGAAGAACTCGCAAAGATGATAGCTTCCGAAGAGGAGGCTTTGGACAAGGCTGCCGCGCAGTTGTCCAAGGCCAGGAGCGAAGCTGCCGTGGAGCTTTCCGCAGCTATACGGGACATAATCCGCTCGATGGAACTTCCGGAAGCGGAGTTCTGCATAGAAGTCTCGCGCTCGGCTGGCAGGACACCGGAGGGGGCCGATACCGTGACTTACCTCTTTTCTTCTTCGGGAAAGAACCCTGTCGAAGTGTCGAAATGCGCTTCGGGAGGCGAGATGTCGCGCATAATGCTGGCCCTCAAGGCTATAATGGCGAAATACGCCAAGATGCCGACTATGATTTTCGATGAGATAGACACAGGCGTCTCCGGAAGCGTGGCAGACAGGATGGGCTCGGTGATCTGTTCGATGGGGAATTACATGCAGGTCTTCGCCATCACGCACCTGCCTCAGGTAGCGGCCAAGGGCTCGGCACACTATACCGTCACCAAGACGACTGCCGGCGGCCGGCAGGTATCCGAAATCAGACGGCTTTCCGATGACGAGAGGGTGATGGAAATCGCCCGGATGCTCAGCGGCTCGGAACTGACTGGGGCCGCTGTTGCAAATGCGAAGTCTCTGTTATCGAATAGCCGGGACCGTAGATGATCCGTCTCACCCCTGTATTCACATAGCCTCCCGTACCGTTCCGTTCGAAGCGGAAATCCGACTGCAGCATGGTCTGCCGGTTCGCTGCGAGGTTTTCCCACCTTTCCGGAGACTCCCCGGAAGCTGCGCACATTTTCAGGAAATAGCATGCTATGTCGTAGCCCTGGAAGGCATACGGTGTAGGCTCGGTGTTGTAGAGTGCCCTGTAGCGCTTTATGAAATCCTTTACTTCAGCATCTTCGTAGTCGACATAGTAGGCGAGGGAAGTGTGCAGGTGCGTATTGTGGAGATTGTCCACTTCGATGGTTTCGAAACTCCTTATTTTTGACGGGGCATAAAGGATTATGTCGTATTCCGCATGTATCAGCAGGTTCAGGTTCCTTACCACATCGTTTACGAATGCCTCGCTTTCCGACATTACCACGACCCTGTTGGGCGCTTCCGCATTCATCATACCCATAAGCGGCTCCTGGATGTCCCTTCCCTCCAGGATACTGTAGGAGAACGTACTGAACGGGATTCCGTCCTTTTCGAGAATGCTGTTCATCGCTCCGAGCTCCTCTATGTTCCTCGCCCCCTTTTCGTACACCACTATCACTTTTTCCTCTCCCGACTTCCGTTCTTCCCGTATCCATTCCGCAAGGTCTTCGTATTGGGTCAGGGTGGATGTCGGAACCTGGACGAAGTTGGAGTACTGCCCGCTCAGATACTCTGCACGGTGATCCAGCGGCGATATTACACAGGTTTCCGAAGGGCATTTGGCCAGCAGTGCTGAAAGGTCTCCGGCAGAGACAGGGCCTATCACCACATCGCTTGCACTGAGCCTGTCTACAGTGATCGGAAGCACCCCTCCAGCCACGTCGTAGACACTCAGGTCGATGTCCGTCCCGCTGTCTCCTATCTGTTTGACGGCCATCAGTGTGCCGCAGTAGAAGTCTATGCTTCCGTTTCTCGGCTTTTCTCCGTTGGAGTCGAAGGGAAGCATAAGGACGGCAGACACTTTCCTGCCGGCGGCAGGGACGGATGCGGGCAGGCTGCCGTTGTCGGAAGGCCGGCCGTTTTCCGGGGATGCCGCAGTGTCAGGGACGGAATCTTCCGGCATTGCGTCTCCGGACGGAGCCGTGCTGTCGGGGATTATCAGTTTCTGCCGTTTGGTGAGCTTGCGTCCTGTCAGCCCGTTGGCCTTCATTATCGCTTCGACGCTTACACCGTATTTTTCCGCTATCGTATCGAGGTCTTCATACCATTTGACCGTATGTACGGTCTGTTTTTTCTCCGTCTTCCTTTCAGCCCTTTTCTTCGGTGCCTGCTCCGTGTCCCGGGCCTGTACCGCCTCCTTTTCCGGGCAAGGGATCAGGATGACTGCATTTTTTTTCAGTCCCTCTGTCCTGACGGTAGGGTTTATTGCGTAAATCTGCTCCTCGGTCACATTGTACGCCTTGCAGATCGAGTAGACGGTCTGTCGCTCGAGGACGATATGCGAATAGTAAAGTTTGCCGTCGACCCTTACCTTGTCCTTGGACACTGTTACGGGCACTGGAGTATAGTCCTGTGCGGAAACTGTGGTAACGGGCCCTGCCGTCAGCAGGCCAAGTGCCAGAATGTAAGACAGAATGTGTTTCATCAGTCGAATTTTACAGTGTTTTGCAGAAATCTATGAGTCGGGAACAGAATGCTTCCCAGGACAGTTCCTTTTTGGCCTTTCTGATGTTCCGTATGCAGTCTTCCCGTATCTGCGGCGTCGCGAAATACCTCAGTATTTCTTCCCTGACAGCCCCGGGGGAGACTTCCGGGGCTACTATGCCGGTTCCCTTGTCTCCTATGCTTTCCTTCAGCCCGCCGACATCCGTTACTATCATCGGCACTTCGAAATGGTATGACACCGAACTGATCCCGCTTTGTGTCGCGCTCCTGTACGGAAGCACGGCCACGTCTGCGGCTGAAAAATAGTCCGTGACTTCAGAGTCCCTTATGTAGTGCAGGCAGGTGAAGATGCGCTCTTTCGCTCCCGACTTCTCTATCATTTCCGCGTATTTTCCGAAAGAACCGTACGGCTCTCCGGCGATAATCAGCTGGTACTCTTCTCCAAGTCCGGAAAATGCCTCTATCAGGATGTCGAGACCCTTGTATTCCCTGATCAGGCCGAAAAACAGGATGTTCTTTTTCCCCGGCAGCAGACCGAGTTTCCTTTCAGCTTCCGGACGCGCCTTTTTCTCTCCGAAATGCGAATATAGCGGATGGGGTATCACCCTGTATCTGATGTCCGGCCTCAATTTCAGAAGGTCTTGCGCCACGGCCTCGCAGAGGGTGATGCAGCCGTCGCTGCCTTTCAGGAAATATCCGGTAAAAGGAGTGTCGAAGAATCTCGGCTCGTGCGGTATGACATTGTCGAGAATCGAAATGACCTTGCACCTGCCTTTCATCCTGCGGGTGATGTACCCGAGGGACGGGGCGAACCAGGACATCCAGTACCGTACTATGAGCAGGTCCGGATTCCATTCCCTGATTTTCCCGAGTGTGGTGACATAGGAAAAAGGATTGGCCGTGTCCAAAAGCCTTTCGCTTTCGATTTTCACGGCCTCGTCGTCCTCCGTGACATACTGTGTCTTCCCGGGGAACAGGAATTCCGGATACTGCCTCTTGAAATTGAAGGCCTTTACCGTGTGTTCCCTGCCCAGTTCCGTGTACAGACAGGCGTTGAACTGGGATATCCCTCCCCTGTAAGGGTAGAAGCAGGACAGTATGGCTATTCTCAATTATTTGTTGTTTTTGTTCTTTTCCTTGATGTATTCCTCGTTCAGCCTGGTGATGACATCGTCGGTGATGTCCAGGGACGGATCGGCCGTTATTACGGGAACGCCTCTCTGGTTCGTGAGGATCATGGTGTATTTCTTCTCCTCGTTGTATTTGCTTATGAAAGTCTGGATGGCATCAGCTATCTGGTTCATCATCACGGTCTGCTCCTCGATGACTTCATTGTTCTTCTGGTTTGCGTACTCGTTGAACTCCGCTTCCTTTTTCTGGAGCTCCTGACTCTGGACTTCCGCTACCGAACGTGTGATGAGGCCCTTGTTTATCTTGTTCTGGAATTCGATCATCTCGTTTTCGAGATTCTTTCCTCTTCTGGTCACTTCGTCCTGGATGTTCTTCACCTTTGTCTCTACTACTGCGCCGAGGTCGCTTGCCATGTCATATTCCTGGACGATTCTGTCCAGATCGACATAGACGATTCCGGAAGTGGCGATGGACACGCTTGTGGAATCGGAATTCTTCACGACTGCGTTCTTGGCGGTTCCAGGATTCTGAACCAATGAGTAAATCCCTGCTGCAAGAGCAATTACGACAGCAGCAATGCTGAAGATGAGTGGTGCGTTTTTCATTATTCGTTCTATGTTTTCAAGTTTGTTTTCGAAACGGTGTCCCTGTGTTCAGTGGTGTCGCACCCGTGGTTCCGGTGCGACGGCATGAATACAAAGGTAATCAGAAAATCCGAACTTCCGCCAGATATGCCCGGATAGTTTTCTCCAGACCCATATAAAGCGCGTCGCAGATGATTGCATGGCCGATGGAGACTTCGTCGGTCCACGGAATCCTGCGGAGATAGTATCCGAGGTTCTCGAGGTTCAGGTCATGGCCGGCATTAAGCCCCAGTCCGCATTCCCGGGCCCGCTCTGCCGTCCTGACATACGGCTCCACCGCAGCAGGCGGGTCAGATTTGTAGAGCCTCGCGAACGATTCGGTGTAGAGTTCCACCCTGTCGCATCCGCAGGCGGCGGCCCCCTCCGCCATTTCCGGCACGGGGTCGATGAAAATGGACGTCCTGATGCCGCATTTCCTGAAGCCTGCACAGACTTCCGTCAGGAAATCCCTGTTTTTCAAGGTGTCCCAGCCTGCGTTCGATGTGACGGCATCCTCTGCATCCGGCACGAGGGTGACCTGCGCCGGCTTCACTTCCTCTACCAGGTCTATGAACCGCGGAATCGGGTTCCCCTCTATGTTGAGTTCTGTCTTCAGCAACGGCTTTATCAGCCGCACGTCCGAGTATCTGATGTGCCTTTCGTCCGGCCTCGGATGCACCGTGATGCCTTCCGCACCGAATTTTTCGCAGTCGATGGCGGCTTTCTCCACGTCCGGCATATTGCCGCCGCGGGAATTCCTCAAAGTCGCTATCTTGTTTATGTTTACGCTAAGTCTTGTCATTGTCCTGAATCTTGATAACTCCGCCGTTGCGGAAACTTTTGGCGCGAAACGGCCGACAAAAATAATGAAATATTGGCGAAAATTTGTCGATTATCCGAGGTTTGTCATAGAAATAAATGTAATTTTGGAAAATATTCCAGTGCCAGCACGCCTGCGCCGTTTCCGGTGCCGGGGCACTGGCTGACTGAAGCACGATGAAAGTAGCTGTTTTTTTGAGGAACAGGCGTCTGGAAAACGATCCCCGGTACATTGGACTGATAGGGAAATTCATCTCCGGCGGCTGTCACGTATATGAAATAAGGGAGGAGCGGCCCGTTATCGAAGACGGGACCGGACTGTTCGTGAGTGTCGGGGGCGACGGGACTTTCCTGTCGTCGGCCGTCATAGTGGGGGACAGGGGTATCCCGATTCTGGGCGTGAATCTCGGCAGGCTCGGTTTCCTTTCGGAAAATACGCCTGACGAGGCTGTCGGCGAGGTGTCTGCAGGAAAATACACCATCGAGGAAAGACCTTTGCTGAAAGCGGTCATCGCCTCGTCCGACGAAGAGAGCCTGAAAAGCATCTGTCCCTATGCCCTCAATGAGATAACGGTGCACAGGGCCGGTCCGGCAATGCTGGGCGTGGACGTGAGCATCGACGGGAATCCTCTGCCTACATATTGGGCGGACGGCCTTTTAGTAGCCACGAGTTCGGGGTCTACGGCCTATTCGCTGAGTGTCGGCGGCCCTATCGTCATGCCCGAGTCGAAGGTGCTGATCGTCTCTCCGATTGCCCCGCACAACCTCAATGTCCGTCCTCTCGTAGTGCCTTATACCGCGAAAATCTCCCTTTCCCTGAGAGCCCGCGACGAAAAGGTGTTTCTGACGATAGACAACCGCAGTATGGAAGTCGCCACCGATCTGAAGATGGAAATCTCTATGGCGGAATATTCCCTGAAACGGGTGAAACTCAGCAGCTCGAATTTTATCAAGGCCCTGACGACCAAACTGTTCTGGGGTGAAGACATAAGAAACGGAAGATAATATATGGAAAAGGATATGAAGGTCCCGGAACATGTTTCCATCATTATGGACGGTAACGGAAGATGGGCTACGGAGCGCGGTCTCGACCGGACTGCAGGCCATATGGAGGGAGTGGAAAGCGTCAGGGCCTGTACGGAAGCGGCAGTGGAGTGCGGCGTGAAATATCTGTCGCTCTATGCTTTCTCGGAAGAGAACTGGGGCCGCCCCCAAAGCGAGGTGGATGCCCTTATGGGACTGATGTTCAAGTCTATGGTGGAGGAACTGTCGAACTTTCTCGACAACGGCATACGTTTTATCGTCCTGGGCAACAGACAGAGGCTTGCGGAGGCCCTGAATTCCGAAATCGATGCCTGTATGGAGAAGACGAAGGACAACGGGACCCTGACTCTCGTCATATTCCTGAGCTACAGCGGCAAATGGGATATCCTGCAGGCCGCCAAAAAGTTCGCGCTGGAAGTGGCCCGGAATCCCGGGAGGGAGGAGGAGCTGATGGCGATGGGGCCGGAAGGCTTCGACCGCTATCTCGTGACGGCCGGGATTCCGGACCCCGATCTGATAGTCCGGACTTCCGGGGAGATGAGGCTCAGCAATTACCTGCTCTGGCAGGGGGCTTATTCCGAACTGGTATTCAGCGACCTGATGTGGCCGGATTTCAGGAAAGAGGCTTTCCGTTCCGTCCTGGAGACTTATTCAAAAAGGGACAGACGGTATGGAAAAGTTAAATAATTGATTTATCTTTGCACATTTGTATCGGCAAATATATTCTTGTATAGGTAGGCATACTCTTGAATTTGTTTTTGAAAATGAGAATTTGGCGTTTAGTTTCTTTTTTGTCTGTCCTGTTTTCTGCAGGTATCGGGCTGAATGCACAGGAGAGCGGAAAGGAAATCCAGGTAGACTATAACAATCCTAAAAAATATGTGGTCGGAGGCATTTCCGTCGAAGGGAACAAGTATATAAACTCCGATCAGATAATCAAGATTTCAGGAATACAGCCGGGATTCGAGGTGACTGTGCCGGGGGAGGAATTCTCGGCCGTGGTCACAAGGCTGTGGCTTCAGAAGTACTTCGAGGATGTGACGATGGTGATAGACTCCATCGCTCCGTCCCAGGATACCGCATTCTTCAAAATCCGGGTCATAGAGCGTCCGAGGGTGTCCCGGTGGACGTTTTCCGGCGTTAAGTCCGGCGAGCAGAAGGAGTTGCAGGAAAGGCTGAACCTGAAAAGGGGAGGCGAGTTTTCCGACTATGTGGCCAAGACTTCGACGGACATCATCAAAAGATTCTACAAGGAAAAAGGCTTCCTGCAGACTGAAGTGAAGGTCTCGACAAGGCGCGATACCCTCATCAAGAGTGCCATTATCGTCAATTTCGGCGTAAACAAGGGTCCAAAGGTGAAGATCCGGAAGATAACCTTCGGGGACAGCCTCAGCGTGAAGGAGGGAAAACTCGTCCGCTCGATGAAGAAAACAAAGGACAAGAGGCTGATAAACTTTTTCAGCTCCAAGAAATTCAGCGAGAAAGAGTACGAGAACGACAAGAAGAACCTTATCAGCGCATTCAACGAGGCCGGCTACAGGGACGCGAGGATCATAAAGGATACCATGTATTATGTGGAGCCCGGCCGTCTCCAGATAGACTTTACCATAGACGAGGGAAAGAAGTATTATTTCAGGAATATCACCTGGACGGGAAACTCGGTCTATTCTACCGATGACCTGAATGCGGTGCTGATGATAAACAAGGGCGATGTCTATGACGTCGTGACCATGGAACACAGGCTTTTCGGCGGCGGGAAACAGTCCGAGTACGACGTGTCCAAACTCTACAGGGACAACGGCTACCTGTTCTTCAACCTCCAGCCCGTCGAACTGAACATCGAAGGGGACTCGGTGGATGTGGAGATGAGGATAGTCGAGGGAAAGCCGGCCACCCTGAACAATATCGTCATCAACGGCAATGACCTGACGAATGAAAGGGTGGTGCGGCGACAGATCTTCACCAGGCCTGGATACCTGTTCAGCCAGAGTGACTTCGAGC
>CASFLY010000041.1 GCA_949295645.1 uncultured Bacteroidales bacterium | reverse complement strand
ATTTCCCCTCGAAAAACTTGCCCGGTTCACCCATTACTACATTTTCACTCCAGGGAATCCGCACACAGCCCTGGAATCATCCGCTTCAGAGCCGGAGAAACGACCCGACACGGCCCCGGACAGCCCTGCAGCATCTTTCCCCGCAGAACTTTCCGACAACGGCAAGTTCTTCCTCATAAAAGAAGTCCTTCCGCTGAACAACCGCACTCTCAAAGACGTTTCCCGCCGCTACCCCAAGGGCGAAATCACCGCACGCAACATAAAGACAGACACCGAAACCCTCCGCCGCAAACTGCAAATCACCTCCGGCGCCCCGTTCCACATTTTCGCCCTCGGCTGCCTTCTTCCTGCAGCATCTTCGGCTCCTGCACCGTCCTCCCTTGCGGCATTGTCCTCCCCGGCCCAACCTTCGCACTCCAAAGCCGCCCTACGTACACCTGCCACCGCAAGCCTCCTGCTGATTACGGAACCGCTCGGTTAAACCCGGTTAAAAATGGCTGGAACCGTCGAAGCAGTGCGTGCAGACACGGCACTTAGGGAGGCCTATTGCCTCGACAAGAGTCTCTATAGTATTGAATTTCAATGAAGTCAGACCGAATGATTCTGCGATTTTATCCACCATTCTCCTGTACTCCGGCGTTGTCGGATCCGAATATTTTTCCAGATTCTTATTCTCGTCGCCCTCGAACTCCTTTATTATCCTGCGGGTAATGAGCTCCATATCGGTCTTGCTTGCCGAAAACCCGAGATAAGGGCAGCCGTACACCAACGGAGGACAGCCTATACGCATATGCACCTCCTTCGCGCCGTAGTCGAAGAGGACTTTTACATTGTCCTTCAGCTGCGTACCCCTGACTATCGAATCGTCGCAGAAGATTATCTTCTTCCCCTCGAGCATAGCCCTGTTCGGAATCAGTTTCATCTTCGCAACGAGAGAGCGCCGCGCCTGATTGCTCGGAGTAAAGCTTCTGGGCCAGGTCGGAGTGTATTTGGTGATCGCCCTGTGATACGGAATCCCCTTGCCCTCTGCATAGCCGAGCCCCTGACCGATACCTGAATCAGGGATTCCGCACACGAAATCCGCATCGGACGCGTCCCTGCTTCCCATCCTGTAACCGCTGCTGAAGCGCACCTGCTCCACATTCCTGTCTTCGTATCCCGATGTAGGGAATCCGTAATACACCCACAGAAACGAACATATCTGCATCTCCTTCTCCGGCTCCCTTATCTGTTCGATATGGTCGGGATACAGTTTCAGAATCTCCCCCGGGCCCACATTCCGCTCCACCTCATAACCGAGGTTCGGCAGGCTGCACGACTCGCTCGTGGCGGCATACGCCCCGTCTTTCCTGCCTATTATTATAGGTGTACGTCCGAGCCTGTCCCTTGCGGCTATCAGCCCGTCCTCCGTCAGGATAAGCATCGAGCAGGAGCCTTTTACCCTTGCATACACGTTCTCGATTCCCTCCCTGAATGTCTTTCCCTGGATAATCAGCAGGGAAACCAGTTCGGTCTGGTTGGTCTTGCCGGAACTCAGTTCCGCGAAGTGCATATTGCTGTCCAACAATTCTTTTTCCAGCTCCGCCATATTCGCAATCCTGGCCACCGTGACGATGGCGAACTTCCCGAGATGGGAATTTATGACGATAGGCTGGGGGTCCGTATCGCTTATGACGCCTATGCCGGCATTGCCGGTGAACTTGTCCAGTTCATCTTCGAATTTACTGCGGAAATAGTCGCTTTCCAGATTGTGTATGGACCGTTTGAATCCGTCTTCGCGACTGTAAGTGGCCATACCGCCACGCTTTGTCCCCATATGGGAATTATAGTCTGTTCCGTAAAAAAGGTCGTTTACGCACTCTTCCTTTGCGATCGTTCCGAAAAAGCCTCCCATTGTCGTGAAATTTTGGCCGCAAAAATATAAAATATTAGAAACTGTTTCGATTTTTTTGAACAAAAATTCGAATCGGCTTCTTTTTTATCCGCATAAAGCATACTTCAGAGCGTATCCTGCTTCAGTTTTTCGACATATTCACTGATCCTGTGCAGTTCCGCCGGGATATCTATATTCTGCGGGCAGTGGGGGCTGCACTGGTCGCACCCGGTGCAATGGTCGGCCTGGCGGAGTTTAGGGACGCTGCGGTCATAGCCGACAAGATATGCTCGCCGGGCCTTTCTGTAGTTTTCATCCTGTGTGCTGACCGAAACGTTGCCCTCGTTCAGGCATTTGTTGTAATGCAACAGGATTGCAGGGATGTCTATGCCGTACGGGCAAGGCATACAGTACTTGCAGTCATTGCACGGGATGGTGTCGTACTGCATCATAAGGTCGGCGGCCCGCTGCAGGAAACCGAACTCCTCCCCGCTCAGGGGTCTCAACGGAGAATACGTGCGAAGATTGTCTTCAAGATGCTCCATCTTTGTCATCCCGCTGAGTACGGTAAGCACATCGGGATGGCTGCCTGCAAATCTGAATGCCCACGAAGCCACACTCGACTCCGGATCCCTCTCTTTCAACATGGCCACGATATTGTCGGCCACATTCGAAAGGCGCCCGCCGAGCAGGGGCTCCATTATCACGGCGGGTATTCCCCTTTTCGCCAGCTCCTCATAAAGGTATTCCGCATTCGTATTCCTCGGATTTATCTCCTTGGCATAACGCCAGTCGAGGTAATTCAGCTGTATCTGCACGAAATCCCATTTGTATGTGTCATGCCTGGACAGCAGATAGTCGAACACGCCGACATCCCCATGATAGGAAAAACCGAGATTCCTGATCCGGCCCGCTTCGCGCTCTTCCAGAAGGAAATCGAGCATCCCGTTTTTCAGATACCGGTCTTCAAGGTTTTTCATTCCCCCGGATCCGATGCTGTGCAGCAGATAATAGTCTAGATAGTCCACCTGCAGTTCTTCCATCGAAGCCCTGTACATGGCGATGGACGCTTCCCGTGTCTGTGTCGAAACCGCAAAATTGGAAAGTTTGGTGGCAATGAAATAGCTGTCGCGGGGATAACGGCTGAGGGCAATGCCTGTGGCCCGTTCGGATAGGCCCTGGCAATAGGCCGGAGAGGTGTCGAAATAATTTACGCCGTTTGCCATAGCGTGGTCTACCATCCTGTTGACCATTTCCTGGTCTATCTCCTCCACTCCTTCCCGTGCGGAACGGCCGCCTACGGTCGGCAGCCTCATCATCCCGAAACCGAGCAGGGATACCCTGTCCCCTGTCGTCGGATTGGTCCTGTAAGTCATCTGCCCCGTATGGACTCCTTCCCCCGCATCATTCCGCCCTCTGTCATTTCCGCATGCAGCCAGCCCTGCCACTGCCGCTCCTGCTGCACCTGTCACCTTGAAGAATTCTCTCCGTGATATTCCGTTCTTTCCGTCCATCTTTTCATCGAATTGAGTCCGTCAAATATACGATTTTCCGGACATTATTCCATATTGCCTGTCCATTCAGCGCAAATTTATTTGCTATGCCCCATGCTTCTGCGTACATTTGCATGAACATGCATGGATTTACGCGTTTTTTCTTCCTTGCCTTAACGGGTTACGGTATTCTTGACAGGAACGGGGAGAAAAAATATTCTGGAATCCATACGTGACGCCGTGATGTAATTTATCGCCGTAATATAATTTATACTGATATGGAAAGAACACTTGTAATTCTGAAGCCGGGAACCCTGCAGAGAGGTCTCGTCGGAGAAGTCATCTCCCGTTTCGAGAAGAAAGGACTGAAACTCGTGGCTATGAAGATGAAACAACTTACGCCCGAAATCCTCGACGAACATTATGCGCATCTGAAAGACAAACCGTTTTTCCCGTGGCTGAAAGCCGGAATGATGGCCGCACCTGTGATACTTTGCTGCTGGGAAGGTTTCGAGGCTGTCAGGACGGTCCGCGAAATGGCGGGCGCGACCAATGCACGCAAGGCCGTACCGGGGACTATCCGCGGCGACTACGGCATGAGTTCCCAGGAGAACATAGTCCACACGTCGGACTCGCCTGAAAATGCGAAGATCGAGCTGGACCGGTTCTTTTCTCCCGGGGACTACTGCGAGTATCCGTCTCCGCTGCAGCAGTACCTTTATGCGCCGGACGAGAAATAGATTCCCGTCCGGACTTCCCGCCATTGCTGCTCTTGTAAGTGGCTGTCGTTTATGCGCCGGACGAGAAGTAGATTCCCGTCCGGACCGCCTGACATAAGATACTATTCTATATAATATACATAGTCCGGCTTGCGCGGCTTGGGTTGAGGGGCTTCCTGCGCAGGATAGCCTATGATGCAGTTGCCTATCCCTTCATAGTCTCCCTCAATCCCCCATTTCTTCAGCAGGGCCTTGCCTTCCTCGCTGTCGAAGACTTCCTTTGCCCTGTGTATCCAGCAACTCGCCAGTCCGACAGCATGCGCGGCATTCATCAGATTCCCCATAACAAGGGAGCCATCATAAAGGTACGTCGGGATATTCCTGTCCGCCAGGACAATAAGGACGGCAGGGGCACCGTAAAAAGGATCGCTGTCCGAACCCATTACCCTGGCGTTGAGTTCGGAAATATAGTCTCTTGTCTCACGGTCAGTCACCGCAACGATGATCGGAGACTGCTTTCCCATTCCGGTAGGAGCATAGGTTCCCGCCTCAATGACCTGTTTCAAAAGGGTCATATCGGGAACAGTGTCCCTGTAGGCGCGGATAGCCCTGCGGGTCTTCAGATTCTCGATGGTCTCGTTCTGTTTCATAGCCGTTCCGTTCTGTGGGGTATTGCATGCCGGCAGCATTCCGAGCAGCAGCACCGCCGATAATAAGATGGAGTGTTTCATAGCGCTTCATTTATTTAATGTCTGCTATGGCAAAGATAAATAAAAAAAATGACCCGAAAGTCAAAGACTTCCAGGTCATCTCTATCCGGATTCTGTACTCGGCCGGAGAATCGAACTCCGATTGCAAGATT
>CASFLY010000040.1 GCA_949295645.1 uncultured Bacteroidales bacterium | reverse complement strand
CGGCACAAAGGACGGAAACGCTCTACTGTAAGCTGTATCAATGATTTCCCTACTCCGAGTACATCGATGAACTGTTTCGGGGTTTCCGGCGTGCTTGCCGGCCACAGACGGCTGCCGATACCGCCTGCCATTATCACCACGTGTGTATTCTTGTCCATATCCATAAAAATGACGGTGTGTCATAATTGCAAACTGCTGCGTTATTATCGGGATTCGGGCTAAGCCATTTACGGAAGTAAACTCCTGTCGCCCTCATCCTCAATTCCTTGCATTTTATCAATTCCGATACACCTTAGGGGTGTGCCAAAATTTATCATTTTGACACACCCCCAAATATAGCTATTTTTTCCGTCTGTCAATACAAACGGGCCTCAGAATGAGATTCCCAGTTTGAATCCGGCATTGTTCAATCCGTTGATGTTGAAATAGTCGCTCCTGTTTGTCGCATAGCTGTAATAGCCGGCGATCTGCAGTCCGATGTTGCTTTTGTTGAACGGATGCAGGGTGATGCCTATTTCAGGCGAGACGTAGAAGCCCCATTGCGAGTCGTATACGCTGTAATGGGAATAGAGCTGGTACTCCCTGGCATAATTCGCTCCGATTTTGGCTTCTGCGTAAGGCTGGACCTTTTTCCACAGGAAACGGTATCTCAGGGTAGCGCCGAACGGCACCTGATAAAGGGAATGGTACATATCCGTGGTTACGGAAGTGTTGTTCCCAGCATCGTATGTGGCCTTTGGAAAATATTCGTTGTTCGTGTTGTAGCTTACAAAGACCCCCGCAGCTATTCTCGGAAGGAAGTAGTAGCCGCCTTCAGCGTATGCTCCCCAGCCGGAGGCGTTGCGGGAAAAACCGTTGGAAAATGCACCGTTGTACTGCCAGCCTGCATCCACATAGAAACGGCGGCCTACCTGTGCCTCTGCTCCGGCTGAAAAGAGCAACGCGGCTATCGCTAAAATCAATATCTTTTTCATCTTCTTGTCTCCTTGTCATTTTTTTAGGTAATCCGACTGTTCGAATGCCTGGCGGATGGCGATTCTGTATCTGATAAGGTCAGACCGCCCGGAGCCGGAAGTCCCGTCTATATAGCAGTTCCAGAGTATCGGATGGCTTTCGTCATCATCTCCGGTGACGGTAAGGTCTGCTATGTCGGCAGTCAGGGAATGCGTCGTGACTTCGTAGGTCACAGGGTACGGGTAATACCAGGCCCCGCTCCAGTACGGAGACCAGTAGCCGCTGTAGCCGAGCCACCAGTAAGGATTTACATAGTCGACGTAATAGCTTGTGTCATAAACGTACGAAAGCTGTACTCCGAGGTCTGCCTCCTGTACCGTGCTTCCGCTGTCTGTTTCCCCTTCCTGGCCGTCTGCACTGTCACCTGTGTCTGCACTGTCTCCCGTGTCTTCACTGCCGGATGTGTCACCGCCACCATCGTCCTCCTCCTTTTCTATAGGGACGTAGGTATAGCCCCTGGCTTCCATCATCTGCCTGAATTCGTCTGTCAGGCTTTCGGTGAAGCTGTTCCTGACCATCCTGCCCTGCATGTTCGAGCCGATGAAGAAGATACTGTCGGCTACGGAAAACGTCGAGTATTTCGAGAAGTCGGCGTCGTCGGCGAAGGATGTAGCCACTAAAAGTTCTCCGTCCGGATCGGCCGTCGACGGCATTTTCTGGCATGAGACGCTGAGGACTGCCGCCGCTGAAAGTATTAATGCTAATCTTTTCATTTCTTTCGTTGTTTTGATATTCCTGATTTGCAGAGGACTTCGTCCAATGATTTGCAGAGGACTCCGTCCGATGTTCCCGTTATGTCATAAAGTCGTGCCCTCGAATGTCCGGGAAAAGTCGTAAGGGACGATATAGCCTTCGAGACGTACGCCGTTCGAATGGAATGTCGGCGAAACCTCGGCTATCACCCTGTTCGAGCCCGGGTAGACGGTAAACGATACTGTAGCGTTGATCCCCCGTCCGGTCACATTCATCGAAAAGTTCATGCGCCCTTTCCGGTCGAAACTCTTCCGGACATTGGATACAGTTCCTTCGACGGTGACCCCGCCTACTCCGTTCGGGCCGCTGAAAGTGTAGCTCGGGGCGATCTGGACGACAGCCCTGTCGCCGTTCATCGAGATGAAGTTGGTCGTGGAGTTGACCTGGATGCGCGTGCCGTATTTGAACGTGACCGCATCTGCTTCCACTACGAAAGACGAATCCTCGACAGCTTTTTGTGCCTGCAGCCAGGTCAGCGTATCCAGCAGCTCTTCCTTTTCCACGTCGCCGCTGCGGCGTGCATTGAATTCCGCCATATCGTTTTTCCATCTTTCGATCCTTTCCTGCCGGGTCTCCTTGTTCTGGGCCGACCCCGTTACCCATACCGACACAAAGGCCAGTACAATCAAAAACTTTTTCATATCAATCTCCTTTTATCTGTCACAATGCGGACAGAAGATTCGGGACACTGCATATCAAAGTGCGAGCCGTTCCCAAAATGTCCGGACGAAACTGACATTTTTTCATCCGAAATCCTGTCCGCCCATATCGCTAAATCCCTTTTTTGCGGAATCATGCATCACCGCCTCCGAAAATGCCGGAAGTTCTCCGGGAAACGGCTTTCGATTTCCGAGTAGATTTTCTACCTTTGCCGCATCAGTGTGAATTTACATAAAAACAAGGAATAATGAAAGCAATAACTACTACAGATTTCTCTTTCCCGGGACAGACGGGAAAGTATGTCGGTAAAGTACGCGACGTTTATGACATAAATGACGAATATTTGGTAATGATAGTGACGGACAGGATTTCGGCATTCGACGTGGTCCTGCCGGAGGGTATTCCATATAAAGGTCAGGTGCTGAACCAGATAGCCTCGAAATTCCTCGATGCTACCGCCGATATTCTGCCGAACTGGAAGATTTCCGAGGCGGATCCGATGGCAACTGTGGGGCACAAGTGCGAGCCGTTCAAGGTGGAGATGGTCATAAGGGGCTATCTCTCCGGTCACGCCTGGAGGGAATACAAGGCAGGGAAACGGACGCTTTGCGGAATCAGCCTGCCTGAGGGGATGGTGGAGAACCAGAAGTTCCCGGAGCCTGTCATCACCCCTACCACCAAGGCTGCCGAGGGGCACGACGAGGATATATCGAAGGAGGAAATCATAGCATCGGGGCTTGTGAGCCGCGAGGATTACGAGCAGCTGGAGAAATACACGAGGGCGATTTTCAAGAGAGGTACGGAGATAGCCGCGAAAATGGGGCTCATCCTCGTGGACACCAAATACGAGTTCGGAAAGAAGAACGGCAAGATCTATCTGATGGATGAAATCCACACTCCGGATTCGTCCAGGTATTTCTATGCCGACGGTTATGAAGAGAGGCTCGCAAAGGGTGAGAAGCAGAAGCAACTCTCCAAGGAGTTTGTCCGCGAATGGCTGATGGCCAACGGGTTCCAGGGTAAAGAGGGACAGAAGGTGCCTGAGATGACCCCTGAAATAGTCAGCAGCATCACCGACAGGTACATAGAACTTTACGAGCATATCACCGGAGACAGGTTCGTAAAAGCCGAGGATACCGAAGATGTCCTCGCAAGAATCGGAAAGAACGTGACGGACTGTCTGTCCGGGCTTGAATAGCCTGCTGATTCCGGACGGTGTGTCAAAATTTATCATTTTGACACATCCCCTTTTTGAAAACAACCGCATAAAAAGACACTGAATGAAAAAGATACTGACTGTTTTCACAGCCGTAACCGGCTTTGCGTGCTGTGCTCTGGCGCAGGAACCGGCAATAAGCTGGAGCATTACCCTGAAATCTCCGGGGAATCCTGCCGAAACCTTCAATCTTTCGGAAACGCGGGACGGGGTTCTGTCTTCGGGCCGCGAGCTTCCCGTGACTGTCGGCAAAAATGTCCATACCGAGGACGGGGTCACGACAGTGGAGCTGGACGTGACGGCAGGGGAACTCGTATATTATAATGCAGGGTTGAGGCTGCACACCGGTTTCGGGTCCGGAGACTGCTATTTCTATATGCCGGGTTTCTGGT
>CASFLY010000039.1 GCA_949295645.1 uncultured Bacteroidales bacterium | reverse complement strand
CCCCAGTCGCTGTGGCGACCCTGCTCACTCTCGAATGTCCACCGGACATTCTCGTAAACCGTTCCCGACTATTCAAGGGGCGCCACCCCCATTTCTGCTCGCTCTCGAATGTCCACCGGACATTCTCGTAAACCGCTCCCGACCTCGCCGGGGGCTCGTCGCAGAACTTCGTTCTGCTCCTTCAATGGTAGTTCGATGACTTTCAACAAGTTGAAATTCGTCGAACTCACGTTATATTATCTTGGTTCCTTGCGATTTATGGTTCATTTCCCTCCGAACATTTCTTCTATGGCGAGGGCAAGGCCTGCAGCGAAGGTGGTTCCGACTGTAGCAGGCGAATTGCTGTAATAATATTTCGGTCGGTAGTTGAACAGATTGTCCACTATCATATTGAGCCTGATTCCTTTCCAGATGCTTTGGGAGAATACGAGCTTCCATATCGTATAGCCCGGATAGTGCTGCCGGGTCACGGATTCCAAAGAGGAGGTCGTGTACACGTTTGTCGTGAGAGGGGAGAGGAACCGTCCGTGCAGGGCGAGGTTGAAGCCGTAGTTTTTCCAGTCCCTTCCGTATTCGAGGCGTGCGGTGAGCGAATGGGGTCTGGTCGAGGAAAGGGACGGCGAGCCGTCTACTGTGTATTCCTTCGTGTAAGTGTAGGCCAGTTTCGTCCCTACTCCGCACGGAAGCCGCATTGAAAAGGTCACGTCAGCTCCGGCGATGTTGCTTGAAGCGAGGTTTGTATAGTGCATGCCCTTGAGTTCCCGGTTCCAGACTGTGGAGATGCCGTCGTCGACCATATTGAAGAATCCGGAGACCGTGACGTTGTAGTATTTCTTGAAATATTCTGCCGAGAGTGAAAAATTGTGGCTGACTTCGGGCTGCAGGCCGGGATTGCCGTAGATCATGAATATGCCGGCCATGTCGAACGACATGTACATTTCTTTCAGTGTCGGAGCCCTGAAACCTTTTGCATAAGAGCCGCGAAAGGTGAAGTTGCCTGCCTTTTCGTTTGCAATCTTGTACATCAACCCTAATTTCGGAGCAATGCTGCTCAGTTTCCTTTCAGAAAACCAGTCGTATCTTATCGCCCCCGTGACATTGAAATTCCTGAACGCATTCCAGTCGAACTGCACGAAGCCGTCTGCGGTGTACTGGCTCCTGCTCCCTCCGTCTTCGAACTGGTAGGACATCAGGTAGTCGTTCATGAAGTCCCCTCCTGCCGTCAGTGTTCCGACCGACCCGAAGGTATGGTTGAACAGGGCCCTGATGTTGTGCTGGACATTGCTGTAGTTCAGCAGGTCGGTCTTTTCTTCGACCATATAGTCGCTTTTGTCGTACTCGTCGTATGAGTAGGAAATTTCTATATCCGCGTTTTCGGTGATTTCCCATTCTCCTTTCAATCCGCCGTTCAGACCTCTGTACCTGTCTTTTACAAGCACATCGGAATCCCTTTCCCGTTCATAATACCCGGCACGGGCAGTGAATTTCAGATTTTCTGCAGGGGAGTAGACGAGCCTGTCTTTCAGGCTGAGCACCTTGTTGCCGTAGACGGTGTTGAAGTCGCCCTGACCGCCGACGTCGTAGCTGTCCACAGATGTGGCCTGCACATTCAGAAGGTTGCTTACTTTCCCGGAAGAGATGCCAATGTTGCCGTCATAACGTTGGGAATTGTGTGCTCCGTAACGGGTACGGAGATTTACCGACCAGGGCTCGTCGCTGTCTTTGGTGATAAGGTTCACCACGCCTCCTACCGCATTGGAGCCGTAGAGGGACGAAGCCGCCCCCTTTACTATTTCGATGCGTTCCACATTGTCGAGGTTCAGACGGTTGTAGTCGATATTGTCGAGGGTTTCCCCGGCCACGCGTTCCCCGTCGATGAGAAACAGTACCGAATTCCCTCCGAATCCCTGGAAGTTTATGCTGGTCTGCTGGTCCATCGAATACGAGAATTCGATTCCGGGGAGCTCCATCTGCAGGAGATCCTGTACGTTCGAGGCATCGCTTTTCCTGATGTCCAGATCGGTAATGACTCTCGTGGTGACCGGGGCGTCCATCAGCGTCCTCGGTGTCCTGGTCCCGGTGACGACTACCTGTTCGATGGCGACAGGATTTTCTTCCAGGGCGAAGTCCTGGACTCTGTTCCCTTCCGGCCTTATGGTACGCGACTGTGTCATATAACCGATGAACGAGGCCACGATGACATAGGTGTCGTTCCCGGGCAGAAGAAGTGTGTAATTCCCGTTTTCATCGGCAATGGTTCCGATCCCTGCAAGTCCTCTCACCGTGATGCCTGCTCCGGCAAGCGGTTCGCCGGAGCGGTCGCAGATTTGTCCGCCGATCCGGTACTGGCCGGCTGCCAGAGCCGGTATCAATATTAATATTATGGCTGCTATACTGAATTTTATTTTCATGGCATCTTCTATCCGTTAGTGACCCGGGCTTGCCTCCGGTACTGCAGAATTTCCTCTATCGGCTGACCGTCATGTATTGTATCGTCATATACCCCTTGTCTGCAGCAGAATTCATGTAGTTCTCCAATTTGAGCGCATACATCCTGCCGTCGGCTGTCTTCAGGACGAAGACTTTGTCCGACATAGTGTAGACAGGCGGCATCGTCGAGGTGTCCACATCCAGCCAGAGCGACAGTTCCGGATTGTACCAGTCTTCGGCATAGACGATGTTCCCGTCCATCATTCCGCTCATATCCGTGGCGATGACATCCTCTGTCCAGATGTCTTCGGTGAAAGCCTCGGCCGAAGGGACAGTGCCCGAGGCCGCGAAATCCTCCACCGATGTGTATTCCGTCATGGCGGCACTGCCTCCGTTGGTCTTCGTGTCGTACCTGTGTACGGCCATGTCCCAGCCGGCTGGGGCCTCTTCTCCCGCAGTCATGTCCACGGTGACCGTTTCTTCATTTGCGAAATCGATGTAGACCCACTGCGTGTATACGGAAGAGTTTATATAGACGGAGCCGTGGCTGTTCATCGTCTCCGTCCGTATGAACCCGTATTCGGATTTCTCCTGCGCCTCATCGTACAGGCCTTTCAGGAGCCCGTCTTCGCAGGACGTGAACAGCATCGCCGCCATTCCCGTGAT
Source organism: uncultured Bacteroidales bacterium (assembly GCA_949295645.1). Taxonomy (GTDB): domain Bacteria; phylum Bacteroidota; class Bacteroidia; order Bacteroidales; family UBA932; genus Cryptobacteroides. The sequence goes on along the minus strand of CASFLY010000039.1, from coordinate 12,418 downwards.
GACAGGCAGGAGCATTTTGCCCGGATGTTTCATCGGTTCGCCTGTTCTTCAGTCGAGGGCTGGTCGGTATCCTCATCTGCGGATGCGGCGGGAGACGTGAAGACCCCGGTTATGTTCATAGGCATGGCTCCCGGTTTGAACGTGAAAGTGATGGATGCGGTCTTGTCTTTGCCGATCGTCCCGGAAACGCTTCCCGTCACGCGGGTTTCCCCGCTCATAGTGTCGATGGTGCCTTCGAGGGAATATCCGTCGGCAGTTTCTGTCACCGTTACGCCGTTGGCCGTCAGAGAGAATGTCATCGTACCCATTGCCGAGAATTCATCCAGAGCGATGTCTACCGTGTTGTCCGAGACTGCCGTAACAGTGCAGCCGAGATTCTCGGAACCGGCGGATGAACCGCTCACGGACATGGCGAACGTACCTTCATAGGTACCGGCCACCGCTTCGGCAACCCCTGTGCCGTTTTCCCCGTTACCGTTTTTCCCGTTGTCTTTGTCGCAGGCCGGAAGAACCATTGCGATTGCTGCGACAGCAGCAAGTGAACTTAAAAATTTTTTCATGTCTTTATCTGTTAGTTTGACGTTGTTTCCTGTAGTTTGACGTTGTTTCCTGTAGTCTGACGTTGTTTCCTGTTGCGGATCCGGCCGCTTTCCGGTATTCGCTGACCTGGCCGCTTTCCGGTATTTCCCGAATCCGGATGCAAAGGTATTGCGGATGCCCGGGCGCGGCAATCCCCAAAAATTATGAAACTGCGGGTGCGGGGGTAACTATAAATGATAATTTACGTGCAAGACGGGCGTAGAACCGGATCGTGCCCGGGCTCTGCCGGAGCGTAGTTGTAAATGTCCGAGTGCGGCAGCGGTGCACGACAGAATTTAGCCGGAGACAGGTCGCAGAATCGAATTCCCGCAGTCCATATTTTGCCGTTATCGGCAAGAAAATGCTTATATTTGTCAGGATTTAGATATTATTTTGCCGATAGATATGGATTTAATTTCAGTGAAAGAATATGCTGCATCCCATGGTGTTGCAGAAAGGACAATCCGAAATTATTGTTCCCAGGGTAAAATCTCAGGGGCATACTTAGTGGGAAAAACATGGAATATTCCCGCTGAGGCTCCGTTGCCGTCCAGAAAGAATGCCAAAGAACGGATTTCACCGCTTTTGAAGATTCTGCGCGAACAGAAAGAAGGAAAAATCAAAGGCGGCATCTATCATCGTACCCAGATAGAACTGACTTATAATTCCAATCACATCGAAGGCAGCCGTCTTACGGAAGAACAGACTCGCTACATATTCGAAACAAACACTATTGGCATTACGGACAAGGCAGTCAGAGTGGATGACATAATCGAGACGACCAATCACTTCCGTTGCATAGATTTTATAATAGACAATGCCTGGGAACCGCTTTCCGAGAGTATGATCAAACAGCTGCACAGGCTACTTAAATCCGGAACTTCCGATGCCTCGAAGCCGTGGTTTGCAGTCGGTGAATACAAGCGCCTGCCGAATGAGGTCGGCGGACAGGAGACTGTCCCTCCTCAAAAAGTCGGGGCAGCAGTGCGCTCTTTATTAAAGGAGTATCGGACAAAACATCCCATAGAACTGGAAGACATCCTGGATTTTCACCAGCGCTTCGAGGCAATACATCCGTTCCAGGACGGCAACGGACGCGTCGGCAGGCTTGTTATGTTCAAAGAATGCCTGAATCATGGGATAGTACCGTTCATAATTACCGACGAACTGAAGATGTTTTACTACCGAGGTCTCCGCGAATGGCCGCATATCCCTGGTTACCTGACTGATACCTGCCTTACCGCGCAAGACAACTATAAGGCTGTGCTGGACTATTTCAGGATTAGGTATTGAATCTTTTTGAGTCAATTATTTACGGAATGAAACTTGACCGTTAGGAAATACATAGGATAAGTTTAGCCCATAGAGATGTTATTTTATTACCTTTGTAATCCATAAATGATTCGACGGTGGATACACAAAGGATTAGTCTGCATGAAAGATATACGAAAACAACCGAAGAAATCCATACGCTTCTTTAATGACAGGGAAGTGCGGGCAATATGTGATGATGAGAATGATTGTTGGTGGTTTTCGGCAACGGATATTGTCCGGGCTATAAATAACGAACCTGATTATAAAAAAGCCGGAAACTATTGGCGATGGTTGAAACGGAAGTTGAAGCAGGAAGGCATTGAACTCGTGAGTGCCGCTCACGGGTTCAAATTCGAAGCGCCTGACGGAAAGTTGCGTGTCGCAGATGTCTTTTGCCAACTGCCTGCATTTTCCGGAAACGCTCCACTCAATAGAGCGCATGCCCGAAACTTCTTTCGATGAGATAATGGACAAATATATCGAGATGAATGTGGCCCATCCCTTTATGGAAGGAAATGGCCGTGCAACCCGTATCTGGCTTGACCTGATGCTTAAACGGTCGCTTAAACTGTGTGTGGACTGGAGTCGGATAGACAAGAATGAATATTTGGCTGCCATGCGGGAGAGTGTTATTGACGGGGCTCGCATAAAAGCCTTGGTAAGACAGGCCCTGACAGATAAGATCGATGACCGTGAAATGTTTATGAAAGGAATCGACTATTCTTATTATTACGAACAGAATGATTGACATCTTTCAGGCCGGCGGCTCTTGTTAAAAATCAAAACAGTTCCTAATTTTGCGGAAGGTTCCGGACTTCGGACCGGAGGGCAGACCGGAAGGCCTGACGGGCCGGGAGTTTCCGGACAATGGGAATATTTCTTTGAAAAATAAAGGAACCGAAAATGGAAAACACGGGCAAACAAAACATTTCGAAAGTTTACTATACGGACTTCCGCTGCAGGCCGGATGAAGGGCCGGCTGACAAACTCAAAAGGTTAGTCAAGGCGGCAGGGTTGGACAGGATCGACCTCGACGGCAAGTTCGTCGCGATAAAGATGCACTTCGGCGAGCTCGGGAATATGACTTTCCTGCGTCCGAACTATGCCAAGGCTGTGGCTGACACGGTGAAGGCTCTCGGCGGGAAACCGTTCCTGACAGACTGCAACACCCTGTATCCCGGCAGCCGTAAAAACGCGCTCGAGCATCTGTACTGCGCTTGGGAAAACGGCTTTACGCCATTGTCGGCAGGCTGTCCGGTGATTATCGGGGACGGTCTTAAAGGCACAGATGACGTAGGGGTGCCTGTGGAAGTAGGGGAATATGTGAAAGAGGCCCGGATTGGCCGTGCGGTAATGGATGCCGACGTCTTCATTTCCCTTACGCATTTCAAGGGACATGAAATGACAGGCTTCGGCGGAACCATCAAGAATATAGGAATGGGTTGCGGGTCGCGTGCAGGCAAGAAGGATCAGCACTGCAACGGCAAGGCCATCATCGACCAGGACAAATGCCGGGGCTGCAGAAGGTGTATGCGGGAGTGTGCGAACAACGGCCTCGTGTTCGATGAAACGCGGAAGAAAATGACCGTGGATCAGGACAATTGCGTAGGATGCGGCCGCTGTATCGGGGCCTGCAACTTCGACGCCATCGATTTCGCCCAGGATGCCGCCGTGAAGGAGCTGAACTGCCGTATGGCCGAGTATGCCAAGGCGGTGGTGGACGGCCGGCCGAATTTCCACATTTCCTTGATATGCGACGTGTCTCCGACCTGCGACTGCCATTCCGGAAACGACACGCCTATCATCCCGGACGTGGGGATGTTCGCTTCTTTCGACCCCCTGGCCCTCGACCAGGCCTGTGTGGATGCCTGTCTGAAACAGACTCCGCTTCCTGGCAGCCAGCTTACGGACGCGATGTCAAAGCCGGATTTCCACGACCGTCATGATCATTTCGACAATACGAACCCGAACACGGAATACAAGACCTGTCTTGCACATGCGGAAAAAATCGGTCTGGGTTCCCGTCAGTACGAACTCGTGCAGGTAAGATAACCCCGGTGTTTTTTGATGCGGATGTGAAGTCCGCCTGCGGGGAGAAAAGGAGAAAGGAAGATGAAGAAGAGTATTTCCGCTGCCGCAGTGGCTTTCGGACTGTTTATGGCGGGGCCGGTTCCGGCCAATGGAAGTGTCGCGTCGGAGAGCCGGCCTGCTGCCGGCAATGAAGCAGCCCCGGCCGAAAGGAAAGATACGATAAGCCAGGTGGTGGTGACGGGAACCCGGAATGAGACGGATGTGCGTCACCTGCCCATGACCGTTTCTGTCGTGGAACGCAAGACATTGGAAAACAGTGTGTCGACATCGGTGCTGCCGGTGCTGAACAATGCTGTTCCCGGCTTTTACTCCACGTCGCGGGGTCTGCTCGGATACGGAGTGTCCGACGGCTCGGCAGTGCAGATGTCTGTCCGGGGGATAGGAGGCTCCGTACAGGCCGGGATTCCGACCACGGGCGTCCTCGTCCTTATCGACGGGCATCCGCAGTATATGGGCCTGATGGGACACCCGATTTCGGATGCCTGCCAGACTATGATAGCCGAAAGGGTGGAAGTGTTGAGAGGCCCGGCTTCCGTACTGTACGGCAGCCATGCCATGGGAGGGGTAGTGAATATCGTTACCCGCAGGATGCAGGAGAACGGCATCCGGACTTCAGCCGATCTTGCAGGCGGTTCGTACGGGACTTTCCTCGGAGAAGTCTCCAACACGATCAGGAAAGACCGTTTCAGCAGCGTCTTTTCGGCATCCTACAACCGTACTGACGGGCATCGTGAAAATATGGGCTTCGAACAGTACGGAGGCTATGTCAAGCTTGGATATGATTTCACTGACAACTGGAAGGTGTGGGCTGACGCGAACCTTACACATTTCAACGCTTCGAATCCGGGCCCCGTATATGCACCGCTGACTGACTGCGACCAGAAGATCACCCGCGGGATGGCTACAATCGCAGTGGAAAACGACTATGACAGGACATCCGGTTCGCTGAGTTTCTTCTACAACTGGGGAGATCACTGGATCAATGACGGCTATAGTGCCGGAGAAGCCCCTTTGGACTACAGGTTTATCTCTTTCGACCAGATGTACGGGGTTTCCTGGTACCAGAGCGCGCGGCTTTTCGAGGGCAACAGGCTTACTCTCGGTTTCGATTATTTCCATTTCGGCGGGGAATCCAGGAATGAATATCTGACTGACGGACATGCCGAAGTTCTGGCCGACAAGGCGGTGGACGAGTATGCCGCCTATCTGGACTTCCGCCAGGACATCGGCAAGTGGATAACCATGGATGCCGGTATCAGGGTGGATCATCATTCCACGGTCGGAACGGAACTTGTTCCCCAGGCGGGAATCGCAGTGCACCTCCCGGAAAATGCCGGACTGAAGTTTATGGCGAGCAAGGGCTACAGGAATCCGACCATCAGGGAAATGTATATGTTTCCGCCGCAGAACTCGGACCTTGAGCCGGAGCGGCTGTGGAGCTATGAACTTTCCGCTTCCCAGGACCTTGTGGACGGGAAGCTTCACTATGAGGCCAATGTCTTCTACATAAACGGAGACAATCTGATAATGCGGCTGCCGAATCCTTCCGGAAGCGGTATGCTGAACCAAAACTCGGGCAAGATAGAGAACTGGGGCGCCGAGGCTGCACTTTCCTACCGTTTCAATCCGGTGTGGAACATTTACGGAAACTACAGTTGGCTTCACATGGAGAATCCGGTACTCGCATCGCCCCGGCACAAACTTTACGTCGGTGCGGATTTTACAAAAGGCCGCTGGAGCGCATCCACCGGCATCCAGTATATATCCGGGCTTTATACCGATCTCGCTTCGTCCGCCACGGAAGAATATGTCCTTTGGGATCTGAGGTGCAGTTTTCGCATTCTCGACTGGCTTTCCGTCTACGCCAAGGGTGAAAACCTCCTTGCGCAGCGCTACGAAATCATGTCCGGCTATCCGATGCCGCGTGCAACGGTACTCGCCGGCCTCAGGCTTGATTTCTGAAAATTCTTCAAGAAAAGATAAAAAACAAAGGAAAAATGAAATACGATTTCGATGAACTGATTCCGCGTCGCGGAACGAATTCCTGTAAATGGGACAGCGCTCCCGATGACGATGTCATTCCGCTCTGGGTGGCGGATATGGATTTCAGGACGGCGCCCGCTGTCATAGAAGCCCTGCAGAAACGCGTCAGCCACGGGATTTTCGGATATACGAGAGTGCCGGACGAGTATTACGATGCTGTGACAGGCTGGTTTTCGAGACGTCACGGGCTGGCCATCGGAAAAGAGGACATCATCTACATCTCTGGAGTCGTACCTGCCGTATCGGCCATCATCAAGGCTCTGACAGTGCCGGGAGACAAGGTCCTTATTCTGACTCCCGTCTACAACTGTTTCTATTCATCCATCCGGAACAACGGCTGCGAGGCGGTGTCATCCCCTCTGCTTCAGGCTGGAGATTCTTTCGAGGTGGATTTCGCCGATTTCGAGGCAAAGGCTGCCGATCCGAAAGTCAGGGTTTTCCTGCTCTGTAGTCCGCACAATCCTGTCGGCAGGGTGTGGACACGGGAGGAACTGCTCAGGATGGGGGAGATCTGCCGGAAGAACGGAGTGATCGTGGTTTCCGACGAGATACACTGCGAGTTAGTCTATCCGGGGCACAGGCATATCCCGTTCGCATCGCTTTCGGAGGATTTCCATGCGCATTCCGTGACCTGTCTGTCTCCAAGCAAGGCTTTCAACATAGCCGGTCTGCAGATAGCCAATATCGTAGCTCCGGATCCGGAAATCAGGGCAAAGATAGACAGGGCCATCAACGTCAACGAAGTCTGCGACGTGAATCCTTTCGGGGTCATCGCTGCCATAGCCGCCTACAATTCCGGAGAGGACTGGCTTGAAGAACTCCTTGTCTATCTGAAAGGCAACTACGATTATATGAAAGGGTTCTGCAGCCGGCATCTGCCTGAATTTCCGGTTGCCGACCTCCAGGGCACCTATCTCGCCTGGATGGACTGCCGCGTTCTGGGCAAACCTTCCGAAGTCATGGAGGAGGAACTGATTTCCAGGGCTGGAATCTGGCTCAATTCCGGTACCATGTACGGTGCGGAAGGGGAGGGCTGGCTCCGCTGGAACCTTGCCTGTCCGAGGGCGAGACTTGAAGAGGGTCTGAACAGGTTCTTCGGCTTTGTCAGACGGAGGCTCTGACTGCCGGTTCGACATGTATGCTGATGAAGGCATCTTTACCCAACAGCTCTTTCAGCTTTTTTTCCATCTCCCTTGTGACGGCATGCGACTGCTCCACGGTCATATTCCCGTCCATCCTGACGTGGACATCGACGGCGCAGTTGTTTCCGATCTGCCTTGTCCTGAGGTTGTGCGGGCTGCTTACCTCCGGGAAAGACAGGAGGACATCCGTTATCTCCTGTTCTACTTCGTCCGACAGTGATTTTTCGATCAGTTCGTCGATGCACGGCTTGAACAGTTTGTAGGCCACCTTGATAATGAAAAAGCTCACGACTATGGCGGCTATCGGATCCAGCACCCTCCATTTTTCTCCGAGCAGGATGGCTCCTCCGATGCCTGCCGCAGTCCCGATGGAAGAAAAGGCATCGCTTCTGTGGTGCCAGGCATTGGCCACCACCGATTTGGATTTCATCTTCTCGCCGGCTATTTTCGTGTACCAGTACAGCGCTTCCTTTAGCACAATGGATATGAGGGCTGCATAGAGGGCTATGGTGCCCGGAGCTTCGATTTGCTGCCCGTGGATTACGCCCCAGACCGATTTGGCTCCGTTCCAGAAGATTCCGACACCCACGAAAAACAGCACGGCCCCTATGATCGCAGTTGCGAGGGTCTCGTATTTTCCGTGTCCGAAATCATGGTCCTTGTCCTGAGGCTTGCCGGCTATGTGCACGAAGACCAGGACAATGATGTCGGTGATGAAGTCCGACAGAGAGTGTACGGCATCGGCTATCATGGCGGCACTCTGTCCCACAATCCCTGCCGTGAACTTGAATATGAGCAGGCAGAAATTGCAGATGCTTCCGATGATTGTCACCTTGAAGATTTTATGCTCGCGGGTTTTTGATTTTTCTTCCATTTTTGTGTGATTCAGTAGCAGATCTCTCGACTGCGCTCGAGATGACAGTGTTGCGGTGTTTTGTCCGAGATGACAGTGTCGGGGTGTTTTGTCCGGGATGACAGTGTTGCGGAGTCTTGTTAGGGATGTCTGTGCTGCGGTGCTTTTTGCAGGAAATCAACGGGTTTTTACGAGATGGCCGTCTGTCAGTCTGTAGGACCGGCCGCATCCGCATTCCAGACTGCCGTCCAGGCGTCTCCCGCATTCGCATACCCAGCCTATCTGTTTTGCCGGCACACCGGCCATCAGTGCATAATCCTTTACGTCCGATGTCACTACGGCCCCGGCGGCCACCATCGCACTCTTGCCTATGGTATGTCCGCAGACCACCGTGCAGTTCGCCCCGAGCGATGCCCCTTCCCTGACCACAGTCCTGGCATACACTCCGTTTACCGGGAAATGGGCCCGTGGAATGAGCACGTTTGTGAAGACGCAGGACGGCCCGCAGAAGACATTGTCCTCGAGTTCGACCCCTTCATAGACCGAGACATTGTTCTGGATCCTGACTCCGTTGCCTATTTTCACATTGCACCCTATGTTCACATTCTGCCCCAGCGAGCAGTTTTTACCTATCTCGGCATTTTTCTGCACGTGGCAGAAATGCCAGATTTTCGTCCCGTCGCCGATTCTGGCGCCCTGGTCGACATACGATGATTCGTGTAGGAAATAATTCATAATCTGTATATGGCATTCCGGACATTCGTACCGGAGAGATTTTCAGACGGTCTTGGAGAAGAATCCGATGACCGAGGCAATGATTTCATCCTGGACATCGGCGGTAAGTTCGGTATGGACAGGCAGTGAAAGCACGGATCCGGCGCATTCTTTCGAATGCGGAAGAGGTTCGCCCTCACGGGCAATGCCTTTGTATGCCTGCTGTTCGTTCAGAGGCAGGGGATAATAGATCATGGAAGGTATCCCGAGATTGGCGAGATAGGCTTTCAGCGCATCTCTGAGGCCGTTCCTGACTTTCAGGGTGTACTGGTGCCATACATGGCTTCCTTTCGACGGGCAGTCTGCGGGAGTCTCGAAGAATTTCTCCCCGGGATCGAAGGCACGCAGCTTCGAAGTATAGTATTCCGCCGCCTTGCGTCTTGCTGAAGAGTACTCGTCGAGGTGCCTGAGTTTTACATTTAGTATCGCTGCCTGAATAGTGTCTAAACGGGAGTTGCAGCCTATGACCGAATGGTGGTATTTGATTTTCTGCCCGTGGTTCGCTATCATGGCTATCTTCCCGGCCAGTTCCTTGTCCTTGCAGAATATGGCCCCTCCGTCTCCATAGCATCCGAGATTTTTCGAGGGGAAAAAAGAGGTGCAGCCGATGTCGCCTATTGTACCTGTCATAACTCTGTGTCCGTCGGAGAAACAATAGTCGGCCCCGAGAGCCTGGGCATTGTCTTCTATGACATACAGGCCATGCCCGGCCGCGAACTCCATAATCGGTTCCATATCGCAACTCTGGCCGAAAAGGTGCACGGGAATGATGGCTTTTGTTTTGGATGTCAAGGCTTTGCGTATGTTTCCGACTGTTACGTTGAACGTCCTCGGATCCACATCAACCATTACCGGAGTCAGTCCGAGCAGGGCTATGACTTCCGCCGAAGACACATACGTGAAGGCAGGCACTATCACCTCGTCTCCCGGTTTCAGCCCGAGTGCCATCAGAGCTATCTGGAGGGCGTCCGTACCGTTGGCACAGGGGATTACATCGATTCCTCCGAGGTACCTGCCCAGATTTTCCCGGAATTCCCGGACTGCCGGCCCGTTGATAAAGGCGGAACTCTCTATCGTCTTGCGGATCCCATCGTCGATTTCGTCCTTTATCCTGAGGTACTGGCCGTTCAGGTCCACCATTTTTATCGTGCTGCTGCTTTTCATCGTATTTTATCCTGAATGCGAATCCTTTTTTACTTTATCCCGGCATACGGAGTTCCGATGCCGGTTCCGGGTTGAGTCCCGACATCCTGTCCCCGGCCTAATATTTAACGTCATCCCATCCGAAAGGATGCCTGGCCATCGGTCCGTATGCCAATGGATGACAGCCTTCGGTCAGCCCTGCGGGCGCAGCCTTGCGTATGGTCTCCACTATCTCAATGCAGTTCCTCGATTCGGAAATGCGGAAGCCTTCGCCTCCGAGTATCTTTTCATAGCTTTTTGTATGCAGCTCCGTAAATCCCCGGCTGAATTCGAATTCGTCACCGTCTATGTTAAGGGTACGGTATGTGCGTTTTTCTCCCTGGACGGCGTCGGGAGGCAGGCAGTCTCCGTTGATGCTCAGAAAATATTTCACGGAAGCCTTTTCGAGTTCGAGCCGTCCGGCGACCCTGTCGAAAGCCGAAATATTTACTGTATTTTCCTTTACCGGACCGAAAATCCATTGAAGCATATCGTAGAAATGGACTCCGATGTTGGTCGCAATCCCGCCGCTCTTGTGATTGTCTCCTTTCCAGGAGGCATAGTACCATTTCCCGCGGGACGTAATGTAAGTCAGTTCGACATTGTATCTTCTGCCGGCCGGCCCGTTGTCTATCCGTTCCTTCAGGGCTGCGATGCTGTCATGCAGCCTGAGCTGCAGGATGTTGTAGACTTTGTGCCCTGTCTCTTTTTCAAGCCTTGCGATTTCATCGATTTCCGAAACATGCAGGGCTGCCGGCTTTTCGCATATCACGTCCATACCGTTTTTGAGTCCGTACCGGCAATAAGGGATGTGTGTGTGGTTCGGCGTGCATACCACAAGCCAGTCCACCTGGTTTCCGGTGCCTTTTGCCCTGTCTATCCAGGCTTCGAACTGCTCCTGTTCCGTGAAGAATTCGCAGTCCGGAAACGAAGCGTCGAGCCTGCCCACGCTGTCGAACCTGTCGTATGCCGCCACTACCTTGTTCCCTGTGTCGGCTATCGCTTTCAGATGTCTCGGCGCTATGTAGCCTGCCACGCCGACTATTGCAAAATTTGCCATTCCAATCCCGTTTCGTTTATTTAACGTCAGTTCGACGAATTCATGTCATTCAGGACCAGGGAATTCATCGAACCGTCGTTACGGATTTCTTCGAAATCCAATTATCATTATCGCCTTGTCAGTCATTGTCTACAGCCTTCCGTCCACGATTTCCCGGGGCAGGATTCCCTTGACGTCATATATGACATGCACCGGATTCAGAAGGGCATCCATATCCACCTCCTGCCTGCGGAACTGCCCATGGGCCACCGCCACTATGGCCGCGTCGAATTTCTCTCCGGGCAGGGTGTTGACAATGTCTATCCCGTATGCCTTTTTCACCGTTTCCCGGCTTGCCCATGGATCATAGACCGTCAGATACACATTATACTCTTCCAAAGACCTGTATATGTCGATGATTTTGGTATTCCTTACGTCCGGACAGTTCTCCTTGAACGTGAATCCCATAATGATGACTTTCGATTTAAGCACCTGGATGCCTTTCTTCAGCATCAGCTTTATGGTCTGGTTGGCTACGTATGCCCCCATCCCGTCATTGACCCGACGTCCGGCCAGGATTATTTCCGGATTGTATCCGTGTCTCTGGGCGCACTGGGCCAGATAATAGGGATCCACCGAAATGCAGTGCCCTCCCACGAGCCCCGGATTCATCCTGATGAAATTCCATTTGGTCGCAGCCGCATCCAGTACTTCCAGAGTGTCTATTCCCATCAGGGAGAATATCTTGGACAGTTCGTTCACGAATGCTATGTTTATGTCTCGCTGGCTGTTTTCTATCACTTTTGCAGCTTCCGCCACCTTGATGGAGGAAACCTTGCAGGTGCCGTTTTCCAGAACCGTGTCATAGACCCTGTCGATAAGGTCTGCCGCTTCGGGGGTAGAACCGGACGTGATCTTTACGATATTTTCTACCGTATGCTCCTTGTCTCCCGGGTTGACCCTTTCCGGAGAATATCCGGCGAAGAAATCTTCATTCAGCTTCAGCCCCGACACCTTCTCTATCACGGGGATGCACTCCTCTTCCGTCACTCCCGGGTAAACGGTCGATTCATAGACGACCGTGTCGCCTTTTCCGATGATGCTTCCGACCGCCCGGCTTGCTTCGAGCAGGGGAGTGAGGTCCGGGTTATGGTTGATGTCGACAGGGGTTGGTACGGCCACGACATAGAAATTGCAGCCGCCCAGATCCTGCAGCCTGTCCGTGCATACGAGACCGTTTTTCTCTATCGCTTCCTTCAGGAGGGCATCGTCCACTTCGAGTGTCCTGTCGTGCCCTGTCATTATGGCCTTGACCCTTTCCGGATTCAGGTCATAGCCGGTGGTCCTGAACTTTTTCGAGAAAAGGCGTGCAAGGGGCAGTCCTACATAGCCTAAGCCTAT
>CASFLY010000038.1 GCA_949295645.1 uncultured Bacteroidales bacterium | reverse complement strand
GTCCGTTCTGGTGCATGTAGAAGTCGAGCCATGGTTCGTCTGTGAACCATTTCGAGCAGGAGGTACCTCCCCACGGGTGGTAGGTCATCAGACAGGAGGAATAGTCTTCCTTTCCGCAGAGTCCGACGGCTATGCCTTTCGCCATGGCGCGTATGATATGTTCCCTGCTGTCCGCTGGTCTGTCTCCTCCGAGAATCCAGACGATATTGTCCCTGTCCTTGAATTTGTTTCCGACGTACAGTCCGTAGGAGTACGCCTTTTCTTCCGTATCGAAGATTTCCGGACCGGGTCCCCATTTGAGGTTGAACTTGTCGCCCCACGTAGGAAGGATTCCCATGACAAGACCCAAAGAATCCGCCATGTCCACGACCCGTAGGATATGGTCGAAATATCTGTCATTCGGGACTGTAAAGGCCGTGTCCGTAAATGCCATCTCGCCTTCGGCGTTAGGACTGGAGAGACCGCCATGCTCTGCAAGGCATACGGCCTGGATGACAGTGAATCCTTTCATGGCCCTGTCGGTCAGATATATTTTAGATTCTTCGACAGTGAGTCTGTGGAACATCTGCCAGGCGGTGTCTCCGAGCCAGAAGAACGGCGTCCCGTCCTCATACATCAGGAAGCGCCCGTCAGGATGTACACAGACCCTGCCGTGGACAGAGGTCTGGCCTGGCAGGGTCTGTACGGTCATTATCAGTAAAATGCACAACGGCAGGATCTTTTTCATACGGACTATTCTGTCAGTTTGCCGAGAAGGGCATCCGTGTCGATGAACACGTCAGTGGAGCAGAGGCTTTCGTTGAGGCTGTATCTGCTCGGGTCTGAAATGGTCACTCTCAGGGAATAGTCGGTCGCAGAATTGGCCTGAAGGAAAGCCAGATCCACTGACAGGTAGAAGGTTGCATCCCTCTTGCCGGCCGGACACGTGACGCTTGAAGGCAGGGTGTATTCCGAAGCTGGAAGCAGGGTGGTATTCTCAAGAACCTCCGTGCCTGTCGAGATGTTTACGGAATATTCCTCCAGTTCTTCGAGACCTGCCCGGTATACTCCGAGGAATATCAGGACACGGTCATCCTCGAACCTCCAGTTCTGGTTTACGTTTGTCTCATCTCCGGAATTCGGGACCGTATATGGCGAATAGTTTGCCTGAGGCATGTATATCAATGCATTTCCCCATGGCTTGTCGCTGTCCGCCTTTTCGCAGGATGCTGCAAGCAGGCCGGCCGATACTGCGGCTACGGCTGCCAGAAGGGTTTTCAAAAGAAGTTTCATGTTCAATCTGTTTTTATTAATGATTACCATCCCGGGTTCTGGGTCAGGACATTGCCGGATTTCACGATTTCTTCCTGGGCGATAGGGTAGAGGTTCATCTTCGGCGCCTCGAAAACCCTGTTCGCAACATCGAAATAAGTGTACTGGAAGCCGTCTCCGTCCTGTGTTACCCTGACACCTCTTACCGGCGAGTTGAGCACGTCCCCGGCATCTTCCCATCTGCGAAGGTCCCACCAGCGGTGATCCTCGAACGCGAATTCTATCTGCCTTTCATGCTTTATCGCATCGCGCATTGCGGCGACATCCCCGGAAGGTACGTCCACCGGCGGCATCCCGACGTCGGCCCTCGCCCTCACTGCATTCACGGCTTCGCGAGCCGTCATCCCGTATCCGTGCGCATCGTCCGGCCCGTATGCCTCGTTCATGGCCTCGGCAAAATTAAGCAGGATTTCGGCATATCTGAACACGATCCAGCTGCGGATTTCGGCGGCATCGTTGGTAAGGTTCAGATTCTCGTTCAGGAACTTCCTCAGATAGTATCCGGTAGGGGAGGCGTTGGTATTGGACGGGTCGTCCGTCCCGCCCGGATATATTTCCATTGTCCTTCCGTTCCATGAGTCCCCGTTCCTGACGATAGTGTAGTAGAAACGCGGATCCCTGTTCTCGTAAGGGTCGTCCGTCTGCTCTCCCTTGTATTCGTAGGCGTCCACGAGATTCTGGGTAGGGCATATTCCCGAACCGCCTCCAGGGGTGCCGATAGGGTAGTTGGCCCTTTCGAAG
>CASFLY010000037.1 GCA_949295645.1 uncultured Bacteroidales bacterium | reverse complement strand
CTCCGTTGGGGAAGGACGAGGCGTCAGGCTCCTGCTGCACGAGGAGCTTGCCGGAGAATTCCTCGATGATGCCTCCCTTGCCGTCGTGTTCGATGAAGGAGTCGTGCTTTTCGGCCGTCCCTTCGGTCAGTGGGGCGAACCAGTGGGTGTAATGCGTCACGCCCATCTCCACGGCCCATTTCTTCATCCCGGCAGCCACCTCGTCGGCTATGCTCCTGTCGAGAGTCGAGCCTGTATCGATGACGTTGATCAACTTTGTATACACGTCTACAGGAAGGTATTTGAACATCTTCTCCCTGTTGAACACATACATCGCATAGTACTCGGACGGACGTCCGGACGGGATTTCCACTTCTGACGGCTTTTTCCCGAAGGCCGTCTCCACCATCTTGAACCTTAACGTTGACATATCTGAATCTCTTTTTTCCGGTCCGCCCTGCGGAACCGTTCCGTAACGCCGGAAAATCTGCTGCAAAAATAGTCTATAAGTTTCATTTTCTATGTGTTTATTTCATATTTTTGCAGGGAAAATCTCAAAACCAGAAGAAACATTTGCGTAAAAACTTCCAGAACAATGAAAAATCTTATTTCACGTACTCTCAAAGCAATAGTTGCCACTGCCGTACTCCTGTCGGGAGCCGTTTCCTGTGAAGACACCCACCGCGGAGGCTCCGGAAGCGGATCGGCATCCATAATCGGACTGTGGGCATCGGTGGATTTCTACGAAGGCACTGACCCGGATGATGCTGTATGGAAGGAAAAGAACTCATATGACTATGCGGACACTTTCGTCGAGGTCACTGACGGAGGCATCATAAATATTTACCGGACAGAAGGTTCGGCCTCAGTAAGCAACGGCGTTGTTACTGGCATTTCCAAGTCCGATCTGATTTTGGAAGGCTCCTTCACTTATGACAATGCGGAAAACGGGATGATAGCATCCGACAGCGGAACGCTGGAATTTTATATGCCGACAGCTGACAGGCTTATGATTGCAAGCAGTTCGGTCGGCTACGGGATGTACGTACGCTGCAAGTCGTTCGGAGCTGAGGAAGAAAACCCGGGCGGAGATCCTCAGACAAGCGGCTGCGACCCGTACGAGCATTTCGACAGATTAGTCAAGACTCTGGACATCATTTATGAAGAAGACGGGGATGACAGGATCCGATACTATTATGACGGGGAGGACAGACTTACTAAGGCTGTAGCCAATTCTACCGACGGCGTAAACACATCGACAACCGAAATGACGCTCACGTATGAAGACGGCGGATTTATAATGGATATAGTCTATCAGAGCGGAACATACAGTAACACTGAAATATACGAATTCACTGTCAATTCCGACGGCTGCATAACCGGATATGACACTTACTACAACGGAAGTCCGTCCGAATCTTACTCGTTCACCTATTCGGACGGCAATGCCGTTTCTATGATAAGATACAGTCCTTATTCCGAGGAGCCTCAATACACTTCCAACAGCTGGGTGAACGGAAATCTGATGAGCGGGGAAACAATATGCATGCCTAAGGGTGAATACACTTACCTCACCCGCCAGAACAATCTGAACATCAATATCCTTATGCAGTTCCCGTCATTCAAGGGAATGACAAGCGACCGGCTTTTCAGCTCCGTTAATGCCTACGGGGATGAATATACCTTCGAATACACTTTCGACAGCAAGGGATACCCTGTAAAAGTGGTGCAGGAGTACGTATCTGCCGAAGGCCCGGAGACAACGGTGTACGAAATCACCTATTATTAACCACAATCCGTCGATTTGTTCAAAGCATTGGACAAATTACAGCCGGTTCTTGAAAAGGCGGGCGGCGAGTTTGCCGTATGAAGCCTGGAGGGAAATGCAGGCGGAAAGACTGTCGTAAATGCCTGAAGCCTCGACGAAATAGTCTATGAGGGATATTTCACCGCCCTCGACCGCCTGGCGCAGGAGAGTAAGGGTTTCGCGCATAAGAGGCTCATTGTAAGCGGCTATGGCTGCTTCAGTCTGCTGCATCTCGTTCAGGATAGAGCGCACCTCGGCTTCGGCCTTGAGTCTCGCATAATTGAGTGTACTCTGTGCGGAAGTGGCCCGGGACTTGGCCATCGACACCTTCTTGTGGTTCGAGTAAAGCGGGATGGAGCAGCCTACCAGGAAACCGTGCTCGGCATCCCGTATGGCCGTGTTCCGTCGGTAACCGATCTCCAATTTCGGTATCCAGCCCTGTTTATTGATGGAAATTTCCTTACGTGCGGCCTCTGCTGCATTGGTTGCGGAAATGATGGACGCATCCGAGGCAAGGTACTCATTTACGGCAGACTCTGCATCGGGTACGGATGCCGTCACGGGAAAATCGCCGGCTTCAAAAACGATGGGCCGGCCTCCGTTCAGGGCCACGAGGGAACGCGATGCGGCATCGAGGGCCGCACTGTTTGCGGCGACGGCCGTTGCGACGCTCATAAGTTCCATTTTTATCTTGTTGACTTCCAGCGCAGAGGCATCTCCGGAAGCCAGCCTTCGATTATAAAGGTCCAAAAGTTCCGAAGCTATGTCCGACTGCATCGCCAGCAGCTCACCGAGCTGCCGGTACATAATGATGTCGATGCAGAGGGTTTTTGCATCTAAAAGAATACGGCGTCTGTCACTGTCGAGGCCGCTGGCCAATGCCGCACGGGAAAGTTCGTTTTTCCTGTGACGGGCCGAATAAAGTGTCGGAAAATCAAAGCCCTGGGACACGACCAGTTCCGAGCCGGACTGTCCGGAAACGCCGGCACTGTAGAACGAACTGTACTCTATGGTCGGATCCTCCAGAATGTTCTCGCTTTTCATCTGCATAGACAGGGCTTCCGCATCCTGCTGCAGGGCCGAAAGTTCGGGATTGTTGGCGGAAACGGCCGCAAGGACTTCATCTATATCCGATGTAAGTAAAACCGCATCGGCATCGGACGGAATGGTCTTCCGAGCACCATCATTGACCGTCAGGTCTCCAGAAAAAGCGGCAACATTGGCCGTCAAGGCTATCCCCAAACCGACCATTATCGGTATTATCATATTGATTTTCATCGTTCTATATAATATTATTCCCTCAAAACAAGGGATTCGTCTTTTCCTTTTTTCATATATCGGCCCTTGCCGGCCAAGGGATTATCCGTCATTTTTCCATCATTTCCTCATCCTGTCCGCACATTCCGGAAATCCGGCCATCCACCTCCTTGCGGTGCAGCCAGTAATACATCACGGGGACGATGAATCCGTTCAGGAAAGTCGAAGTAAGAAGGCCGCCGAGAATCACCTTCGCCATCGGACTCTGGATCTCGTTGCCGGGCAGGTCGCCTTTCACGGCGAGCGGAATCAGGGCCAGGGCAGAGGACAGGGCAGTCATCAGTATAGGGTTCAGCCTGTCCAACGAGCCTTGTATTATGCTGTCATACAGAGCATAGCCCTGTTCGCGAAGAAGATTGTAATGGCTTATGAGCAGCATGCCGTTCCTGGTAGCGATGCCGAAAAGCGAAATGAACCCGATAATGGCAGGAATACTCAGCTCTCCCGTCGTAAGAAGCAGGGCGAAGACACCTCCGATAAGTGCCAAAGGCAGATTCAGCAGGACTACGCCGCTCTGCGACGCGCTCTTGAACTGCATATAAAGGAGCAGGAAGATCACGATGATGCTCATCAGGGATGTCAGCAGGAGGATGCGGCTGGCCGCCCTTTCGCTCTCGAACTGGCCTCCGTACTCTATATGGTACCCCTCCGGAAGCACGATGTTTTCATCCACTATCTTCCGGATGTCATCCACCACGCTTCCCACATCCCGTCCGGCAGCATTGGCGGAAATGACCACTTTACGCTTCACGTTTTCCCGGTTAATGGTATTGGGG
Organism: uncultured Bacteroidales bacterium; assembly: GCA_949295645.1. GTDB lineage: Bacteria > Bacteroidota > Bacteroidia > Bacteroidales > UBA932 > Cryptobacteroides. The sequence goes on along the minus strand of CASFLY010000037.1, from coordinate 9,506 downwards.
CCCATGGATGATTCGACATCCGCCACATACGAAAGCGGAAGCTTGTTCCCGTGGGCATCGTCTATCATCAGATCCCTTATCCTTTCGGCCGAACCGCGGTCCGCCTCCGAAGCACGTACGACAAGGTCGAAGGCCTTGCCCTGCTCATAGACCTGCGACACGGTCTCCCCTGCCATATTCACGGTAATGAACTCACTGAATGCGGGCATTGAAATCCCGTATTTGGCCAGCATCTCGCGCTTCGGCACTATCTTTATCTCCGGCCTTTCTATCTGCTGTTCGACATTCAGGTCCGCTATGCCCTCCACGGAGCCTATCAGTTCCTTTATCCGGTTTCCGAGCCGGAACATCCTGTTCAGGTCGTCCCCGAACAGCTTTATGGCGATGCTTGCCTGGGTTCCGCTCAGCATTGCGTCTATCCTGTGGCTGATCGGCTGGCCTATCTCGATGTTGGCTCCGGAAATCGTGGAGAGTCTGGCCCTGACATCCGCGAGGAGCTCCCCGTGCGTGCGGTCTCCAAGTTCGAACGGGGCTTCGATTTCCGAAACGTTGACCCCGAGGGCATGCTCGTCCAGTTCCGCCCGCCCGGTCTTCCGGGCCACGGTCCGGATTTCCGGTATCGAAAGCAGAAGTTCCTCTGCCTGACGGCCTATCCTGTCCGATTCTTCGAGGGAAATGCCCGGAAGCGAACTCACGTTTATGGTAAAGGAACCTTCGTTGAACGTCGGCAGAAAACTGTGCCCGAGGGTAAAAAACAGGCCGAGGGCCGTGCAGAACAGGGCCACGGTCGCGCCCACGACGCCGGTTTTGTGCCTCATCACCCATTCCAGGGCCTTTCTGTAGTACTTTTTCAGCCGTACCGCGAGGAACGCCTCTTTAGGGACTCCTCCCCCTTTTACCTTATAGTCAAGCATATAGCTGCACAACACCGGAGTCAGGGTGAGGGCTACGAGCGTGGAGGCGAAGAGAGCCGTGATAAAGGCCACTCCCAACGGGGCCAGCATCCTGCCTTCCATCCCTGAAAGGAAAAAGAGAGGCACGAAACTCACCACGATGATGAGCGTGGAATTCAGAATCGGCATCCTGACTTCCTTCGACGCCTCGAATACCACCTGCAGGACAGGCCTCCGCAAATCTTCCGGCAGGGCCTTGTTCGCCCGGATATGCTTCCAGACATTTTCCACGTCGACGATTGCGTCATCGACCAGGGAGCCTATGGCAATGGCGAGACCTCCGAGGCTCATCGTATTGATAGTCATTCCCATCCAGTTCAGGGTCAGTATGGATATGAGGATGGAAAGCGGAAGGGTGACAAGTGAGATGACAGTGGTCCTTGCATTCGCAAGGAAGAGTATCAGGACAATGACCACGAAAATGGCGCCTTCATAAAGCGAAGACTTGACGTTGTCTATGGAACTTTCGATAAACCGGGACTGGCGGAAAGTGTCGGTGGAGATATTCACATCCGGAGGCAGATTCTTCTTCACATCCTGCAGGGCTTCTTCGAGCTTTGCAGTCAGCTCGAGAGTTCCCGTGTCGGGCTGCTTGGTAACGGTAATCAGCACTGCCGGCCTGCCTTTTTCCGAAGCCAGGCCCAACTTCGGCTGCTGCGCCCCTATCTTCACATCCGCCACGTCTTCGAGTGTCACCGGCGCCCCGTCGACGGTCTTGATTACCGAACGGGCCATTTCACGGACATCCTCCGTGGAAACCACCCCGCGCACTATGTACTCGTTCCCGTACTCGTAGATGACCCCTCCGTTCGTATTGCGGTTCATCCCGCGCGTCACCGCCATCACTTCGGCAAGTGTAACGCCATAGTATTTCATCTTCTCGGGATGGATGAGGACCTGATACTCCTTTATGTCCCCTCCGAGTACGGCCACCTGGGCCACTCCTCCTGTGGAAAGCAGTCGGGGCCGGATAGTCCAGTCGGCTATTGTCCTCAGATCGAGCATGGAAGTGGAGTCGGCCGTCATGCCTACTATCAGGAGTTCGCCAAGTATGGAGGACTGCGGTCCAAGAGTCGGATTTCCCACATTTTCAGGAAGTTCCTCTGCCGCCATTGCTATCTTCTCGGAAACTATCTGACGGGCCAGGTAGATGTCCGTATCCCAGTCGAATTCCACCCACACGACAGAGAATCCCGTTGTGGAAGAGGATCTTACGCGTCTGACACCGGTAGCTCCGTTGACCGCCGTCTCTATCGGGAATGTCACCAACTGTTCGACTTCTTCCGCCGCCATTCCCCCCGCTTCCGTCATGACGACCACGGTCGGGGCATTCAGGTCAGGGAACACATCCACTTCGGTCCGGTTCATCACATACACTCCTGCCGCCATCAGCAGCCCCGCCGCCACTAAAACCAGCAGCCTGTTCTCCAACGAAAACCTTATTATCCTGTTCAACATCTTTTCCCGTTTTTATCCTTTTCTATCTGCATCATTTTCCGGCAACTTTCTCCCGGATAAATTTCATATCCATTACCATTTCGAATTTTTTCATAAAAATTTTAACGCCGGAATTTTCCCGTTTCCGAGAATTTTAATGGTTGTGGGTGTGGGCAGGAATAATATTGGAAGCCCCCGCCAGTTTCACATTGTACGCCCCGCGCACCACCACATTGTCCCCCGCTTTCAGGCCAGAAATGATTTCCGTACGCATCCCGTCGCTTTCGCCGAGGGCCACCTCCTGCTTTCTGTAGCAGCTTTCATCCATTTTCAGATAGACGAAATAAAGCCCCTGCTCCTCTGTAAGAGCCGAAACAGGCACGGAAATGACATTCTTTCTCGGAGCAGTCAGCAGCCAAATCTCCGCAAAAGAGCCGGGGATGACACCATCCACACCGTCGAATTCGAAGGTTACCGGCACATAGAAAGCGTTCTCCGCAGAACTCTGCCCCACAGACACCAATTTTCCGCCAAGGGCGGTTACATTCAGCGGGCTGTCGGAATACTGCGGGATAAAATTCGCGGAAACCACCTCGCCGAGCCTGCCGTAATACCTTTGGGACACATCCGCACGCAGCGTCATACGCTCACCGCGGACGGCGCAGGCCAAAGGCGTACCGACCGTCACGAAATCCCCCTCATTCACAAATATGTCGCGAAGATGCCCTTTGAACGGGGCTTCGACTGAAACTCCTGTCCCGTCGGCATTCGGCTTCAGGGCCTCGTACACCATCTTCGCATTCTCGTAATTTTCCTTTATCCGGACAAAATCCTTCTGTGCTATTATCCGGTCCCCGACAAGCCTTTCCGCCCGCTCGTATTCGGATGCGGCAGTCTCGTACGCCACTTTCGCTTTCCCGAGCCGGTTTCCGTCCTGAATACTGCCGGACAGGATCGAAAACAACGGCTGCGCCCGGTCTACCGTCGAACCCTCGAAATAATCCCCGCTGAAAGCCACTATGCCGTCCGCCGGGGCTGCAATGATCTTCTCGTCCCCGGGCGCCGGCAGAATCTGCCCTCCGGTTCTGATCACGCCAGAAAACTCCCCGGGACCGACCGTTTCGACAGCGATTCCTGCCGCAGCAGCCTTTTCCGGAGCTATGACTATCTCGTCGGAATGCCCCTCCACAGCTTCCCCGTGCTCAGCCCCGTGATCGTGAGGATCCGTCAGGCCATGACTTCCGGCCTCCTCCGTATGTAAATCATGATTATGTCCGGCATCATACGCGCCGCCGTGCCCGGAACCGCAGGCCCATACTGAAAACATCACCGCCACGGCTCCGGAAAACAATGCTGATCTTGTCATTTCGTGTGGTTTGGTTCTAACGCCGGCAAATATAGCCCCGCCCGGTCGCAACCGGGTTGCATAGGGCGGGGAGCTTTTGCGGATATCCTGTTAGAAGCTGTTTTGATCAAAACAGCTTCTAAATCAATAAAGGAATCCGAAAGCCCACAAAGGCAGTATGTTTCCGTCACCGTGCTCGATATCGTCCTTGACTATATAGGCATCCTCTATATCCTTGATCTGTCTGCCGGACTTGTTCCTGCCTCCGACTTCGAACGTGTATTTCCCTGTCCTGAAGTCTGCCGCGGGTGAAGACACGATATCCGCGACGGGAGCCAACATCGAAAAGAAAACGGTCTCCCGTGCATTTCCCGTATTTGTCACATCCCCGGCTATGGCGTATGCCAAATTAGTGTTGTTCAGATAGACCTTTTCCACCTTGCCGAGCGAACTTATACCCCAGGTTCCGTCTCTCAATATGTTTACCAACTGCGCCTTTTCCAAATAAACCATCAAGTCTGCCGTAAGATTTCTGTTCAGATGCAGATCTTCGGCTATTTTGCTGTAATTAGGTTTGAACGGTGCAGACTGGGCTACTATGTACATCAGTTTTTTCAATGCCCGGGCAGTAGAAACGGTCATTCCGGCAAAATCCCTGATATCGTTTTCAAGGATTTGATTAATGACGGCCTGCAGCCTCAGCCGATAACCCGGCTCCATAAAATACGGATAATATCCTCCGACCATATATTCCTTGAATAAAGCTACGGGACGGTATTCCTTATATGGAAAATCCAGACTATTGGCCAATATGTCTTCCAACGTATATACGGGAAGTTCGATGCCTTTGGAAATGGACAGGTACTCCCTGAACGAAAGTCCGGAAAGCCGGTATTCCAATTTCCTGCGGCTCAGATCCGCACCCCCTTTCTCAAGTTCGAGTACCGAAGATCCTGTATAGACCAATCTCAGCCTGGAAAATGTGTCGTAGATATTCTTTATTTCTGTCGACCATTCCGGATATTTGTGAATTTCATCGATATACAGGGCTTCCCCTCCGTTGGCATAGAAATCCGAGGCCAGATCTGTAAGCCTGTGGGCTGTGAAATAAATGTCGTCGGCTGATACATACAAGACTTTGTCGATATTCTCGTACAGTTTGATGTGCTGAAGTATCAGAGTGGACTTACCGGTTCCACGTGCCCCGAGAATCGCTATCAGACGGGCTCCCCAGTCTATCTTGTTATGGAGATATCTTATAAAATCCGTCGATGTTTCTTCTATTTTCTGAAGAAAAGTCTGTCGCAAAAGTTCCATATTCAAAATTATGAGCATCATTGCAAATATAGCAATATTGCAATATCGATGTTGCAATATTTGAAAAATATGCAATATTTACATTGCAATATCAGTCTTGCTCTCGAAGACCTACGGATTACAGAACGGGGTCTATTAGCTTCGTTGCTCTAACAGATGTCTCCCGAGTGTTCTCGATGAGCTGCGCATCGCTCCGATTATGACGCTGCGGCCGGAAATGAGGGATCCAGCTCCCTCACCTCCGGCCGCAGCGCTTTCGGGGCCTTTCACCCGCTCGTCTATTCTATGGTAAGGCGGGCTTTCCGGTCCTTGACGATGATGTAATAGTCGCCGGATTCGAGGACAGGGTTGCCTTCAGTGTCACGGAATGAAAGGTCGCGCAGCGGATCGATTTCGAACTCGAAGGTGCAGGACTCTCCTGCGCGGAGAAGTTTCTTTTCGAAATGCTTCAGTTCCTTCACCGGGCGGGTGGTTTTGCTGTACGGGTCGCAGATGTACCACTGTACTGTTTCCTTGCCGTCGATGTCTCCGGAATTGGTCACTGTAATGCTGGCCGTAATCTTGCCGTCGGCAGAACAGGTATCCGAAGAAAGCGTCAGAGGGCCGTAGTCGTAGGAAGTATAGCTGAGGCCGTAGCCGAATTCATACATAGGTGTGCTCGGGATGTCCTGATAGCGTCCCTGAGTGCCTTTCCGTGCAGGGCTCCGGTGGTTGTAGTAGATCGGAATCTGCCCTGTAGTGTACGGGAAGGTGATGTTCAGACGGCCGGAAGGATTCGCTTTCCCGATGAGGATATCGGCTACTGCGGGGCCGCCCATCACGCCCGGCTGCCAGATTTCCAGCACGGCATCGGCCGCAGGAGAGATGCGGGTAAGATCTATGGGACGTCCGTTCGACAAAAGCACCACGACAGGCTTTCCGGCACGCTTCACAGCAGCCAGAAGCTGTTCCTGCAGCTGAGGAAGGGCTATGGTCGACCTCGATGCATTCTCTCCGCTCCAGGAATATTTCTCTCCCAGACAGAGTACGACGACATCCGATGCCGAAGCCGTCTTCACCGCCTCTGCGAAACCGGTGGTGTCGCTACCCTCGAAATCGCAGCCGGCAGCATATTCCACGGGTTTTTCCATCGCCCTGGAAAGGCCGTCGTAGATGTTCACGACATCCTCGCCCCGGCCCCTGCCCCTCCAGGAACCCAGCAGATCCATACGGCTCTTTGCCAAAGGCCCAATCAGGGCCACTTTCGTATCCGGTTCGAGCGGGAGTATGCCGTTTTCATTCTTCAGCAGCACCATCGTCTCCACGGCCAGTTCCTTTGCGGTTTCGAGGCTCTCGGGAAGAAGTATCCTCTCGCTTTCCGGCTTTTCCTCCACATACGGGTGTTCGAACAGTCCGAGGCGGAATTTAACCCTGAGGATCCGCCTCACGGCATCGTCTATCCTGTCCTCGGACACTCTGCCCTCCTTTACCAGGGCCTCGAGATGCGGCATGTAGAGATTGTCCACCATATCCATGTCCAGCCCGGCATTTATCGCATATTCCACAGCCGTTTTCTCGTCCGGGGCCATTCCCTGGTCGATCAGCTGGAGCACTGAATTCCAGTCGCTCACCACGAAGCCGTCATGGGCCCACTTTTCCTTCAGGACTTCCGTCATGGTATAATGGTTCGCAGAGCCCGGGATGCCGCTGATATCGTTGAACGAACTCATAAGCGTAGCCGCCCCTGCCTTCACGCCTGCCTCGAACGGAAGAAGATACGTGTTCCACAGCGACTGGCGCGAAATTTCAGTATATACATAATCGCGTCCGGCTTCCGACGCCCCGTAGCCTACATAGTGCTTCAGGCAGGACGCGATGTTCCCGGGTTCGGACATATCCCCGCCCTGGTAAGCCTCCACCGTGGCGGCTCCGAAGACGGAAGCCAGATACGGATCCTCGCCGTAGCCCTCGGCCACCCTGCCCCAGCGGGGGTCACGAGCGACGTCCACCATAGGGGAAAAAGTCCAGTCTATACCCGCGTAATAAGACTCGATGGCAGCCACGCGGGCAGCTTCCCCGGCCAGGTCCGGATTCCAGGAAGCCCCTTGTGCCAGAGGGATGGGGAATATGGTCCTGTACCCGTGTATGGTATCGTATCCGAAAATTATGGGAATCCCCAGCCGGGTCTCTTCCATCGCCCGCCTCTGCATGGCATTTCTGGACACGGCATCGTCCGCAGTGTACAGCAGGGAGCCGATTTCAGGCGGCAGGACATTGACGATTTCACCATTGTTGTTGACATTGTCATTGCTGCCCAGTGAGTACTGGTTCAACTGGGCGATCTTCTCCTGAAGGGTCATCCGCGAAAGGAGGTCTTCCACCCGGGTCTCCACCGGCAGGCCGGCATCCTTGTAAGGCGGCAGGGAAGGTGTTTTGGCATCGACAGTCGAAGAAACATCGGCACAGCACAGTGCTATGCCGGCAAGCAATAGGGTTTTTCTCATAGTATTGTCATATAATATCGATTCTTGGACAAAAACCTGCCGGAGACGACGGATCCGACCTCCGGAGGAGTCCAAAGATATTAAAATTCCACGGAAGAAACCGAAAAGATGTTTGAAATTTTTCCGTCAATGTCTTTTTTGCGGCAAAATTTTTTCACTTGTCAGTCGTGTCTGTTGAATCTGTGGAGCCGTTCGATATAAGATCGCCTGTACATTCTCTTGGCCTTGTCGCCAAGGAAAGAATTCCTTATCAGTTCATATACCTTGGGCTGCCCGGTAGCGAACATCTCCACTATCGAGATGATTTTTTTCGGCAAAACACCTATCCTGTTTCCGAAGGTAATAAAATCACTCTTGCAGGGATGTCCTGATTTCACATACACGTCCGAATATTCGTTTTCGGGAATCAGACCGCCCTGTAAAGCGAAATCGCCGTCATTCACATGAATGGAAGTATTCATCAGGTCGTATGCGGGAGTGAGCACATAATCACCGTACGGAGTAGCCTGAAGCGAGAAATTCTTCAGATGGGCATCACCGTTACCGAACAGATAATTAAATACTGTCAAGGTAAAAAATCCGGTCATTTCTACCTGCCAGGCAGCTACGTTCCGGCGTATAAGCATAGCGGCATCCTCATAGCTTCCGGTGTACTTGAAATCCTTTCCGTGACTGCCGACGGTTTTTCCGGCAAGAGATGCAAAATCGTCCTGCAATATCCTTGAACCGTCGGGAGCATAATCAAACCGCTTGGTTATATACGCCGGTTCCCCGTCAGAGAAAAAAACCATGGCGTTTTCCGCCGTATGGATATTGTACACCTGGCTTGCAATCTGCATGGTCAGATGCTCATTGGCAGGTATGTCATTCCTGAATCTCAAATATTTGTTATCAGGAGTCGGTTTGATGATATACCGGCCGGATTCACCCTCCGGAGCCAACACTATTTTCCCTTTCCTGATGACTGCGGAAAGTTTTTCCTGCACACCGGATATGGAAATCCTGTTGACGGCGGATATGATTTCAGCACTGCCGTCACTATAACTGAAATCCAGGATATGACTGATCCTCTTCCCTCCGAAGACCTTTCGCAGGCAGAGCGGACTGTATGTGGCAAATCCGGGAGCAAGTGTACCCGGACATACTTCGACAGGTTTCATAAGGCCTTGACTGTTACTGCCCCTATGGTATCGCATCCGGCAGTTGCCAGCAGAAGACCGAAAGCATCGTTTTCATCAATCTTCAGCATCCTGCATTGGGCAGCCTTGTTTGCGCCCTCCGAAAGCATATTGAAAAAGAACGGGAAAAGTCCGTCCGAAACATATTCATCCGTGCGTTTTGGGAAAGCTATGGATATGGCCGGCAGTTCGGAATCAGCCAAATAAGAACCATCATATCTGAAGATATAATGTCCGTCATCGGTTTCGGTCAGTTTACCGGCCAATATCTTATTTACCAACACCTCAGCCTGCCTCATCCGTCAACCCTCCTCACTCTCATCAAGACTTCCATGCCCAATGTTCCGGCTATCTTTTCCAGCGTGGATAATGTAGGATTTCCGGCTTCTGCTTCCACACTTTTAATTATACGTATACTCAGTCCAGTATAATCGGACAGATCTTGCTGCGTCAATCCCAGTAAAGACCTCCGCTCCCTTATCAGACTTCCGTATTTCATAGTGAAATATATTGTACTTTTTGAACAAAAGTAATAAATTTCGATTAAATCACAAGAATTTTCTGCAATATATTGCACTATTCCCATTAGTCATTTCTTCAGGACGGGGAATTCGGTGATGCGGAGGGTGGTCTGTCCGTAAGGGATGAAGGCTGACCTTCCCTGAAATTGGTTGACACTTTTAGAGCGGTTCAACTAATATACTTTACATATTCACTGACTGGGTTTACAGTCGGTGTTTTTTATCTCTAAAAGTCTTTACAGAATCACTGTTTTCGTTTACAGTGTGTGCCT
>CASFLY010000036.1 GCA_949295645.1 uncultured Bacteroidales bacterium | reverse complement strand
CGGCTTCGGCTTCATCAATGAGGGCGTTGTCGATGTAGAACAGACCACGCTCGGCGTTCTCGAACGGATCCGATGAAAGGACTGCTCCGCCTTTGGCTGTGGCTGCAGTTTGGGTAAGTGAGCCAGTTCCTTTTTCATTTACCTTGTTATCGTCGGATCCTTCCGGAGCCCAGGCTGTTTCACCAATCTTGTAAAAGAAATTACTTGATACTGCAGGTGTTGTTTTAGTGCCCGATGAAACTATCGCCAAATCAATAGATGCAAATACATTCCCGGCAATATTGAATCTTCCGATTTCGCTCTTGATATTGAATATGCCTGCAGCATCCTTGGCATTAGGATCTCCCACCTTGTATAGCGTATTATTTTCAAATGTCACCTCACTGCATGTAACATTGTCTTTTATATTGAGTACGCCTCTTTGGGCGAGATTTACAAAAGTAGAATTTCTGACGATAAGCTTTTTGATATCACCATTTCTGAAATCGAACAGATGCTGGGAAGTATTGAGTTCCTCAAAAGTACATCCGTCAAAAAGAACAGATCTGAACCATACCGGATCATCGGAAACATAGACTGCAGACTTATTATAACCGCTAAGGCGACAATTAAGCACTTCTATCTCTACCGGTGTACTTTCCGTATATGCAGAACCTTCATCAGCCTTATTGATATCAATGCAATTTAAGCTGCTGGTTCCTTGTTGAAGGTCAAGAGATTCAAGCCTGAATGAAGTGCACCCCAATGTCGTAGAAGTAGCAGGTTTCAAGCGGAACTGACCACTTACAACAGGAACCTTTCCGTCCTTTTCTTCTCCGAAAATAATGACCGGTGCATAAACATCAATTGTTTCTATTTCATAGATAACTTCCGTATTGGTCAATTTGATTTGCCTTGGCTCCACCGGATCTTCCGGAGTCTCCGGAATTGCGGCAGCTTCGTTCAATGCATTTTTCAGTTCAGCAACCGTAGCCACAGGCGTAGCCTCAGACCAGTCAGGACGGGTCCATGCCGTGATCTCGCCACGGTTTGCACTACCGAAATGCACTGCAAAAGTGTAGAAATGAGACGCTTCGAGAGGTACGACATCTGCTCCGGCACCGACTTCAAACGAAACCGTCTCCCCGGCCTTGACTGTTCCTCCCGGAATCAGATAGTCCTTATATGCACGGGCGTCATTCGGATCAGGATTAGGCGTCACACGGATACGGTCTACTTCCGTATCGCCCTCGGGCATTGTCCAGGAAAGAGTGACAGTCGTGGATGTCCTGGCGACCGCTTCCACTTTCCCGACAGAAGGTTTCACCTGGTAAGTGGCAATCGGATAGCCGAAAGTCTGCCATTTCGAATCATCGATGGCCCTGGTCTTCCCGTCGGCCTGCATTCCCTGGGCCTTGACGCGGGCATAATAATACACATCCGTCTTAAGTTCGAGCTTCAGCGAAGTAGTCGACCCGCTCTCCCCGGCAGGCTTCACTTCCGATGCGGCCAAAGTTCCCTGCTCGAAAACTGTCTCGGGCAGGACTTCCGGGTCGGCATTGTACAGGTCGGTGCCGTCGTACACCTCCACCAGGTACTGGGTTGCACCCTTGGAGTTGGCCCAGGTAAAGGTGACAGTATGTCCGTCTGTCCTGTCGATGCTGGCAGTGGCGCTGCTCGGCGTCAGGCAGGCCGGAAGATTCAGTTCTTCCACGAGTTCCGCTTCCTCGATGCAGCCGTTGAGCGCCGGCACAGCGAGGAGAGGGAGACATAGGGTCAATATAGAAAATATGCGTTTCATAAAATTCGAGTTTATCTGTCAATGGCTAAAATCCGTAATCGTTTACCAAGGCTCCCTGGCTGCTGGTGATGGAAGTCTCGAAGATAGGCCACCACTGGATGACGTGGCCGTCGACCGTTTTCCCTGCATCATACAGTTTGATGGTTTTCTTCTCGAACATCGAGCCGTCGTCCGGGAAATATTTGGAAGCTTCGCCCTCGGAATTGGTATAGATCTCCCATCCCTGGCCTGCTGGCTGATAGGCCGAGGATTCCGCTTCGACCTGATCGTCGTCGAGACCGTACATCTCGATGGTAGTCACGCCGTAGGCATCGGTGCCGTAACGATACCAGAGATAACGTCCGGCGTACAGGGATTCTTCAGCGGCAAGATTATTCAGTGCTTTTTCCTCATCCTGAAGTTTTTTGTCAAGCAGGTTCCAGCGTATGAGATCCGCCTTTCTGAGGAACTCGCCCACAAATTCGAGGGCTCTTTCATCGACAATGGCATTGAAGAATTCATCGCCTTGAGTCAGAGCGTCCACATACGCGTCAGCCTTGTCTTCATGCCCCTTGTAGGCACGCCGGCGTACTAATTTCAGATAGTCCTTGCCATTGTTCGAGTCCGCATCTTTCAGTTCATTCGCGATTTCAGCCGCCATCAGAAGGATGTCCGAATACCTCATCCACACCGGTTTCACTCCGTCATCGTTTCCTCCGGTATAAGGGTTGGTCTGCATCCATTCGAAACGGTATTTTCCGAAGTACCAGTTTGCTATGCCGGCCGGATAAGGCTCTGCCGTGCCGTCTCCGTCCTTGTCCTCCCACTCGTAGTTCACGCAACTGATGTCCCTGCGGACGTCGTTCTCACCGTATTTCCAGTATAGGGTCGGCACAGGTCCTGCCTGTCCGCCGCGGTTCGAATCGGTCGGGGAGAACTGGGTTCTGCCATTATTTCTGACAGCAAAGGTGAAGTTCCATCTTCCTCGGGAGTTGCTGAACGGGATCACCCAGATGATTTCCTTGCCGGCAGTAAGATCCATATTGTTCACGCTCCTCCACAGCTCCTCGTAGTCCATAAGTTCGAGACCGCCGTTGTCGATGACGTCTTTCAAGGCTGCCAGAGCCTTAGGATAAAGCGTCTTTTTCGACAATGCCTCGTCGTTCGACAGTCTGATGCGGCCCGGATTCTTTGTCCCGACCATTCCTTCTTCAGGCCGCAGGGAGTAGCCGGAAGCCATCAGGGCAAGACGTGCATACAGTCCCTTGGCAAGTGCGAGACTGGCGCGGTCGGTGCTCATGGTAGCAGAACTTTCACCCGGCCAGGCCATATAGTCGAACGCCTCTTCGAGGTCGGCAAGGAGCTGCTTGTAGATGACGTCCTTGTCGGCTTTGTTGATATATGTGGTCGCGGGGGAAACCGGCTCGAAACGGGCAGGGACTTCGCCGAAAGCTTTCAGGAGTTCTGTATACATGACAGCACGCATGGTAAGGGCTTCGCCGAGAAGGGCCGCCATTTCAGGCCTGTTTGCGGGGTCGCCGTATTTGCGGATGCCGTCGATAGCGAGGTTGGCCCTCTCCACTCCTGCGAAAAGTTCGTTGTAAGGGCCGTCAGGCACGTTGAGTTGCGAATTGTTGGTAGTGATGGCATACTGTACTATCTGTGCCTTGTCGTCCTGGGTATTGGAAATGTACCATTCGATGTCGGTGTTATAGCCGTACCAGGGCAGATAACGTCCGCGGTGGCCGTTCGTATGTCCGAAGACTTCGTATATCGAAAATATCTGATATTCGGTAAGCGTCGGATCAGCGAACACTGTCCTGTCGTCGAATGTCGACTGAGACTCTGTCGTAAGGTCGCAGGATGCCAGGGAAAGTCCGGCAATAATGCCTGCTCCGATGAAAATGCTTCTTATGATATTCATTGTATTCAGTCTTATTGGAATTAGAAAGTGAGGTTGACTCCGACCACATAGCCGATGCTCTTAGGGTAGGCCGAATAGTCTACACCCGGGGTCAGCGGAGTGGAACGTCTGGTATCGACTTCCGGATCATAGCCCGAGTAATTGGTCAGACAGAAAAGGTTCGTACCGGTCACATAGAAGCGCAGACGGGAGATCTTGGCTTTCATGGTAATGTGCGACGGCAGGGTGTAGCCGATTGTGGCAGAGGTCAGGCGGAGGAAGGAACCGTCCTCGACAGCCCAGTCGGAGAAGACCGCATTGCCCACTGCAGGGGACCAAAGGGTGGCCCCGGCATTCATTTCCTCGAGTCTGTCGAGGTCATTTACGAGTTCTCCTGTCGTCCAGTCGATGTTCGTCCAGCGTTTTTCACCGGTTTCCATCAGATTCCGCCTTTCGTATTTGCGGGACGAGGTGAATTCCACCTTGTTCGCGTTGTAGATTTCGTTTCCGAAGACGTAGTTGAAGTTGGCCGAGAAGTCGACGCCGTAGAGGTAACCGCTCAGAGAGATACCTCCTGTCCCGAGAGGCAGGGCGTTGCCGATGATCTGCTTGTCGGCCGAGGTGATCTTGCCGTCACCGTTCAGATCCTTGAGTTTCATCGCGCCCGGTCTCATATACTGTTCTCCTATCACAGCCGTAGCATCGGGCACTCCTGCTGCGAGGACCCATTCGCTTTCCGAAGAATTGTAGGAAGTGAAGTCCTGCACGGTATAGAAGCCGTCAGACACATAGCCGTACATGTTTCCGAGAGGTTTTCCTGCTTCCACGACATAGTCCACACCTACTTCGGAAGAAGCCCAGCGGGTCTCGGATTCGATTCTGTCGAGACCGCCGATGCTGAGAACCTTGTTCCGGTTCAGGCTTATGTTGGCACCGAGGGTAAGACCGAAATTCTCCCGCTCCACGAGCACCGCATTGAGGGAGACTTCGATTCCCTTGTTCTGTACCGAACCCATGTTCCTGTACTGGAATTCATAGCCGGAGCCTGCCGTAGGGAACTGGATGAGGAGGTCGTTGGTGGTGTTGTGATAGGCCTCTACCGAGCCGTTCAGCCTGCCTTTGAAGAACGAGAAGTCGAGGCCGATGTTGTGCGACAGGGTCTTTTCCCAGGTCAGGTCTTCGTTTGCCATGATGGTGTCGCCGCCGTCAGTCACCGTGGACCAGTAGGTGTTGCCCATGGAAATCCAGGATGTGCTGTTCGACGCGAAGTTCAAGGCCGTCATGTCGGACGGGATGTTGTTGTTGCCGGCAGTACCGAAACTGTACCGGAGCTTGAGGTTGTCGAGCCAGCCCGAAGCGCCCTGCATCCAGGATTCGTTGGAAATGGTCCATGATGCCGCCGCAGACGGGAAGTAACCCCACTGGTTTCCTGCCGAGAATTTGGAGGAACCGTCGGCACGCATTGTCGCAGAAACGGAGTATCTGTCGTCGAACGAATAGTTTACTCGGCCGAAGAATGAAAGGAGAATATCATTCGGGTCGTAATAGTTGTTCGTGGATATGGCTGTACCGGTAGACATAAAGTTCCAGGCCGTCTCGGAATCGAAGAAGTCCGGGAAATTTTCAACCATGGAAGTGAGGGTATTGGCTTTGGTCAGGATATATTCCTGGCCGGCAAGCAGGTCGAGCTTGTGCCTTTCATCGGTGAATATTTCCGAGAAATTGTAGCTCAGGGTATTCGTGTTGCGGATGCGCTGCCTGTAAAGGTCCTGGTACTGGGCGGCAGGCTTGTCCTTGTACTGTGCCGTGTTTCCGACATAGTAGGTTGTGAGCCCGTAAAAGCGGTTGTTTTCCTGGGTGTAGCTGTCCAGACCGCCTTCGACCTTGAGGTTCAGGTTCTTGATGATGTGCCAGGTCACGGCGCCGTTGACAGTCCAGTTCCTGCGGATACGTTTGTTGTCGTTGTCCGCCACCGACTGGAGAGGCGGGGCATTGTCTCCGTAGTCTTCTTCAAGGTCGGAACCTTCGATGGCACCCGTAAGAGGTATCGGAGTGTACTGCACGGCATGTTTGAGCCGGCCGTTTCCGGATGTGGAACCGGAGTCGTTGATGGAATTCGCTCCCGAACCCATAATCTGCGTGTTGGAGTACCTTGCGTTGATGTCGAAAGAGAGCTGTTTTATAGGCTTGTATGTGGTCTTGAAATTGAGGTTGTCCCTGCGGTAGGTCGAACCCGTCATGATGGCATTGTCCCCGAGATGCGAATAGCTGGCCGTCCATCTCACCTTGTCCGTGCTTCCTGACACGGAGATATTGTGGCTGAACACGCGGCCCGTGTTTCCGAACACCTGCGAAATCCAGTCATTGCCCTGAATGTCCTCGTAAAGATCCATGTCCTCGTACAGACCGAATGCGGGGATGTAGCTGTCTTCGTACTTGTTCCTTATCATCGAGAGTTCGTACTGGTTCCTTACGAAATCCTCTGTGCTCTGCACCTCGATGGCATCCTTGTTCGCCATCCATTTCTGGCCCCAGTATGCGTTGTAGCTGACGGAGAACTTGCCGCTTGTCCCACCCTTAGTGGTCACGAGGACCACTCCGTTGGCACCGCGGGATCCATAGATGGCCGTCGAGAAAGCGTCTTTCAGGACGTCTATGCTCTGGATGTCCGACGCCGGGATGTCTGAAATGCTCTCCACAGGGAAGCCGTCGACGATGTACAGAGGCGAACTGTCCTGCGTAATGGAGCCCGTACCGCGGACACGTATCTTGATGTCGGCATCGGGATCGCCTTCCGTCGTAGTCACCTGCACACCGGCCATTCGTCCCGTAAGCGCTTCTCCTACTGTCGTCACAGGCATCGCGGCAAGGGTCTTGCTGTCCACCGATGCTACCGAGCCGATAAGGTCTTTCCTTTTGACGGTCGCATATCCGATGACCACAGTTTCTTCGAGGAAGTTGGCGTCTTCTTCCATAACGATATCATAGACCTGGCTGTTCCCGATCCGGACTTCCTGGGTTCTCATGCCTATGAACGAGAATACGAGGGTTTTTCCATGTGCATTCTCGACGTCTATGACGTATTTTCCGTCTATGTCGGTCGATGCTCCTGTGGTCGTGCCGTCCACGAAGACCGAAACTCCTGCCAGAGGCTGGCCTCCCGTGTCTCTGACGACGCCCGAGATCTGCTGGGCCGATACGGTCAGAGTCGCGAAAAGGCCCGCGATCAAGAGATAGATTTTAGAAGTCAGATTATTCATAAACTTAGTGGTTAGTATTAATTGAATGTGCGAAAATACTCACACACTCTTGCCCGGACATTCATATTTTATCGTAATGCTTGTATTTTTTATCCGGCCACGAAAAAACGCCTACGGGCGGCTGAAAATTGCTTTCCAGTCGCCCGTAGACGTTTTTTCGCCCTGCATTCAATCAAGGCCTGTTTATGTCATTCCGCTATTTCTCGCGTACCCGGATAATGCAGTCTGCCGGAGCCTTGATGTTTTCGTCAAGAGTCACGGAGCCGATTCCGTCTGCGATGATATGTCCCGAGACAGGGTTCTTTATGTTCGTGATGTTTCCGCGTATGTCCGCATTCAGGGTGCTGTATTCGAAGGCCCTGTCGCACGACGGGTCGAAAGTGCAGTTTTCGAGCACGAGATCGTGTGCATAGCAGAGCGGCTGTTCCCCGGAGATGCGGCAATTCACGAGTCTCAGGTTGCGCGAATGCCAGCCCAGGTACTCCCCGTTGAGTTCGGAATCGTATATCGTCACGTTCTCCACTTCCCAGAAAGCATCCTTTGTCGTTATCCTGGCGTTATGGATTTCGACATTCTTCACGTACTGGAAGACATACTTGCTGTCGCTCACCAGACCGTCGACATAAATGTCCCTGCTGAACATAAACGGATAGGTGCCGCCGTGCAGTTCGAGATTCCTGACATTTATCCTGTCGCAGCGCCAGAACACTTCATCGGCATCGTTCATAACCACATTTTCGATGTTGATATCGGACATTTCCCGGAACATTTTCGGGGCATCGATTACAGTATCCGTCATTTTCAGATGATCCGAGTACCAGAGTGCAGACCGTCCCCCGACCGCAAAATAGCAGTCCGCAATCGTGAATCCGTGCACATGCCAGAATGGGTAATTCCCTTCAAAACGGCAATTGGTAGCCACTATGTTGCTGCACTCCTTTATCGCCGATTCCCCTTCCCGGATAATGACATTGTCGATATGCAAGTCATGCGAGGCAAAAAGCGGCCTTTCGCCCCCGAACTCGGTATCCTTTATCTTCTGCATATTCTAAATTATATTCTTAATATATTATATTCCCTTTTGATTTTTCCCGGCTGCAAATATACTATTTTACCCCAAATCTGCCCCTACCACTTTAACTGAAATCCATACCCCGTTTCCTTTTCTCCTCTTTTCTTCTCTTCT
>CASFLY010000035.1 GCA_949295645.1 uncultured Bacteroidales bacterium | reverse complement strand
GAGACATACTTATCCCATAGCTTACCGGCACTTCCCCGCGCTGAGGATCATCCCACTGGCGCGGGAAGAAACCGTCGAACTGATAGTACCCGGGAGCATCGCCGCTTTCGACCATAACCAGCGCGACGTATTTCTTCCCGGGGTCGTATTCCCTGAACTTTTTGGCCCTTGCCTTTACCTGCCTGTACGGGCGGTTTCCGACCTGTACGCCGCTATGGTAGCTGTAGCTTCCCACCCAAGTGCATACTATCGTATATTTTCCGTATTCGCTTGCCAGTTTCGTCCCGAAAAATTCATTGTAGCCGACGTCCTTGCCGTTATCCAGCCCCGGCCAGAAGCCGAAAACAGGGATGTTGGCAGGAGTGTTCGCGTACAGCCACCTGACATTCTCCACGTCTTCTTCGGAATAGTCCTCGTCATTCTCTCCGGGAAGCCAGAAGACCGGCACATTGCAGGCAATAGGATAGTCCCTGAAAACATCCCACATATAGACATCCTTGGCCACAGCCAGCATGTTATGGTTCTGTTTAGGGAAAATATTGTCCCTGTACCAGTCGAATGCGGCATCCGATGTAGGAAAATCCATGTCCCGCAGATCGAGGATGTCTATGCTGCGGTCCACTTCCGACAGGAACCTGCCGAGTAATGAAGGGGCTATGATAACCCTGTTTTCCACACCGGCTATGTTTGTCGCAAGATTTACCGTAAAGCGTCTGCCGGGATCATATACGACTATTCCTGCATAATATTCACGATAGCGCCGCAAAAGGTCGAATACGTCGCTTGTCTTCTCTTCCGACTTGACGATGCCGGTCTTCCTGTAAAGGTCCAGAAGGCCGTCCGAATATCCTGAAGAATACGTGTAAATCTGCGGTTCTATCCTGTTGACCAGGCCCTGTACGGACACTAAGGCCAGCAGATCTTCCTGGCCGATTCCCTGCAAATCATAGCTGACTATGGAAGAGGATGCGGCAGGCATCTGAGGCATAAGTGCCTGTACAGGTTTCTGCCTGCATCCTGACAAGACCGCTGCCGCCATAATCAGGATGAGGACGGGAACCTGCCGGAAAGCCGGAGCCGGATGTATACCTGACAGTTTCATTTACCTTTATAAATTTTCCTGTGAAAGGCTCTGTCTGTAAAGATCGTCCAGCTCGTTGAGCGTCACGAACTCGTAGGTGCCCGGCGATTCGGCCTCGAGGATATCCATAATCATACGGAGGCGCCGCGGGCCGTACTCCCAGCTATAGAACATGCAGACGATGAAATTGCCTCCGTCATCGTATTTCAGGACCTCTTCCGCCATATACTCGGCCGCATCCCGGTTCTTGCCGTCGTCATCGCCGTTTTCGAGGACATCGTTGGAAGCGGACTGGTCCCAGTGGGTCAGGGTGTGGTGGACCGTGACACCCGTCCCCTCGATCATCTCGCTGCCGTTCGAGGACGTGTAGCCCGAACTGTGTATGTTGCCTATGATGGATTTGAGACCGTCCATTTTCACGATATAGTTGTCGATGACAGAATATTCGTTGTCATCCCATATCTTGTTGAACGGATGGGCGTATGCGACGAACATGTCCAGATCCATATTCTTGAAAAGTCCCGGGGCGATGTCCACATAGTGCTCCCTGAGAGTGGCGTCCCTGCTGTCTGTCAGCTGGCCGTACCCTTCGAACGGATAACAGTAGCCCAGTCCGGACACGGCTCCGAAGAAGAAATCGTTTTCCGTCTGCTCGTCATAGATGCGGCGGGCCATCGCAGGCAGGAGATAAGGCAGCGACGGAGTGACGGAATAGCTGGCCACGACTCCTAAATCTATTCTTTCCTGAAGCCACTGGCGGGCAAAGAAACCGTCGTATGCGAAGTAGCATATCGCATCGCCGCTGTCCGTCATGGTAAGGGCTACGTACTTTTTGGAAGGATCGAAGACTTTCTTCTCCTTGTTTCTCGGTTTCGTCTGCACGAGGGAAGAATTGTCCACAGCCACTGCCGAATGCCAGCTGTAGTTACCGATCCAGGTCGAGCCTATCCAGAATTTTCCGTAAAAACCCATATTCTTCACCCCTTCGTACTCCGTGTATCCGATCGTATCGCCGTTGTCGTTGTTTCCCTGAGGGAACCCGATTATGGCTATGTTGGAATGCGAGTCTGCAAGGAAGGAGCGTACCATACCGTCGTATGTCGAAGAGAAGTCTATGTCGGACGGCCCCGGCATCCAGAAGACAGGAACCTTGTGCTCGACAAAATAGTCCCTGTGGACATTGTACATAAACGAATCGTCGGCAAAGCCGAGCAGGGCGTTCGTCTGTTTCGGCAAGACATTCAGGCGGTACCACATAAAGGCCTCGCTCTGGTTTTCCAGATCCAGATCCCTCAGATCGAAAATGTCGATATCCTCGTCCACCCTCGTCTTGAATTCCATAATCATGGCAGGGGAGATGATGACCCTGTCTTCTATTCCGGCAATGTTGGTTGCCAAGTTGACGGTAAACTTCCGGTCCGGGTCATAGACGACCACGCCTTTATAATAGTCCCTGTATTCCGTCAGAAGTTCGAACACATCGTCGCAGACCGTTGCAGTCGAAATGTATCCGTTGTCCTTGTACCAGTCGAGCATCCATTCGTCGCTGTTGCAGTGGGTATAGATTTCAGGGCTGACGCGGTTCACAAGGCCCTGGAGGGAGACTATGGCCAGAATCTGGTCTTTGTCCCTGTGTCCGTTGTCGGATTCCAATGCCAGGACGGTCACGTCTTTCTTCGCTTCCGCAGGAGCCTCCGGCAGGTATATGAAGTCCTTCGGACGGTCTTTCGGACGGGTGTATTCAACCAGCTGGATGTCTTCCGGCTTCTCCGTATAGTCTTTTGCACAGCCGGCTGCCGACAGTCCGGCAAGCGACACGGCCGCAGTCCAGCAGAGCCAGGACAATATTCTATGTATGTTTTTCATATTCGTTTCAATCTATGTTATGACAAATCAATATTCCGGATTCTGGAAAAAGCCTTCCTTGTTGGTCGAACGGTCGATCTGCTGCTGGGGCAGAGGCCACAGATAGTCATGGACATCGATCTTGTCAGGAGTGTAGTTCGGAGGCATCATGTGGTCGTCTATGTTCTTGTTGTACCTTACATCCAACTGACCGGTGCGCGCCAGGTCGAACCA
Organism: uncultured Bacteroidales bacterium; assembly: GCA_949295645.1. Classification (GTDB taxonomy): domain Bacteria; phylum Bacteroidota; class Bacteroidia; order Bacteroidales; family UBA932; genus Cryptobacteroides. Next base: position 10,166 of record CASFLY010000035.1, on the reverse strand, counting down.
GCGGACATTTTCGAAACAAAGTTCACGCATACGTTCGTTAAGCAGGGTGTCAATGTTGATGACAGTGGACGAGAGATTCGGAAAGTCCGGAGTCTTGGATGCCGGAATCGGGTTCCCGTCTTCGTCGAAGCCCCTGGCCCGTGCCCTGAGACTGTTGAAAAGTTCGGTAGCCTCGGCATCGGGCGAGCCTCCGTTGCATTTGAGATTTGCCTCGACATACATAAGGAGGACATCGGCATAGCGCAGAAGCGGGAAATTGTTCGACATGTATTCATAGTCGTCCTCACCGTTAGGCTCGTCTAAAGCCATATCGGGATCCCAGCGGAATTTCGTACACCCGCACCAGGACTGAGGGGCGTCAGCAGTCTTTGCTTCTTCCTGGTTGATCGTAATGAAGTCCGGAGGGGTGCCTGTTTCAGGATTGTTGATGGAATAGTCGTACGCGATTGAGGCACAGTTCCAGTCCCGTCTCTTGTCTCCCTCTCCGTAAGTGAACCAAAGTCGTGTGCTGTACATAATCTGGTTTACCGAGCAGCCGTTCGTCCTCTGGTCCCTTTCCTGTACGAACGGGAAAGTCGTGGCTCCGTAACGTTTAAGGAACCAGTTCCCGGTAGGTCGTCCGGAAGCGAACTGGATTTCCCACATGTTTTCCGGGATGGTGTTCTTGTATTTCTGACAGAAAAGATGGGAATATTCCGAGGAAAGTTCCACCTTGCCGATGATCTGATAGAGAATTTTTTCCGCCTCCGCATATAGTTCGTCCACCGTCTGAGGAATAGGCCTGTAGCCGTAGTCTTCCTTGCCGATCAGGGCCAGGGCATCGTCGACCTTGTGGTTTTCCTTGTGGGAAGCCATAGTCAGGAGGACTTTCCCGTAAAGGCCGAGCGCCGAATAGTAGTAAAGACGCCCCGGCTGGGCTGTGGACTTCTGCATCGGAAGCAGTCCTTCCGCCGTGGCCTCGCTCATATCCTGGACTATTCTGGCATAGACGTCTTTAATAGGGGCACGAGGCACGGAATAGTCCACCGGAGGCGTGGTCTCGTCTATGATAAGCGGAACCGGACCATAGATCTGGGCAAGTCTGAAATACGCCCACGCACGAAGCATTTTGGCCTCGGCTATAATGGCATTGATCCCGTCGGTCTTGTCCTCGATGGCATTCCCTCTCGAGATGATGACGTTTGCACGGGATATCATCTTATAATGGTCTTGATAATATCTGACGACAAAACGGCTGTTGTTGGCATCGAGCTGGTACCGGAACACCGTATTGAAGTCCGGCATATAGAACTGCGGGATAGACTCGTCCGTCCCGAGATTGCCGATATACGCCACCTCGTCGCGGTACAGATTCTGGAAAGCGAGATAGATTCCCATCAGACCTGACTCGAGGGTCACCTCATCCCCGTAGTACGAATTGCTCGAGCGTATCGCTTTAGGCTCTTCACGCAGGAAATCCGAGCAGGAACTTGCCCCGAGCGCACAGAGGACTATCGCAGATGTCAATATTGTTCTTATGTTTTTCATGATCGTTCCGTATATTTAGAATGTCAGATTTATACCTCCTGAAAAAGATCTTGCACGCGGGTATGAGAAGTAGTCGAGTCCCGGCTGCAGATAGTTCGCCTGGCCAGAGGAGACATTCACGTCCGGATCGAACCCTGAATATTTAGTCCAGCAGAACAGGTTCGTGCCGGTGACGAATATCTTGAAGTTGGTCAGTTTCATCTTCTTCACTACCGATTGAGGCAACGAATAGCTGAGTGTAAGGTCCTGCAGACGCAGGTAGGAACCGTCTTCGAGCCAGGTATCGTTGAGCATTTCGGTAGGTGTACGCCCTGAAGCCGAGATAGGGATCGTATTGCTCGGATTCCCTTCCATAAAGAGGTCACCCCTGACTCCGTTCACGGCATCGTAGTAGTACAGAGTCGGTTTCCACCTGTCCACGGAAGAGGCGTATGCATTGTTGTAGTTGTTCGAACCGCTGAGTTCGTATGAGTTCCCGTTGAAAATCCGGTTTCCGTAAGAATATACGAAATTGGCGCTCAGACTGATTCCCCTGTAGGTGAATGATGTCGAGAATCCTCCCGTAAAGTCGGGTTCTGCCGAACCTATGATCACGCGGTCGTCCGCGGTAATCTGCCCGTCTCCGTTCTTGTCATAGAAGCGGTACTCGCCCGGTACAGGAATGGCGCTCTCGGACACGAGTCCCTGAGCTACGGCCTGGTCGATTTCCGACTGGCTCTGCCAGATGCCGAGGACTTTCAGTCCATACCAGTTGCCGATCGGCATTCCTACTTTCAGATACCCCTGCTCTCCTGTCCTCCAGCCTGTCCCTATGGTCATCCAGTCCTGGATACCGAGGGCGAGGACTTCGGAACGGTTCATACTGATGTTGAAGCCTATGTTCCATTCGAAATCCTTTGTCCTGACAGGGACGGCATCGACCGTAAATTCGAGACCGCGGTTTGCGATGGCTCCCATATTTTCCACCACGGTGTCATATCCCGTGTACTGGGGGATCGGATTTGCGTAAAGCAGGTCGGATGTTTTCTTGTCATACGCATCCACCACGAGAGACAGCCTGCTGTTCCACATATAAAGGTCGAATCCGACGTTGTACTCCCTTGTGGTTTCCCATTTGAGGTTAGAGTTGTCGAGTGTCGAGAAGTAGCTCGCCATAGTCTGGTTTACACCGTCTATGGTGGTTACGTATGTCCCTACCTGAGCCAGGGATTCGTATGCTCCGATAGCCTGTTTCCCGCTGACTCCCCAGCTCGCACGGAGTTTGAGATTGTTGATGAACCTGACGTTTTCCATCCATTTCTCTTCCGAAATGCGCCAGGCGGCAGATGCCGACGGGAAGTATCCCCATTTGTGGTTCTGTGCGAAGCGCGATGAACCGTCGCCTCGTACCGTAGCCTGGAAAATGTATTTGTCCATATAACTGTAGTGCAGACGGGCGAAGAAGGAGACTTCATTCACCTTCGTGTCGCTGAGCCCCGGAGCAAGGACGGATTTGGCTGACGGGAAGCCGTAATAGCCGAGATCTTCCTGCTCGAACTGGTTGCCCTCGACGTTGAAATTCTCCCAACGTGTAGACCTGAGAGAAAAACCGGCCATACCGGAAAGTCTGTGCCCGCCCTCGAATTCATGGGTATATGTAGCCGTGTTCTCGCTGCTGAACCCTTCGCTCCAGCCTCTTTCGAATCTGGCACGACCCTGCGCCGCATTTCCTTCGGCCGTCGTGGACGGATAGTAGAGGTGGTTCTCTTCACTGTTGGTATAATATGTCTGGTTCAGATTTATCTCGAGTCCCTCTATGGGATGGATATTGATGAAGAGGGTTCCGTTCATAGACTGCCGTCTCTGCTTCCTGGTATTGAGGGTAGCCAGACTTATGGGGTTGGAGAGATTCAGCATCGGGATTCCGTCCGGAGTCTCGAAGTCCATACCGAAATCCGTAGGGTAAAGAGGGCTCTGGGTAAGGGTATTGTAAATTATACCGTCCTGCCTGTTGCCTGCATTTCCGTATGATCCGCCTCTGGTATAGGACATGTTCACTCCTATGTCCATCCATTTGGCTACGGTCTGGTTGAAATTGATCCTCGCGCTGTTCGAGTTCCAGCCGGTGTTTATCATGATACCGTCCTGATACTGCGCGTTGAGCATCACGGCATAGCTGTTGGTCTTCGTGCGGCCGTTGATGCTGACACGAAAATCGTACAGGGCGGCCTCCTGAGTCATTTCATCCTGCCAGTTGGTGTTGTAGTACAAAGGACGTGACCGGTAGAACTCTCCGGAATAGGCTGCGTTCTTGGAAACATAGTAGAAGTTCCCCTCCGGATCCTGGAAGACCTCATAGCCGTTCGAATCTACGGTGTTGATGTCAGCTACCCCTTCGGCAGCCGTACGGTAGATGAAGTTCCTCATATAGTTCTTTTCCACGTTCTCACGGCTGTTCATCATCGGGATGCCCTTTGCGATAGTCTGGACACCCGCCATGGCATAGATATCCACGGTAGGATGGTCGCTCTCGCCTCTTTTCGTAGTGATGAGTATGACGCCGTTCGCACCGCGCGAACCGTAGATGGATGTGGAGGCTGCGTCTTTCAGCACCGAGATGGATTCGATATCTCCGGGGGATACGTTCATATTCTCGGAAATGACACCGTCTATGACATACAGAGGGTTGCTGTCGGCATTGATGGATGTGGTACCTCTGATAGTGATCCTTGCGGAAGATCCCGGGGTTCCTTCGGATGCCGTGACACGCACGCCGCTGACCTTTCCCAAAAGGACTGACGACAGATCCATTACGACACGGTCCTGTGTGACAGAGCCGGCATCGAGAGCGGCTACGGCTCCGGTAATGTCGACTTTCCTCTGCGTACCGTAGCCGACGACTACCGCGTCTTCAAGCATGGCTGCATCGACTTCCATCGTCACTGTCCTGCCGGCCAGGTTCCGGGCCGGAATTTCCTGATCCTTCATGCCGAGGAACGAGAAGACTACCGTATCATCGGCATCCAGTCTAAGATAGAATTTCCCGCGGGCATCCGAAGTCGTCGATTTTCTGGTTTCCTTCGAATAGATGCTGACGCCCGCTAGCGGGTCACCGGAATCGTCTACTACCGTTCCGGAAATCTCTTGCTCATGCGTATCCTGCGCGTATATATGGGTTCCCCCCCCCATAAAATTATCGCAAGAATGCACGCAATTCTGGAAATTAGTTTCATAAACTTGTCTTTTATGTGGTTATAACTGATCTGCCCTATCGGGACGAAAATTCCTTTACGGCATCGAACATCGCTACGATATTCTGTGGCGGCACATCCGGCATTATGTTATGGACAGTGTTGAACACATACCCTCCGCCGGCAGAGAAGACTTCCAGATTTTCAAGGACCTGTGCCCGCACCTGGGCGGGAGTCCCGTTGTTCAGTACGCTTTGCGTATTCACGCCTCCTCCCCAGAAAGCGATATCCTTTCCATATTCTTTTTTCAGATGGGCCGGTTCCATATCCCGGGCATTGATCTGCACCGGATTGACGATGTCGAAGCCGGCTTCTATCAGTGACGGAAGATAAATCTCGATGCTTCCGCAGGAATGGAGCATGGTTTTCATATCCGTATGCGACTTTACGTAGTCGCACATCGCCTTGTGACGCGGGTAGAAGAATTCCCTGTAGGTTCCGGCAGGCATAAACGGACCCTGATTCGTACCGAGGTCGTCCCCGAACTTGATGATGTCGACAATGTCCCCAACCGCATCGCAGGTTTTCCGTACAGTTTCCATGTGGCGTTCCATAAGCGCATCGAGCAGCCTTTCGACATCTTTAGGACAGATGAAAAGATCTATCAGGAAATTGTCCATCCTGCGCAGAAAGCATCCCCATTCGAACAGATTGCATCCTACTCCTATAACCAGAGCCTTGTCGGTAGACTTCCTGGCCTTCATGACTGTCTCGCGAAGCCGTTTCCAGAAGTCTTCCCCATCGTTCCCGTCCCAGGGCGATATGCCAAGACCGCCCCATACGCTCAGCTGCATGTCCTCACCGAGAGACTTGAAATCGGACGGATAGCCGTCGATGTAAGGAAAGATTGTCTGATCGAAAAATGTCGCACCTGCCGGCATATGGCCGATTACCCGGCCGGAAGGCCCTTTTGCATCCCACGAACCGTCTTCCTGACGTTCCGGTCTGAACCATTGCGGATACATGGCCTTATGGCCTGGTGTCAGTTCCAGTTCATGCCAGTATCCCGGATCTTCATTGAAGAAGCGGCCGACATCGAGCACATCTACGTCGAAGCGTTCCAATATCTCTGCCTGCGGCTGTGCCACCTGCTGGATGACATCGTATCCGTAAACAGGATAATCCAGGCCGAGCCAGTCGAGCAGATTGCTGTATGCGACAATGGAAATACCGGAACTCGGAGTCGCCCCCAGGTCTACCGGGACACGATCCGGGCTCTTATGTCCGACAGCTGCCAGAATTCTTTCTCTTGAAGTCATATATAATTGATTTAATGTTTCTGTCTGGATAAAGAGAATGCCGCGCCGAGCAGAATTAACAGCGCCGCCATCGGAACTGCGAGCCCGGCCCGAAGTCCGGCGGCATCGGAGAGCAGGCCCATCAGTGGAGGAAGAAGCGCTCCGCCGGCCACACCGGTGATCATCAGGGCGGAAATCTCGTTGGAATTCTCGGGTCTGTGTGCCATCGCCAGCGCGAAGGCTATCGCGAAGACGTTCGCTGCGGCAAGTCCCGTCAGCGCGATGAGGACGAACTGCATCCACTGCACGCCGCAGACCCAGTACAGCAGGAACGCCGCCACGGCTGCCGCGGAAGTCCACTTCAGGAACCCTGCAGGGCGGAGCCTTACCAGGAGCAGACCTCCGAGGAAGGTGCCTGAGGTCTTCATTGCATAGTACACGCTGCATCCCAAGCCGCCGCCCTCGATCGGCATCCCGAAATCGGCAAGGAAACGCTGCGGGATAACGGTCGTAAGGCAGATCTCGAAGCCGACCACCATCAGGATGCTCAGGAAGCAGAGCAGGATGTAGCCGTCCTTCAGCAGTCCGAACGCCTTCAGCCCGCTGACCGCCACTCCGCTTTCCCTCTCCCTCTCCACAGGCACGAGCCACAGCCAGACAAGGGCTATGACGGATGCCGCCCCGTACACATAGAATATCAGGGTCCAGTCCCCGAACCGGGATGCGGCCAGGCCTGTCAGGACAGGCCCCAGGAGGGAAATCACCGACTTGGTGAACTGTCCGAAAGACAGGGCGCTGGTCATCCGCTCCTCAGGAACGATGTTCTTCAGAAGAGGGTTCAGCGAGACCTGGAGAATCGTGTTCCCGATGCCGAGCAGGGCAAAGGCGGCGAATGTCCCCGCAAAGGTGTAGGAAACCAGCGGAAGGACAAGGGCTGCGGCCATCACCGCAAGGCTTGCCATCACCGTGGCCTTCCTCCCTATCCTCCTCATCAACGATGCGGTCGGCATCGATATCAGCAGAAACCATATCAAGGTCATGCTCGGCAACAGGGTCGCCACCCGGTCGCTCAGCCCGAAGTCCTGCTTGACGTAGCTCGTCGCAACGCCGACTATGTCCACGAAGCCCATTACCGCAAAACTGAAAAATACGGGACCCAGCTGCATCAGGCCGCCTTTATTTCCTTTCGCTGTCATCTTTCCTCTTTTACATTAATCGTTTAACTGTCTTTCCTAAAAAATTTCCGGACTCTCCCCAAGCGCCGCGATTAGGGAAATCCCGCCCTCAAGCCGTCGGAGACGAAGTTTCGATACCTGTTCAAAAAAAATTCGAAAAAATAAGTTAATCGATTTGGCAAATTGAAAATAATTACATACATTTGTTCCCGGACAACCACATAATATGAAAAAAGTCTCCTTACAGATGATTGCCGACAGCCTTGGCGTATCCAAGTGTACGGTATCCCTTGTTCTCAGCGGGAAGTCGAAGAACAAGAGGGTAAGCGAGGAGCTTAGCCGGAAGATTATAGAGAAGGCTAAGGAATTGAATTACAGGCCCAACGAGCTTGCAAGAGGCCTCAGGATAGGAAAAACGCATACTCTTGGCGTTATCGTGGCGGATATTTCCAACGAATTTTTCTCGCATTTCATTTATCATATCCAGAAGCGTTCGAGGGAGTACAATTATACCGTCATTACAACCAATATGGATGAGAACGCGCAGCAGTTCGAGGAGATGGCTGCACTGCTGCTGAACAGGCGCGTCGACGGTATCATTGCCGTTCCGGCCTACGGCTGCTACGAAAGTCTGAAAAAAATCCTCGATATGAACATTCCGTTAGTCCAGATAGACCGCTATTTCTCTGATTTGGAGGCGAGTTATGTCGTTCTCGACAATTACGGGGCAGCATACAGGACGACGGAAAGGCTCATTTCCGAAGGATGCAGAAGAATCGGGATGATAAAGCACAACAACGATTCTTCGGTCAACATAGACCGTACGAACGGTTTTGTCGAAGCTATGAAAAATGCCGGGCTGTATGATGAAAGTCTCGTCAAACCGATTAACTACAGCTCGGAAGAAGAGGATATCCGGGACGCGATCTGCAGTCTCACCGAGCGTAAGGATATGGTAGATGCCATATTTTTTATGTCTCACGAGCAGTTCATTACGGGGGTCCGCTATCTGTTCAAGGCGAAAGTCAGGATTCCGGAAGATGTGAAAGTGGCCTGTTTCGACAAGATAGAGGTGTTTTCTATCCTGAATTTCCCGCTGATCTACATCGACCAGCCTATTCAGGAAATGGCTGAAAAAGCCGTGGACCTGCTAATTTCGCAGATCCAGGGCAGGAAAGAGGTCAGGAAATGCGTATTTGACGGTCAGATATGCCTCGCCTGATTTATTTATACCGTAAGTTAATCGATTAGCATATACTTTAATGGCAATGCGGATGAAAAGGCTGATAGGTTATGACATAGGGGGCACCAAGTGCTGCGTACTGTACGGGACAGCGGAAAGCGACTCCGTCAAGGTGCGTGACAAGATCCGTTTTGAAACTACCGATGTGGACGCCACCATCAGGTCCCTGTTTTCGGCTACACGCGCGATTATGTCGAGAAACTCTCTGACTGCCGGTGCGGTGCATGCTGCAGGTGTAAGTTGCGGAGGCCCGCTCGACAGCAGGCGGGGTGTAATAATGTCTCCGCCCAACCTTCCGGGATGGGATGACATACGCATCGTGGATATGATTCAGAAAGAGTTCGGTATTCCGGCCGCCGTCCAGAATGATGCAAATGCCTGTGCACTTGCGGAATGGAAGTTCGGGGCAGGGAGAGGGACGGAGAATATGATATTCATGACCTTCGGGACCGGCCTCGGAGCAGGGCTGATACTCGACGGACATTTGTATTCCGGAACCAATGACAATGCAGGCGAAATTGGACATATAAGACTGTCGGATTTCGGCCCTGTAGGCTACGGCAAGGCCGGTTCGTTCGAAGGTTTCTGCAGCGGAGGCGGAATGGCCCAGCTCGCGAAGTCCCTTGTGAGGGAGAAACTCCAGATGGGAGAAAGCCCGGCTTTATGCCCCGACTATGAGGGCATTGACAGCTTAACGGCAAAAAAGGTGGCTGAATATGCGGATGCCGGTGACGGACTGGCTCTGGAAGTCTGCCGAATCACGGCGTCTTTCCTCGGCAGGGGAATATCGATGCTGATAGATGTCCTGAATCCTGAAAGAGTCGTGATAGGAAGCATTTACGAGCGTGCCGCCCACCTTTTCCGCGAACAGATGGAAGCCGTGATTATGAAAGAGGCTCTGCCGAATGCGAGAAAAGTATGCCGCGTCGTTCCCGCCGAACTCGGAGACAGTATAGGGGACATCGCCGCGCTTTCTGTCGCTGCGGAGGCGTCTGTTCCTGTCGGATTTGCGGCAGCAAATGCAGTGGCGGCGGTTTCTGCCCCGAAAGAGGTATGACTCCGGCGCCGGATTCCCGAAAAATTGCAAACGTACCTGAAAGAGCATATAAACGGAAATGAACAGTGATACGGTAATAAAGAACTTCAAGGAAATGTCTGCAGTCCTCGAGAAATTCTCGACAATGGAAAATGCGGACAGGATAGCCGATGCAGCTTCGGTTATGACCGAGTCGCTCCGCTCCGGAGGACAGATCATTTCCTGCGGGAACGGAGGTTCTCTGTGCGATGCAATGCACTTTGCCGAAGAACTAACGGCCCGTTTCAGGACAAACAGGGCTGCCTTGCCGGCAGTGGCCGTTTCCGACCCGGCATATCTGACCTGCGTGTCGAACGATTTCGGCTATGACCAGACCGTTTCGAGATACGTCGAAGCCTGCGGCAGGAAAGGTGATGTCCTTTTAGCCATTTCCACAAGCGGCTCATCGAAAAATATCGTCATCGGGGCCAAGGCGGCCAAGGCGAAAGGTATGAAAGTAGTGGCCCTGACGGGCAATGACGGCGGCGATCTCGCGGAAATCAGCGATGTCGAGATCCGGGCGCCGCACCACGGCTACTCAGACAGGATCCAGGAAATCCATATCAAGGTGATCCACACTCTCGTTCAGCTTATCGAATGCAATATTTTCGGTAAATCCTGAAATTTGCGACCGGATTTCCCTAATCGCGGCGCTTGGGGAGAGTCCGGAAATTTTTT
>CASFLY010000034.1 GCA_949295645.1 uncultured Bacteroidales bacterium | reverse complement strand
TGGTCATTTACGGAAGTAAACTCCCGGCCCCGACATCCTTGCGGCCTTGTCCTTTACCCGTTATGACAAACCGGCGAGACAATGAATTATGGCAAAACCGGGGCGACGATGAATGGGGTAAATTTACGGTGCGGCGGATTCCGTGGTGGTCGTTTACGGAAGTAAACTCCCGGCCAGGGCTACGGGTTGCGGCGGGGAGGAAGGGTTTTGAAATTCGTTATGCAGGAAGGGATTTCGTCCCGGTAATGCGTCACATAAATGAGCGAAACGGACGGGTCGGAACAGTATGCTTCGATTATGGACTTGGCAAGCCGTTTTTTTCCGGCGTCGAGACCGTGGAGCGGTTCGTCCAGCACAAGCAACTCCGGAGACTTCACAAATGCCCTGACAAGAAGCACAAGGCGCTGTTCCCCGTATGAAATCTTCACGAAAGAACGGTCTGCAAGGTGTTCCGCGCCGAATATCCCCATCCAGCGGAGAGCTGTGGCGTACTGCTCGTCAGAACACTCGCGCGAAAGGCCGATGGAGTCGAAAAAGCCGCTCGACACCACCTTCAGACAGGATATGTCTTCAAGATAATACGTATGGACATCCGGACTGAGATATCCTATCCTCTTTTTTATGTCCCATATACTCTCCCCTGTTCCGCGACGACGGTCGAAAAGGACTATGTCATTAGCGTAAGCCTGCGGATTGTCCCCGCATACGAGGCTCAACAGAGTGGATTTTCCGGAGCCGTTCTCCCCGAGAAGCGCCCAGTTTTCACCCCGTTTCACTGTCCATCCGACATTTTCGAGAATCCTGTCTCTGCCATACCTGACATTGACATTGTGCATTTCCAGTACCGTTTCGAACGCCTGCGGCTCTTTGCAGCGGGGGATACCCGCGATATCCGGAATATCCTCCTGGAACAGCCCGTCGGCAAGACCTGAAGAGAAGAATTCCTCTCGCGAAACCGGCGGCAGGACATCCCTGTCCATGACAGGAAGGATACGGTCTATCCACACCGGAAGGTCACGCACCTGGCTCAGGACCAATATTACCTGGAGTCCTTTTCCGGCACCGAGCCTGGCGAGCATCGAATCCAGTGCCTTGCGCGAATTCACGTCGAGCCCTATGAACGGATTGTCCAGGATAAGGACCTCGGGTTCGTACATAAGCGCCCGCGTTATAAGGAATTTCCGCAGTTCACCGCTCGACAATGAGATGACCCTTTTTTCCAGAAGGTCATGAATGCCGAACAGGGATGAATATTCTTCGATCCTGTCCTTGGAAAAGCCGTCGAAGAGAGTAGAGGCCACGGGTGATTCCGCCGCATCCTGAGAGTTCCACCGCTGCTGATAGTACATGGACTGTATGCCGGACATCGAATAGATGTCGCGGAATACCAGGGTTCTGATACCGCCGGACACGACATTGCCTTCCCGATCCGTATGTACCACCCTCCCCTCTTTAAGGGCGACACTGCCCTGGATCAGGTTGGAGAACAGGGTCTTTCCGGCTCCGTTCGGCCCGATCACGGCCCAGTTCTCGCCGTCCGACATCGTCCACGACAAAGGTTTCCCGAACCTGAATTCAGGAAACCTCGCCACTGCATTTTCCACTATGATACGCATAAGCCCCGGCCAATGTAACGAAACGTCTGCCGCAGGTCAGACAAGGGACAAAAGGGAGGCATCGTCGAGCGATGCCAGACCATGTTCCTCGATGATGGAAGCCGTCCTGTCCGGATCGTCGGTCCTGAAAATCAGGATGCCTTTTCCGGAAAGCATAAATGAATAAAGATACGAAACCCCTATTCCGGCCCGGCTCAGAAAACTGATGGCGTCCGCGGCCGTCCCGGGATAGTTTTCCAAAGTCACGGCAAAGACCTCTGCCAGACTCGAAGACACGCCGGCGGCGTCCAGAGCCGCCTTGGCCCTCAACGGCTCGGAACATATTATCCTGAATATCCCGTATTCCACGGTATCCGAAATAGTGGATGCGATAAGCTGTATCCCTGCATCCTTGAGCAGATCGAGGACCTTGACAAGAGTCCCGGACTTGTTTTCCACGAATACAGATATCTGATGAACTGTCATATCAAATCAATGTTTTACGTAAATCTTTTACCCTTACGGCTTTGCCTTCTCCCGTCGGGATAGAGCCCTTAGGGACGAGACGCACCTCCGGCGTGACCAGTATCTCGTCTTTCAGCTGGCGGGTAATTTCCTTTGTCAACGCCTGCAGCTTAGGGTAGTCATCGGAGAATTCCCTGAGCTCGACCTCTACCGTCATCCTGTCGTTTGCATCCTTGTTGGTCAGCGTAATGAGGTATTCGTTGCCGAGTTCCGGGAACTGCATCAGGATGGTCTCGATCTGTATAGGGAAGATATTCACCCCTTTGAGAATCATCATATCGTCGCTGCGGCCCTTCATACGATCGAGCCTTTTGTGATGTCTTCCGCACGGGCATTCTCCCGACAATATCCTCGTCAGGTCGCGCGTCCTGTAGCGAAGAAGCGGCATCGCCTCCCTGTTTATGGTCGTCAGTACGAGTTCTCCGACTTCTCCGTCCGGCACCGGTTCCAAAGTGACCGGATCCACAATTTCCACGATATAATAATCCTCCCATATGTGCAGGCCGTTCTGTTCCAGGCACTCGAAAGCCACTCCCGGACCGCACATTTCCGACATTCCGAACGAATTGTAAGCCTTGACGCCAAGCATTTCCTCGATGCGCCGTCGCTGCTCCTCCGAGTGAGGTTCCGCCCCTATTACGAGCGTTTTCAGCTTCGTATCCCGCCTCGGGTCTATGCCCATTTCCTCCATCACCTCATACAGGCGCCCGGCATAGCTCGGGATGGCGTGGATTGCAGTAGTTCCGAAGTCGGTAATGAACTTTATCTGCCTCTTTGTATTACCTGCCGCTGCAGGTACGGTCAGAAGCCCGAGACGCTCGGCACCGTACTGGAAACCGAGGCCTCCTGTAAACATTCCGTAGCCGGAGGTATTCTGGAACACGTCTCCCGGACGGAGACCCACCATATACAGGCATCTTGCCACGGCATCCGCCCATTGCTCCAGATCCCTTTTCGTGTGCAGGATCACGGTCGGGGTGCCTGTGGTTCCGCTCGAAGAGTGCAGACGCACCACTTCCGAAAGGGGCACGGTGCACAGTCCGAAAGGATAGTGCTCCCTCAGATCCTGTTTGGTGGTGAACGGTATCTTCACGATGTCGTCCAGGGACCTGATGTCCTGCGGCGATATACGGCTGTCTTCAAAACGTTTTCTGTAAAACGGCGAATTCATACACTGCCGGAGCGTCTCCCTGAGACGCTCCATCTGCAGTGCCTCGAGTTCAGACCTGCCCAAGGCCTCGTACTGAGGATGGAAAAACGATGTTGCAGCCATCACTTGATGAACTGGGCCCTGAGTTTCTCAATCTTTGCATCGGCCGCATCGCCCCTGGCACCGAAATAGAATTTTATCTTCGGTTCTGTTCCTGACGGCCTTACGGACACCACATCGCCCTCGGAAGTAAAGAACTGGAGCACATTCGACTTAGGCAGCCCGGTCTCCTCCGGCCTGTCGTAGTCGATGATCTTCGTTACCGGCACTCCGGCAAGCTCCTTAGGTGAGTTGTTCCTCATTTCCGTCATAATGGCAGCGATTTCCTCTACCCCTGCCTTGCCCTTGCGGACCAATGAGGTAAGCGACTCCTTATAGTAGCCGAACTCCCTGTAGATGTTCTGCAGAAGCTGATAGAGGGTAAGTCCCTGCTCCGCAGCCCAGGCGGCACACTCGGCCACCATTGCGCAGGATACCGGAGCATCCTTGTCGCGGACGAATTCGCCGATGTTGAAGCCGTAGCTTTCCTCGCCTCCGCAGATGAACTCGCCCTTGCCCTCATTCCTGCGGACGATATCGGCTATGTATTTGAAGCCTGTCAGCACATTGTACACCTTGACACCGTATTTCTCCGCGATGGCACGTATCAGTTCGGTAGTGACGATGGTCTTCACGACATATTTCGTCCCGTCCAGCTTGCCAAGCTCGGACCAGCGGCGGAGAATGTAGTAAGTCAGCATCGCCCCTGTCTGGTTTCCGTT
>CASFLY010000033.1 GCA_949295645.1 uncultured Bacteroidales bacterium | reverse complement strand
CCGCGCACATCCTTGCCGTACGAGCCTGCCTCCCTCCTGAAACAAGGAGTATAGGCAGTCATTTTCACCGGGAAATCATTGTTTCCGAGGATCACGTCACGATAAATATTTGTCACCGGCACCTCGGCAGTCGGGACAAGATAGTAGTTGTCCAGATTCGCATGATACATCTGCCCTTCCTTGTCCGGAAGCTGGCCGGTGCCGAACCCGGAAGCCTCGTTCACCATTACCGGGGGCTCCACTTCAAGATAGCCGGCCGCCGTGTTGATGTCGAGGAACATGTTGATAAGCGCCCTCTGCAGCCTGGCGCCCTTGCCCTTGTAGACAGGGAAACCTGCTCCTGTAAGCTTTACTCCGAGGTCGAAGTCTATGATGTCGAGTTTCCTGGCAAGTTCCCAGTGCGGCAGGGCATCCGGTCCCAGATCGGGAATCGCGTTGCCGGTCTTTACGACCACATTGTCTTCAGCCCCCTTGCCTTCCGGCACCAGGTCGCAAGGGATATTCGGGAGCAGGACCATCTGCGACTCGAGTTCTGCATTGTTTTCATTCGATTTTGCCTCGAGCTCCCTGGATCTTTCCTTCAGGGAAGCCACCTCGCCTTTCACTGCCTCGGCTTCTTCCTTCTTCCCTTCCTTCATCAGGGCGCCGATCCTGGCCGCTTTCTGTTTCTGGGCAGCAAGACAGCTGTCGAGTTCGGTCTGCATTGTACGTCTGTTCCTGTCCAGTTCCAGGATCCTGCAGACAATCCCGCTTGCGTCGAAATTCTTCACTGCAAGTTTCTTGATCACATAGTCCGGATTCTCCCGGAGCAATTTCATTGTCAGCATAACGAATATATTTTATATATGACGCGATTTTCTCAAATAAAAAAAGAGGATGGCCCCGCTCCGGGAGTCCGATCCTCTTCATCTCCACATTTTCCCGAGAGCCCTTAGTTTTCGAAAGGAACTACCGAGACGTATGATTTGGCGTCTGCCTTTTTGCAGAACTGCACTTTCCCGTCGATCAGAGCGAAAAGCGTGTGATCCTTGCCCATCCCGACATTCTGGCCTGGATTGTGCACGGTACCGCGCTGGCGGACAATTATATTGCCGGCTTTTACGACTTCACCGCCGAATTTCTTCAGGCCCAGTCTCTTGCTATGCGATTCACGACCGTTCTTGGAACTACCTACACCTTTTTTATGTGCCATAATAAATCCTCCTGAATGTTAAATTAAGCGATTTCGTTGATCTGGATCTTGGTCAGGTCCTGACGGTGACCGGTCAGTTTCTGATAGCCTTTGCGGCGTTTCTTCTTGAACACGAGTATTTTCTTGCCTCTGCACGTGTCATCGAGGACAGTGGCTTTCACCACGGCACCGTCTACATACGGAGCACCGACCTTGACATCGCCGTCAGAGTCTACAAGAAGCACCTTGCCGAATTCCAGAGATGCACCCTTGGCCTCAGGGAGACGGTTTACGAAAATTTCCATACCAGCTTCCACCTTGAACTGCTGGCCTGCAATATCTACAATTGCGTACATATAACTGAAAACTTTAACGTTTCGACCGCAAGCGGCTGGATAAACAGCTCTTTGTCAATAGCTTAACGATCCTATATCTAAAATTGGTCTGCAAAAATAACACTTTTTGCCGACAAGACAAAAAAAAATGGTATTTTTGTCTTTCGTGTAAAAATTTCACCGACGATGGACACTCCATTCATTTACGACAGATTTGTAACCGGGAAAAATTTCATAGGCAGGAAAGCCGAATGTTCCGCTCTGAGGAACCTCCTGGAAAACGGAGAGAATGTCTGCATATACGAGCCTCCCAAGGCAGGCAAGACATCGGTCATACAGCAGACCCTTTTCGATATGCGGATATCCGGGAAGCACTATACCGTCTGCGAGATGAATCTTTTCAACGTCCGTTCCCTCAGGCAGTTCCTGCTGAAGTTCGGCTCGTCGGTCATCCGTTCGTCAGCCTCCACGCCTGCCGAATATGCTGAAATTGCAAGGACTTTTCTGTCGGGGACGCATTTCATTTTCGACCAGGAGCGTCTGTCCCTGAAAGATGAAGTCGTTTCCATCGACGGCACTCCCGACGGCGAGGACATCAGGAGGATGATAGAGCTGCCCGGGAAGCTTGCTGAGAGCAGGCAGTCGGCGTTTTACGTGATTATAGACGAATTCCACGAACTCCTGCATCTCGAAGAGAAAGAATATGAAGGCATATTCCGGACATTGCTCAAAATCCTTTCGGACACTTCGGCTTCCGGTTTTTCCGCATCTTTCATTCTTGCCGGCTCGAAAATGAATGCCATGAAACAGATTTTCGAGGAGAAGAAGTATTTTTACCGGAAAACCGAACATCTGCCGCTGCAGAAGATAGGGAGCAGGGAGATTTCAGACCATATCATGCGCGGATTCCTGACCGGGGGAAAGGTGATCGAACAGGAGCTTCTGTCCGGGGCCATAAAGCTGTTCGACAATAACATATGGTATCTGAACCATTTTGCAGGCATCTGCGATTCGCTGTCCAAGGGGTATATGAACGAGGGGATTCTCTTAGATGCTCTGAACATTCTGATTTCCACGCACCTGCACAGATTTACAAACATCACGGACGACCTGACGGAGCACCAGTTGAGCCTGCTGCGGGCGATTCTCGACGGAGAGACGAAGTTCAGTTCGACGGAAGTGATAGAGAAATACGGGCTGAATTCTTCGGCGAATGTGAGGAGGGTGAAGGATGCGTTGAGGAAGAAGGAGATAATAAGTTTTAACGAGAAGGAGGAGGCGGAGATTCTGGATCCGCTATTCAGGTATTGGGTGGAGAAGTATTTTTTTGAAAGGTAACAATATGAAAAAGAAGATAGTGGTGCTGACGGGGGCGGGGGTGAGTGCGGAAAGCGGGATAAGCACGTTCCGGGACAGCAACGGACTTTGGGAAAACTACAGGGTCGAGGATGTGGCATCGATAGAGGGCTGGTACAGGAATCCGGGCCTGATGCTGGATTTTTACAACACGAGGAGGAAAGAACTCGGGACAGTGAAGCCGAATGCGGCGCATATCGCCATTGCAGGTCTCGAAAAGGACTATGACGTGACAGTCGTGACGCAGAACGTGGACAATCTTCACGAACGGGCCGGAAGCACAAGAATTATCCACCTGCACGGAGAACTGACAAAGGTACGGCCCGAGGACAGGTACAACGACAGGGACAACTTCTCGGAGGAATCCGTCTTCGATATCGGCTACGGGGAAATCCATCTCGGAGACCTGGCCCCTGACGGAGCGCAGCTGAGACCGCACATAGTGTGGTTCGGAGAGGCTGTTCCCAAGATAGAGCAGGCCATAGATGCGGTCGGACGGGCAGACATCCTGCTGATAGTCGGGACTTCGCTGCAGGTCTACCCTGCCGCAGGACTGTACAGGTTCGCAGGAAACGGCACGCCTGTTTACATAATAGATCCGAAAGAAGTGCCGGTGAGCGATCCCCGGATAACGCATATCAGAGATGTGGCTACGAAAGGCATGGAGGAGTTCAAAAAAATTTTGAATTCAAAATAATCTGCTTAACTTTGCAGCCGCAAATAAAAGGAGGTGATTTAGAAATGATTATAGTACCGGTAAAAGAGGGCGAGAACATAGAGAAGGCGCTGAAGAAATTCAAAAGGAAATTCGAAAAGACAGGAGCTATCCGTGAACTCCGTGCCAGAAAGGCTTTCGTAAAACCTTCCGTCAAGAGAAGAGAGGAAATCAAGAAAGCTATCTATGTACAGCACATGCAGCTTATGGACGAGCAGTAGTCTTCAGACATACTGAAAGAAGAGGGGCCGACCCAAAAGGTTTGACAACTCTCTGAGAATCGAATATTCGAAAGAGGAACTGAGGTTGACTCAGGGAAAAATAAGAAAAAGGGGATGACTTTCACTTTTGAGTCATCCCCTTTTTGCATCGAGGAAAAATTCGGTATAATTGCCAAAAATTCGGTAAACAGCTCTCTCGGCTGCGCTCGAGATGACACTTAAGGCTGATAAATTATTGATGCTAGGTCCTGTATTCTGCTTTTTTGTAGCAGGTTTCCAATGTGCAGGTAGCACAGGCCCTCGGTCTTTTCCGGATATTCCTGCCGACGCCGGCAATGGCGCTTACGGATTTGATGGGCACCATCAGCCCCGATTCGGTCAGGCAGACCCCGCAAGGTTCGGGAGGAAAGAGACAGAAAAGCAGTTTCTGATCCGATACCGGCCAGCCGCACTGCCCAGGACAATAAGTGTTTCCTGTTCTGAAACCGAGATTTTCCTGCCCTGCAGCTATGTCGGAATACGCTTTCCTGCTTATGGCATCGGCTATGACAGTGCCGGCAAGGTCTGCAAAAAAACTTCTGACGACATCCCCGTCCGCCGCCAGGCTCCTGCAGTACGCTTCGAATTCCACTCCGGCCGTAGATACATAAACCGCAATACGTTCGGCTTCCGCCAGATATCCGGCTATCCGCTCCCCGGTCGAGAAAATCCTGCCTTCAATCCCGACCGTATCATCCGAAACTCCTGTACAGTCGAAAATGCCATAGCTGTACACCGGTCTGCAGATCCGTCCTATATCGCCGACTATACCGTCGAAAAGCCTGAGGGACTCGCCGTCCGGGACATAGCCCCTGTTGCCGGTTTCATTCCACAGACATTCCCAATTTATGCCGAGGCTTTCTAACGGGACATTTACCGTGACCACCGAAAGCATGGCCGCTATGCGCTTAGAAGTCTGCGGGCCATCGCCACGGCGTCATTTGCATTGGAACTGTACCCGTCCGCACCTATCGCCATGGCGAAGTCGTTATTAAGCGGAGCTCCTCCGACCATTATCTTTACCTTGTCCCTGATTCCGGCCGCTTCGACAGCCGCGACGACTTCTTTCATATAGTTCATCGTCGTGGTCAGGAGGGCGGACATACAGATGATGTCTGCATTATGTTCCTTTGCCGCCTCAACGAATTTTTCGCCGGAAACGTCGACACCTAAATTGAATACTTCGAAGCCGCAGCCCTCAAGCATCGATGCGACAAGGTTCTTGCCGATGTCATGAAGGTCACCTTTCACCGTACCTATGACAACCGTTCCCGCAGAAGTGGCATTTTCAGCCTTGAGCAGCGGTTTGAGGATGTCGAGGGCGCCTTTCATGGCCCTGGCGCTCATCAGCAGGTTGGGAACGAACGCCTTCCCGGCCTCGAAACGAGCACCTATTTCTTCCATACCCTTAACCATGTACTCGTTGATAATAGTCTGCGGATCAACCCCTTCCGCAATGGCGGCATTAGTCACTTCCACAGCCTGCTCCAACTTTCCGTTCAGGATAGCTTCGTAAAGTCCTTCCAAATTTGCCATAGTAATGTAGTGTTTAATGGATTTCCGGTTATTGTTTGTCGTTCACAAATATAAGCATAAGAGACATTCATCCGCTGCACTATCATCGCCTATTTGCTGGCTTATAATTGCCTGCTGAGATTTGATTTATTGCCGAAACCCGATTATGTTCCGCAGTTTATGATAAAAAAGAAAAAAATACATAAAAAAAGAGAAAATTTCAGATTTTTCTTTTTCCGACGCTTTTTTCCCGCGAAAAGACATAGGTTTGCCGCGTATGTCTAACGAAGATGCGGTTCCGGATTTCCGAAAATCAGGACCGCTCCCAAATTCTTGATTATATGGAAAAAGAAAATTTCTGCGCAGTGCAAAGGTATGTGGACATCCTGACAGAGGCTGGCTTCAAGGCCGTCTTCGGAGAGGAGAAGAACAAGGATGTCCTTATCGACCTGCTGAATGTCGTCCTCCCCGAGAACCGACTACACTGTCATCTCGAGCGAAGCTGCGGCGGAGTCGAGAGATCTGTAAATAAACAGATTTCTCCACTCCGGACTACGTCCTCCGGTCGAAATGACAAGTCATGAAGTAGTGGATGAGACAATTTTTATTATCTTTATGGAGTTGAACCGCTTCGACAAGGCACTGGACGACTGCAGGAGCATGGTGGACAAA
This sequence comes from uncultured Bacteroidales bacterium, assembly GCA_949295645.1. Taxonomy (GTDB): domain Bacteria; phylum Bacteroidota; class Bacteroidia; order Bacteroidales; family UBA932; genus Cryptobacteroides. The sequence continues at coordinate 500 of CASFLY010000033.1, read as the reverse complement.
TGGTGTTACGCGCTGAGGCACGTGGGAACTCTGGACAGTCTGCCGGAAGCAGCGTCAATAGTCATCTCGAGCGAAGCTGCGGCGGAGTCGAGAGATCTGTAAATAAACAGATTTCTCCACTCCGGACTACGTAGCTCCCTCGACTTTGCTCGGGATGACATTGGTCGAAATGACAGTCGAAGTTCACACCGGAAGAGAAACTCAAATACGAACACGATATGATGAGCGAACGGGATTATGACAATATTATATATACGGCCAGGACGGAAGGAATAGCCGAAGGCGAAGCCAAAGGAAGAGCCGAAGGTATGGCTGAAGGTGAAGCCAAAGGCCGGGCTGAAGGGGAAGTCAAAGGCCGGGCTGAAGGTATGGCTGAAGGCGAAGTCAAAGGCCTGATTGAGGGGAAAACAGAAGTGGCCCGTACCATGAAAAGCAAAGGACTCGAAATCAGTTTGATTTCGGAAATGACAGGACTTTCGGAGGAGGAAATCCGGGGATTG
>CASFLY010000032.1 GCA_949295645.1 uncultured Bacteroidales bacterium | reverse complement strand
TCGGCAGCTGGCAGGGATTCTGGGAGATATTCATGCCTTGGAAAGGCGGTCTGGCAAGTCATGGAGGCACTATCGCCCTGCTGTTCGCGATGTGGTGGTATGCACACCATTACGGGAAGAAATACGATTTCGACCTGCTCTGGATTCTCGACAGGCTGTGCATCGCGGTCTGCTTCGCCGGTGCGCTGATACGGCTCGGGAACCTCTTCAATTCGGAGATTTACGGCGACGTGACCTCGCTCCCGTGGGGCTTCGTTTTCGAACTGCGCGGCGAGACCGAGCCGAAACATCCGACACAGCTGTACGAGGCGCTGAGCTACACGATTTTGGGATTCGTTCTGCTGTGGCTCTATAAATACCGGCTCGACAAACTCAAAAGAGGCACTATTATCGGCATTTTCTTCATTGTCCTGTTTGGAATGCGTTTCCTTATCGAGTTCATCAAGGAGCCTCAGGTGGGCTTCGAGGAAAATATGGCTCTCAATATGGGCCAACTGCTGAGCATACCGTTCATTCTCATTGGCGTAGGCCTTTTGGTCTACAGTCTGAAATGGGGAAAGCCTGCTGCCATAGTGCATCCGCAGAAACCGAAACAGCAGCCTACCCATTATGCCAGAAGCACAGGGAAATGACGAAGGCCCGGTTCTTGCACATCAAAGCCCTCTTTGTTGTAAATTAACGGTTCATCAGTTTATGCGTCCAGCATTTTTTGCGTCGGTGACGGCCGCAGTCTTTTTTCTGGCTTCCGACGCACAGGCACAGTACCGGATTCAGCCGGACGGCGTTCGGGATTCCGCAGCCGTATCCGCTGTCCGGACAGAGGACACTGCCGACAGCACCCTCCATCTCACTCTCGATGACGCGCTCAGGATAGCCCTCAGCGAAAATATTACGGTACAGGTCGCCGACAAGGAGATCGAGAGGACGGGGTATGCGAAGAAAGGATCGTATGCCTCGCTTTTTCCGCAGATAGATATGTCCGGGACTTATCAGCGCACCATCAAGAAGCAGGTGATGTACATGGACATCGATATGGGTGAGATGTCCGGGATGATGGGCGGCGGTTCTGCGGGAGACCAGTCGGACGGGGCCGCTTCGGAGTCTTCCATGGATCTGGACCAGGGACTCGAAGTCGGCCGCTGGAACACCTGGGCCGCAGGAATCCAGGCGAGTATGCCCCTTGTGAACGCCCAGCTCTGGAAAAGCCTCAGGATTTCGGGATTGGACGTGGAACTGGCGGTCGAAAAGGCGCGTTCGTCGCGGCTCGATATGGTCACCTCGGTAAAGAATGCCTATTATTCGGTCCTGCTTGCAAAAGAGGCTTTCGACGTCTACAGGGAGGTCTATGAAAATGCCGTAAAGAATTACGAAGAGACGGAAAAGAAGTTCAACGCCCAGAAAACCAGCGAATTCGAACTGATAAGGGCGAAAACGAACGTGGCCAATGCCGTCCCGAATGTCTACGATGCCGAGAGTTCGGTCATTCTGGCGCTGTGGCAGCTGAAGGCCGTGCTCGGGATAGACCTGGATGAAAACATAGATGTCACCGGTTCGCTGCTCGACTATTCGGAGGATATGAGCTATGACATAGGCCTTACCGACTCCGTATCCCTGGACAGGAACTCCACTATGCGTCAGCTGGCCCTGCAGGCCGAACAACTCGCAGAGTCGATAAAGTTGCAGAAGTACGCCTACATTCCTACATTGTCGGCTGCGTTTTCATTCAGCCTCAATGCGATGACGAACGATTTCAAGTTCGACCAGTATCGCTGGACTCCGTATTCGTACGTGGGGATAAGTCTTGCGATTCCGATTTTTTCCGGAGGGAAAAGGTATAACGATGTCCGCCAGTCGAAGGCCCGGTACGAGCAGCTGAAACTTCAGACCACGGACACGGAGCGGAACCTGAAAATAAGCATAAGGCAGAGTCTGACGACGATGGAGACCAATATCAAGAGCTATTATGCCGCTAAAGAGGCGGTCGCATCCGCCCAGAAAGGCTATGACATAGCCGAAAAGACCTATCAGGTCGGGAGGAGCACGCTCATAGAGCTTAACGATGCGCAGCTGGCCCTTACCCAGGCGCGGCTCGGGGTCTCCCAGGCGGTCTACAATTTCGTGGTGGAGAAGGCCCGGCTCGAGCAGACCCTCGGCAACGACTTTATAGCGGACTGACCCCGCAGTCGTTGTCATTCAGACTGTTGGAAATATTACCAGGAACATTAAAATTATCCATATATGAAATCGATCGTATTTCAGACAGCCCTTCCGTTAGCGGCGGCAGCGGTTCTGGCCGCGGGCTGCGGAAACAATCCGGCCAAAAGCGTCGGGACGGCCGGGCCGGCAGAAGAGGAAATCCCGTTGGTGACGGTGCAGCAGGTATTTGCCGAAGACGTGCCCCAGTACGGGACTTATACTTCGACGGTACAGTCTTTCGTGAAGAACAATATCGCGCCCCAGACGGCAGGAAGGATTACGGACATAAATGTCGAGATAGGGGACTATGTGAAAGCCGGACAGGTGCTTGCGGAAATGGATGACGTGAACCTGCTCCAGGCCAAGCTGAAGATGCTCAACGATTCGACCGAGTTTTCGCGCCTGTCCGGTCTCTATGATGCCGGAGGCCTGTCCAAATCCGATCTCGATGCCATGGAGCTGTCCTACAACGTTTCCCGGAGCAGTTATGAAAATCTGCTGGAGAACACTGTCCTGCTCAGCCCGGTGGACGGGGTCGTTTCTGCCAGGAACTACGACCGCGGCGACATGTACTCTTTGGGCCAGCCCATATATGTCGTGGAGCAGATCGTTCCCGTGAAGCTGCTGATAGGCATCTCCGAAGCCGACTATACTAAGGTCGGCAAGGGCGACACCGTGGAGGTCTCGGCGGATGCCTTCCCCGGACGGACTTTCAGGGGCAGGATAAACAGGATATATCCTACCATCGACCCCGCCACCCATACCTTTACCGCCGAAATCGTCGTGCCCAACCATGACAGGGTACTCAGACCAGGGATGTTCGCCCGTGTCAGGGTGCTTTTCGGCGTGAACAGAAGCGTAGTGGTGCCGGATGCCGCGATAGTGAAGCAGACCGGCTCCGGAGAGAGGTTCGTGTATGTCCTGAATTCCGACAATACGGTCACGTACAAGAGCGTGAAGCTCGGGGTGCGGATGGATTCCGAGTACGAGGTGCTGTCGGGACTCGACGACGGGGACAGGATAGTGACGGAGGGCCAGATACGTCTGAGGTCGGGCATAAAGGTTTCCGTCAGGGAATAGATATGCCTGCATAAAGGGGATTTATTATGAGCATATACAGAAAAGCGGTCAACAATCCGGTCACTACGGCACTGGTCTTTGTCACCTGTGCCATCCTCGGAATATATTCTCTGATGAATATTTCCATCAACCAGCTGCCGGAATTCGATGCCAATGTCATCATGGTCATGTCCGCATACCCGGGTGTCAGCGCCGAGGACATAGAGACGAACCTTACGAAAGTCCTGGAGAATGCCCTTAACGGGGTCAGCGACCTGAAAGACATCACTTCGACCTCGAAGGAGAACATATCCCTGATAATGCTGGAGTTCGAGTACGGAATCGACATAGATGTCGCGACGAACGATGTCCGGGACAAGCTGGATCTCGTGAATTCCGAACTGCCGGACGGGGCTTCCGTGCCTGTCATCTTCAAGTTCAGTGCGGATGACATGCCGATTATGATTATGTCGGCTACCGCAAGGGAAAGTCTTCCGGCTCTCGAGAAGATTCTCGATGACAAGGTCACGACTCCGCTTGCCCGCGTGTCCGGAGTGGGAACCGTGTCGGTGACTGGTGCTCCGCCGCGCGAAATCCAGGTATTCTGCGACCCCGGCAGGCTGGAGGCCTACAATATCTCCATTTCGACCATTTCATCGGTGCTTGCCGCGGAAAACAGGAATGTCCCGAGCGGCAACATCGATATCGGGACCGACACCTATTCCGTTAGGGTGGAAAAAGAGTTCGAAAGTGCGGAGGAAATGCTCGATGTGGTAGTAGGCTACAGCGGGGGCAATGCCGTGTACCTCAGGGATGTGGCGACTGTGGTCGACGGAATCGAGGAGCGGTCCCAGGAAGCCTATACCGACGGAGTCCAGGGCGCCCAGATCATCATACAGAAGCAGACGGGAGCCAATACCGTCAATGTCCTGAAGGACGTGAAGAAGGCATTGGCAAAGATAGAGAAGACCCTGCCGTCCGACGTGAAGATTTCCACGGTCATCGACAGTTCGTCGAATATCATCAACAGCATCAACAGCCTCAAGGAAACCATCATTGTCACTTTCCTGATAGTGATGCTCGTCGTGTACGTTTTCCTCGGACGCTGGAGGGCCACTTTCATCATTGTCCTGGCCATCCCTATTTCGCTGCTTGCCTCGCTCGTCTACCTTTTCGCCACAGGCAATACGCTCAACATCATTTCGATGTCGGCACTTTCCATCGCCATAGGAATGGTCGTCGACGATGCGATTGTGGTTCTGGAAAACGTTTCCACTCATTTGGAGAGAGGCGAAAAGCCTAAGGAGGCGGCAGTGCATGCGACCCAGGAGGTGGGTATTTCGGTCGTGGCTTCCACCCTGACCATGCTCGCGGTCTTCCTGCCTCTGACTATGATCCAGGGAATGGCCGGAATCATGTTCCGCCAGCTCGGATGGATAGTCAGTATCATTATGATAGTCTCTACCGTCGGTGCCCTGACGCTTGTGCCGATGATGTGTTCGAGGATGCTGGTCTATAAGCCCAAGACAAACAGGCTGCACAATTTTATATTCGGCGGCATCAACAGGTTCATCGCCTGGCTGACAAAGGCGTACGGAAGCATCATCTCCTGGTCTGTGCGCCACAGGACAGCCGTGATATGCCTTGCCCTCGTGATTTTTCTCGGGACACTGGCCGGTCTCGGCCCGCTGATAAGGACGGAGTATTTCCCGAAGTCCGATTCCGGAAGGATTTCGATTACGGTCGAGCTCCCGGTAGGTACCGAGCAGGGGGTGACGAGGGATTTCGCCTCGATGCTTTACGAAAGGTTCCGTTCGGAAATTCCGGAAATCCGCGTGTGCAGCTATTCTTTGGGCCAGGCGGATACGGACAATGCCTGGGGCTCGATGCAGAATACAGGCACGCACATCATTTCGTTCAGTATGGACCTCGGAAGTATGGAGGACAGGGAAAGGTCGTGCTGGGACATATCGGCCATCATCCGTTCCGACCTGAATGAATATCCGGAGATAAAGAAGTTCGAGGTGACGGAAGGCCAGATGGGTATGGGCGGCGCGAGCAAGGTGGATGTGGAGATCTACGGCTACGATTTTGCCACTACCGACCTTGTGGCCAAGGATATAGCCGCACGGATGCGGGAGACAGGAGTGTGCTCCGAAGTCACTGTCAGCAGGGACGAATACACCCCGGAATACCAGGTGGATTTCGACAGGACCAAACTTGCTGTCAACGGGCTGAACAGTACCACAGCAGCCTCGTATCTGAGCGCCTGTATCAACGGTTCCACCCAGTCTTTTTACAGAGAGGACGGAGAGGAGTACAGTATCAGGGTCAGGTACGCTCCTGAATTCCGTACCGACATCGAGGACATCGAAAACATCCTGATTTACACCCCTGCAGGCAACGGAATCCGTATAAAGGACCTCGGTACGGTGGTAGAAACGCAGACTCCTCCGAATATCGAGCGCAAGAACAGGGAAAGGGTGATCACCGTATCCGGAACCGTGGCGGACGGCTATGCCCTCAGCGAGGCTGTGGCGTCTGCCCAGGCGGTCATCGATGCTGCCGACATTCCTTCGGAACTGAGCGTGGAGATCGCGGGAGACTATGAAGACCAGCAGGATACGTTTGCGGATCTCTTTACACTGCTGGTACTGATAGTGATTCTCGTGTACATCGTGATGGCGTCCCAGTTCGAGTCGCTGATGAGTCCGTTCGTCATCATGTTTTCCATTCCGTTTGCCCTTACCGGCGTTATCCTCGGTCTGACCGTGACGGATACGCCCCTCGGAATCATGGCCCTTATCGGGGTCATTATCCTGATGGGTATCGTGGTGAAGAACGGCATCGTGCTTATAGACTATACTATCCTGTTGAGGGAGAGGGGAGTAAGCATCGCGGAAGCTGTGGTGACAGCCGGCAAGTCGCGTCTCCGCCCTATTCTTATGACGACCCTGACTACGGTTCTCGGTATGGTGCCTTTGGCTGTAGGGCAGGGCGAGGGTTCGGAAATGTGGCGCTCGCTCGGTATGACCGTCTGCTGGGGTCTGACCGTATCCACCCTTGTCACCCTCGTGCTGATCCCGACGCTTTACTGTTCTTTCGCTACGATGCAGGAAAGGCGCCGCGCCGGAAAGTCATCCCGGACGTGACCTGCCTTATGATCATCCCGAGCCCCGAGCGCAGTCGAGGGATCTGCCGAATACTTTAACGATTATAAACATTACCCGAACATGAAAGCAATATTCATCGCCTACAACCAGGCCTATTATATGGAAATCGTCGAACTCCTCGAGGCCAACGGCTGCCGGGGCTATACCATGTGGGAAAACGTGTCCGGCCGCGGTTCCGAAACCGGCGAGCCTCATCTCGGCAACCACGCCTGGCCTACAATGAACAACGCCCTTCTGACTTTCGTCGACGACAGCAAGGCTCCCCTGCTCCTCTCCGCCCTTTCCGCCAAGGACGCCGCCACCCCCGAACTCGGCCTCCGCGCCTTCTCCTGGACCCTCGACAACTTGAAAAAATAAATTTGCATTGCTTCCGGCTTGCGCAAAATCCGGATGCGTATCGCGTCTAAAGGCAAAGGGAAAAGCGGGGGAGAGCAAGGGTGATTACTTTTATTATACAAAATAAAGACCGGCCCGAAAATCGGAGCCGGTCTTTTCGTGGAGAATACGAGAGTCGAACTCGTGACCTCTTGCATGCCATGCAAGCGCTCTAGCCAACTGAGCTAATCCCCCTTTGCGCCTGCAAAAATAAGCATAATCCCGGATTTCCCAAAATTTTATGAGCAAATAAATTTGCTCAGCTCTCGGCTTCTGCGTATATTTGGCCTGGCGGCCACATATACTGTGGCACTTCGGCAAAGAAAATAAATTTTCTTTGCTCTCAGTTTCTGCGTATATTTGGTCACTTCGTGCCCACATATACTGTGGCGCCTCGGTAATGCAAAAAACTTCGTCCATATTGCGAACAAGTTCGCATATTTCCTCAGTTTCTTGCATTGCTCTCGGCTTCTGCGTATATTTGCTGGGAAGATGAAGTCAAATATCTAAATGATTTGAAAATGGAAAAAATAGTTACTGACGCGAACATCGCGGAAATCCTCTCCGGAGACAAACCGGTAATGATAGATTTCTGGGCTACATGGTGCGGCCCGTGCAGGGCTCTGGCCCCGACCGTGGAAGAAATCGCAAACGAATACGAAGGCAAGGCCGTGATAGGGAAATGCAATGTCGACGAAGCTTCCGAGACTCCGATGAAGTACGGAATACGGAACATCCCGACCCTGCTTTTCTTCAAGAACGGCCAGCTTGTGGACAGACTTGTAGGAGCGGTTCCGAAGGGCAACATCACGGCTAAGCTCGACGCCCTGCTGTAGCCCCGGCAAGTGCCGGCGACTGCCGGCGGCTGTCTGCAAATGTCCCGACAGATTCCATCCTGTTTCAGGGAAACATATAACGGCTTAAAAATCCGAAAATTATGAAAAAGACATTTCTGATTGCGATGCTTGCGGCCTCCCTTATGCTCGGAGGTCTCGCGGATGCTTCGGCACAGCTTCGCTTCGGCGTTGCAGGCGGTGCCACTTTTTCGAAACTGAGCAAACAGACGGTAAACACCGAGAACATCACACAATATCATGCTGGAGTCACGGTGCAGGTGAAACTGCCCCTCGGATTTGCCATCCAGCCGTCCCTCCTCTACAATGTGAAAGGCTCCAGGTTCGCCCTTGACGAGGAGGCGTACCAGGGTGCGTCAGCCGATCTGACCATGGGTTATCTGGAACTTCCGGTGTCTTTCCAGTGGGGGCCTGACCTGCTTTTGTTCCGTCCGTTCCTGGATGTGACGCCTTTTGTGGGATACGGGCTCAACAACAAGCTCGACATAGCAGGACTCTATTCCTTGAAAAATACCTGGTCGGGCTCGTCCATCAGCCGGTGGGAATACGGACTCGGAGTCGGTGTCGGCCTCGAAATCTGGAAAGTCCAGGTCATAGGCCGTTACAACTGGAACTTGGGATCCGTCAGCGACCTCAAGGCTGATCTGGACGAAGGCAGTTTCGGCTCTGCCGTGAAGAATGCGGTCGGCCGCGGCAGATTCGGAGGGTTTACCCTCACGGCGGCATTCCTGTTCTGATGACTGGCAAATGAATATAGAGGAACTGAAAGAATTTTGCGGAGAAGACTGGAAAAGGGTAGGCGCCAGGATGAAAGGGGCGTTGAGAAGCGACATCGCCCTGCTCAACACGACCAATGATATGATTCTCTCCCATTCCGGGAAACAGCTGCGTCCGCTGCTTTCCGTTTTGGCGGCCAAGGCCTGCTCCGACGGCAACGGGCTCTTGCCGGAGGATTCCATACGGGTGGCGGCAGCTGCGGAACTCCTGCACAATGCGACCCTTATGCATGACGATGTGGCCGACGAGAGTGACTGCAGGCGCGGTATCCCGACTTTGAACTGTCTGATGGGGCCGTCCGTATCCGTTCTCGTAGGCGATTACTGGCTGGTTTCCGCCATAAATGAAATCCGCGAGGCCGAACATTTCGGGCCGCGGCTCATTTCCATTTTTTCCGACACTCTGACCAGACTGGCAGAAGGGGAGATGCTGCAACTGCAGAAAGCGCAGAATTGCGACACCCGTGAAGATGATTATCTGAGAATCATATTCAGCAAGACAGCCTCCCTTTTCGAAACTTCGGCCGTTGCTGCCGCCATTTCGGTGAATGCCCCTGAGCAGGTGGAGGAAGCGGTGAAAAAATATGCCGTGTCATTGGGCCTGGCGTTCCAGATACGGGATGACATATTCGACTATTCTCCGGATTCAGATGTCGGCAAGCCGGTCGGAGTGGACATTCGGGAGCAGAAAATCACCATGCCGCTGCTCGGCGCGTTCCTGAATTCCTCTGCGGAGGAAGAGGCTTCGATCCGCGACAAGGTGAAAAGAATCGCGGACCATCAGGAATATGCGGATGAAATTCTCGGGTTCGTCAGGGAAAAGGACGGGATAAGGTATGCGGAACGGCGGCTTGATGACTACATCCGTGCGGCCGTGGATTCCATTTCCGTGCTCCCGGCTTCCAGGTCGAGGCAGTATCTTATGGATTTGGCTTATTTTGTAGCAAAGAGGGACAGATAAATGCGTTTTGCGGACATTCCGGGCAATGACGGACTTAAAAGGACATTGGCGGCGATGGCAGACTCCGGAAGAGTCGGCCATGCTATGCTTCTGTTCGAAAATGAAGGCTGCGGGGCATTGCCTCTGGCATTGGCCTATATCCAGTACCTGAACTGTACCGACAGGAAAGACGGCGATTCCTGCGGAGAATGTCCGGCCTGCCGCCAGATGTCGAAGCTTGTCTATCCGGACACGCATTTTGTCTTTCCGGTCAACACCAGCAGGAAAGTCGATGTCTCCAGGCCGACTTCCGAATCCTTTCTCCCGTTATGGAGGGAACTGGTACTGAAAAATCCCTATTTCCTCGAATCCGGGCTCTATTCCGCTCTCGGGATAGAGGGAAAGTCCGGCGTGATAGCCATCGCCGAGGCGAAGCGTATCCTGGAGCAGTTGTCCCTGGCCCCTGTTGCGGACGGCTTCAGGTCGGTGCTGATGTGGCTGCCTGAGAAAATGAATGCCGAGACTGCCAACAAATTGCTGAAGGCTGTCGAGGAGCCGCCGGAGAAGACGGTTTTCATATTTGTCACTCATAATCCGGACAGGGTGCTTCCTACAGTATTCTCGAGATGCCAGAGCTACCGTGTCCTGCCGCTGCAGAAGGACGGGCTTGAGGAAGCGCTGACCGGCATTTTCGGAAAGGATCCGCAGGCTTCCCGGCAGCAGGCGGCCATTTCCGGCGGAAGCATCGGGGTGGCGCTCGAGGCAATGGGCGAGAGGGAGGAATATGCGGCCTTTATGCAGATTTTCAAGGAGCTGATGCAGGCGGTCTCTTCCCGGGATCTGCTTGCGGCCATAGAGGCGTCGGACCGTATCTCGGCCCTCGACTCCCGTGAAAAACAGAAAGCTTTTTGTATATTTGCGTCAGAATGCCTCAGGAAGATTTTCCTGTGCCGGCAGAATGTCCCGGACATCGCCGGGATACCTCCGGAGGAAGCCGGTTTTTATCAGGAGATGGCTTCTAAAGCCGACAGGTCGTTTTGTCCCAAGGCGTTGTCCCTGATAGACCGGACCGTGATGCTGCTGGACAGGAACGTGAACGGGAAGATGCTTTTCTGTGATCTTGCCGGCCGCATTTATTTAATTTTTTGATGTATGGAAGATATCAATGCCAACGAAATAAAACAATACGACTGCTCTCGGGGATGTATCGTGGAGAGGACGGACGAGGGCGAGCTCAAATGCTCCTACAGGCAGGGCTGCTGCAAGCTGGAAGTGTACGACTGGCTGCCCGGAGTAGTGCAGGAAAAATACCGGAATTATTTCGAGGTGCGTTTCAAGAATACGAGGAAGGGCATCTATGTGAACTCTTCGGGGCAGACCGTGAAGATGGGGGATCTGGTGATCGTCGAAGCTGCCAACGGCCATGATCTCGGGATAGTCACCCTGGAAGGCCCGGTAGTGGCCAGGCAGATGATATGCAAGAAAATAGACCCGGAGACGGCCGGACTGAAGCGTATTTACCGCAAGGCCAAACTGTACGATATCGAAAAATGGCAGGAAGCCATAGCCCGGGAGCATGAGACCATGATCCGTGCGCGGCAGATAGCGGCGGAACTGGGGCTTGAGATGAAAATCGGAGATGTGGAGTTCCAGGGAGACGGGACCAAGGCCATTTTCTATTATATAGCCGACGGCAGGGTCGATTTCAGACAGCTTATCAAGGTCTTTGCGGAAGAGTTCCGCATCAGGATAGAAATGAAGCAGATAGGCGCCCGTCAGGAAGCCGGGCTCATCGGAGGGCTCGGCATTTGCGGACGTGAACTCTGCTGCTCGAACTACATTTCCTCGTTCCAGTCCATTACCACCGCCGCCGCCAAGTGTCAGGACCTGTCCCTTAACCCTCAGAAACTTGCCGGGCAGTGCGGAAAGCTGAAATGCTGCCTGAATTATGAAACGGCCGCTTACATCGATGCACGGAGCAGGATTCCCAAGGTGGCCAATCCTCTCGAATTCCAGGACGGGCTGGCTTATCTGATGAAGACGGACATCCTGAGCGAGATTATGTATTTCTCGTACGACCAGAACAGCCTGGCCAATATCTATCCGGTGTCGGCCTCCGAGGTAGTGGAAATAATGAGGATGAACCGCCGCGGCGAGAAGCCGGAATCCCTTAAGACCGAGCCGGAGCCGGGCAACCTCGAATTCGTTACGGCAGTAGGGGATGACAGCATCACCCGTTTCGACGACTTGCGGAAGAAAAGGAAGAAGAACGGCCGGAACAAACCCCGTCAGAACAGGCCTCCGAAACAGAGAAAAGACAACTCTCCGAATGAATGACGAAATATGAGCGGCAAGGATAAACTGCGCAAATTCAAGGAGAACGAAGGGTTTTCCTGTCTTGTCCAGCCGGCCACGTCTGAAGTGCTCGGCTGCGATCATCCGTTGAAAGGGCGCTGGAACGGCGGTTTCTTCAGGACATCCGGGCCCATAGTGCTGGAACTCGGATGCGGGAAAGGCGAATATACCGTGGATCTCGGCCTCAGGAATCCGTCCATCAACTATATCGGTGTGGACATAAAAGGGGCGAGGTTGTGGAAAGGAGCGAAATTCGCGCATGAGAACAGTCTTCCCAATGTCGGTTTTTTACGGACGAGAATAGAGTTCATCGAATCGCTGTTCGCCCCCGATGAAGTGTCGGAAATATGGATAACGTTTGCCGATCCGCAGATAGGAAGGGAAAAGAAACGCCTCACTTCGCCTCTGTTCCTTTCCCGCTACAGGAATTTTCTGAAACCCGGCGGTATCGTACACCTGAAAACGGACAGCCGTTACCTGCATGAATATTCCCGGGCCATTGCAGCCCGCAACGGATTGGAAATCCTGGCTGAAGCCACCGACATATACGGCGCGGACCGCGAAAAGCTTTACGGAAGCGGCATCGCGTCGATCTGCGGAAAGGATGCGGTGGATGCCCTGTTCTCAGTCCAGACATTCTATGAAAAACAATATCTGGCACAGGGCATACCTATCACATATCTCGCCTTTACCATCGACCATGACGGCCCGTATGTCAGCCCGGACTGGGATCCGGATCTCTGGGAAAGGTGATCCCGCCACAGGAAAACAGCTGCGCATCTGTCCCGGACGGAGTCCCGGAAAATTTTAGTAAGTTTGTACCGTGTATTAAAACCTGCCGCAATATGACCAGAAACCTTATTCTTACGGGTATAGTATTGATTATGACGTCCTGTAACAGTATCAACCCTTTTTTCGGCGACTGGGACACGCCTTATTCGCTGCCTCCGTTCGGGGAAATCCATGAAACAGACTACCTGCGTGCCGTGAAGTTCGGCATCCATCAGCAGGCTTCGGAAGTAGACGCCATCATCGCACGCGATGCCGAGCCGACCTTCGAAAATACGATAGCGGCATACGAGCATTCGGGCCGGCTTCTGGACCGGGTGACCCTGGTGCTTTTCAATCTGGCGGAAAGCGATGCCACACCTGCCCTGCAGAAAGTCGTCGACCGGGTAATCCCGCTTCTGACCGAGCATACTGACAATATTTTTATGAACCCTTACTTTTTCGAAAGGGTAAAGACCGTATACGACAACAGGAATTCCTCCGGGCTGACGGACGAGCAGGTCAGGCTGACGGAGAAGCTTTACAGGCAGTTCATAGCCAACGGTGTGGCCCTGGATGCGTCAGGGCAGGCAAGGATGCGGGAGATAAACAGGGAGATTGCGGCTTTGGAGCAGGCTTTCGGGAACAACCTCCTTGCCGAGACAAATGCCTTTACGCTCCTTCTGACGGATTCGTCCGAGGTGTCGGGGCTGCCGGAGAGCGTCTTGCATTCAGCGGCCGCCGAAGCCGAAGCTGCAGGGATTTCCGCTCACGATGCGGCAAAGCTCAAAGGTCTGGACGACAGAGATATAGCTCCGGGCGGACCATGGCTTTTCACTCTTCAGAACCAGAGTTACGTACCGTTTATGACATACAGCACGAACAGGGATCTGAGGGAGAAAATGTTCCGGGCCTATTCGTCAAGGGGAAATAACGGAAATGAAAGGGACAACAAGGACATCATCCTGAAAATCATCGGCCTGCGGATAGAAAAGGCGCAGATGCTCGGCTATGATACGCCGGCGGACTTCATCCTTGCGGACAAGATGGCGAAGACCCCTGCCGCAGTGGACAGGTTCCTCGACAGGATTTTCAGGGCAGGAGTGGCGAAGGCGAAGGAGGAAGCCGCCGATATGCAGGAGATTATGGACGGGGATGCTCTGGCAGGGCTTCTCCCGGCAGACAGCACGTCGGTGATAAGGCCGTGGGACTGGGCATATTACGCGGAAAGGGTGAGGATGGACAGGTTTGCCGTGGACGAGACTGCCGTGAAGCCGTATTTCAAGATGGAAAACGTGCGGCAAGGCGTGTTCGAAACGGCCCGCAGGCTCTATGGGGTGAATTTCGAGAAGTTGGAGGACGTCCCGGTGTACCATCCCGATGTCGAGGCTTTCAGGGTGACCGATTCCGACAGTACCTTCCTCGGAATTCTGCTGACGGACTATTATCCGCGCACTACGAAAAGGGGCGGGGCCTGGATGTCCAATTTCCGGAATCAGGAGATATCGGAGTCCGGGGAGGACATCCGTCCGATAATAGTGAATGTGGGCAACTTTACCAAGCCGGCGGCGGGAAAACCTTCGCTGCTAACCCTCGATGAGACGGCTACGATGTTCCACGAGTTCGGCCACGCCCTGCATGGCCTGCTGACCCGGTGTACATACAAGGATATGAGCGGGACCAACGTGGCCCGGGATTTTGTGGAACTGCCTTCACAGCTCAATGAGAACTGGGCTTTCCAGCCGGAGGTCCTGGCGACGTATGCCACGCACTACGAGACAGGGGAGACCATCCCGGATTCCCTGGTGACCAAAATCCGCCGTGCCGGCAAGTTCAACTACGGCTTTATGACTACCGAACTTGCCGCAGCATCCATCCTTGATATGCGCTGGCATGAACTCACTTCCATATACGTGCCTTCCGACTCCCCGTTCGCATCCGGAACGCCGGCTCCCGAAGGTGCAAAACCTGCTTTCCTGAAAATAAACGGCAAGTTGACGCCTGTCGGCACTTCTTCCGACCTCCGCCTTATCGATCCTCTGAAATTCGAAGAAAGCATGATGAAAGATGCCGGACTTATAGACGAGATTATCCCCCGTTACAGGACCACCTATTTCAATCACATCTTCAAGAGCGGCTACAACGCCGGCTATTACAGCTACCTGTGGGCTGAAGTCCTGGACAAGGACGCTTTCGAACTTTTCCTCAAAAAAGGTATTTTCGACAAGCGCACATCCATGTCCTATCGCAGGAACATCCTTGAAAAAGGCGACAGCGAAGACCCTATGACGCTTTACCGGAGATTCCGTGGGGCGGAGCCGGATGCGGGGGCTCTTTTGCGCTCCAGAGGCCTGTAGTCCGGTGCGTCGGAACGGGCGCATTACGGCGTTGCCGGCGGGATTCGGGCTCGGTCATTTACGTCAAGTAAACTCTCTCGTCCGAACCCTGGGCGCCTTGTACTGCACCCGTTCCGACGCACCGGGAACTTAGTCGGCAGAAAAACCGGCATACGGCGTTGCCGGCGGATCAAAAGTTGCCGGCGGGATTCGGGCCCCGGTCATTTATGTTATACGAAAGAGGTGAGGAGGGTCATCGGGCCGTCGGGGGTGACGGTGAGAGAGGCTGTGGAGGCGGGGATGAGGACGGTTTCACCCTGTCGGAGGCTTTCACGGTGGCCTTCATTGTCGGTGAGTTCTCCCTTGCCGGCGGTGCAGATGACAATCAGGAACGAGTCGAGAGCGGAAAGGTCCTTGAAGAAAGGCCTGTCTATCTCCAACAGGGAAGTCGTGAAATACTTGCAGTCGACCAGAACCGTTTCCTCGTTTTTCTTTTCGGTGTAGTGCGTCCTGTAGTCGTCTTCCACACTGTAGTCGATGGCGTCCTTGGCCAGTTCGGTGTGCAGTTCGCGCGGCTTGCCGTCCAGACCGAGCCGTCCGAAATCATAGATGCGGTAGGTGATGTCCGAAGTCTGCTGGATTTCGGCGATGAATGAACCCGACCCGATGCTGTGGATGCGGCCTGCCGGCAGGAAGAATACGTCTCCGCGGGAGACTTTGTAATCGTGGAGCACTTCGGTGATGGTATTGTTCCCGACACGGGCCACATACTCTTCCGGGGTGATTTTCCTTGACAGTCCGGACATAAGGTGTGCATCCTTGTCTGCGCTTACCACGTACCACATTTCAGTCTTGCCCTTGGACCCGTTGTGCCGCCTGGCGGCGAGTTCGTCATCCGGGTGCACCTGGATGGACAGATCCTGGCGGGCGTCTATGAACTTTACCAGCAGTGGGAATTCCGTACCGGTTTTTTCCCAGTTCGCCCGGCCGAGCAGACTTTCCCTGTATTCGGAAATGAGTTCCGTGATCGTTTTTCCTGCAAGAGGCCCGTTCGCGACGACGGATTCATTGCCCTTCACGCCGGAAAGCTCCCAGCTTTCGCCGATGTTGTGCTGTCCGGTCTCTATTCCTTTGAACGGGGCTATCTTTTCGCCGCCCCATACGAGCGTTTTTAATATCGGTCTGAATTTTAACGGATACATCATAGCATAATCATTTTGCAATAAGAGTCTCAGCCCTTGTCCAGCATGCCCAGTGCGAAGGTGTAGGCTCCGACCGAGATGGCCTTGCTGGCCCCGAGTCTGGAAATCGCGATGCCGATACGCTTTTGGGGATCGTAGACCACTTCGTCATCGAAACCGTAGACTTTCAGTTTCCGGCTGTCGCCCTTTGCGAAGGCGTCGAACTCTTTCGGATCATCGAGATCGTAGACTTTGGACTGGATACGTCCCGTCTCCTCTCCGCCGATGGTGTGGATTTTACTCCTGAGGGCAGCCAGAAGGCTCGGCATAAAGTATTTGTGCGATGCTGTAACCCCGCCTCCGATGACTATCAGTCCGTCGATGAGCGTAGCGGCAGTCGCCATTGCATCGCCGGCTACGGCCCCTATTTCGGCAAACGCCTTTTTTGCGGCTTCGGCATCTCCAGCCCGGGTGCCCTCTGCGATGTCGAAGATGTCCTTCGGCTCGAAACGGTGGCCTTTGTCTCCGGAATATTCGCCGTAAAGGCGTTTTACGGCCCTGATGGCCATACCGTCCTCTACGATCATATCCCTGTTGTCCTTATGCGGCAGGCAGAAGGTTTCGACGCAGGAGTTATCGCCCCTGTTCAGTTCCCCGTTCACTACGATGCCGATTCCGAACCCTGTCCCGAAAGTATAGCCCAGCAGATTATGGTAGCGTTTGGCGCTTCCGGCCGCTTCCAGTTTCGCATTGACTTCAGGCAGGATTCCTCCCAGGGCTTCTCCGTATGCGAAAAGGTCTCCGTCGTTGTTGATGAAAACGGGGACTCCGAAAGTCTTGCTCAGGAACGGCCCGAGGGCGACCCCGTCACGGAAAGAAGGGAAATTCGGGAGATAGCCTCCTATTATCCCGTTAGGGTAGTCGGCAGGTCCGGGGAAAGCGAAACTTATTGCGGCCGGCTTTTCCCCGAGCCTGTCCGTTATTGTCCTGAATCCTTCCACCATTGTCCCGAGGCAGAGGTCGAGTGTGTCCGAATGTGCCGGGAGGGTCAGAGGCTCGACTATGAATTCTCCTCCTTTCATGGCTCCGAAGACCATGTTGGTGCCTCCGGCATCGAGTGTCAGTACTATCCTTGAGTCGTTCCTGTAGTCTGTCATATCGCTTGTCGGTTATTTTTGTCGCATCAGATCAGTGCTTCGCCTGTCATCGCTTCCGGCTGTGGTATTCCCATCAGTTTCAGTATGGTAGGCGCCACGTCGGCGAGCTTGCCGTCCTTTACGCTGTCCACTCCGGCGTTTATGACGATGAACTGGACGGTGTTCAGGGAGTGGGCGGTATTAGGCGTACCGTCGTCGTTGTATGCATGGTCGGCATTGCCGTGGTCTGCTGTCAGCAGCACTGCATAGCCGTTTGCGATTGCGGTTTCCACGACGGATTCCACGCATTTGTCGATTTTGGCGACAGCCCTGCAGATAGAGGCGAAGACCCCAGTATGGCCCACCATGTCGCCGTTCGCGAAATTCAGGATGACCAGATCTTCCTTCCCGCTGTTCAGGACTTCGTTCAGCCTGTCGGTCACTTCCTGGGCACTCATTTCCGGCAGCAGGTCGTAAGTCGGCACCTTGGGGGAGTTGACGAGAATTCTGTCCTCGTTTTCGAACTGTGCTTCCCGGCCTCCGTTGAAGAAGAAGGTCACATGGGCGTATTTCTCGGTCTCGGCGATGCGCAGCTGGTGTTTGCCTGCCTTCGACACCACTTCTCCGAGGGTCTCCTGCACGTTTTCCTTGTCGAAGAGTATGTGCAGTCCCTGGAACTTGTCATCGTATGGAGTGAAGCAGCAGTAGTACAGCGGCAGCGTCTTCATCCCGAAATCAGGCATGTCTTCCTGGGTCAGGGCAGCGGTGATTTCACGTGCCCTGTCGTTGCGGAAATTGAAGAATATAACGGCATCGCCTTCCCGGATGGTCCCGACAGGCTTCCCGTCGGCTCCGGTGATGCAGACCGGCTTGATGAACTCATCGGTAACGCCTTCATTGTAGGATGCTTCGATGGCTTCGACGGCAGAGGTGAACTTCGCCCCTTCGCCTTTTACGAGCAGGTCGTATGCGAGCTTTACCCTTTCCCACCTTTTGTCGCGGTCCATCGCATAGTAACGTCCGCATACGGAAGCTACCTTGCCCGTGGTTTCCGCCATTTTTTCCTCAAGCTCCGCGACGAAGCCCTTGCCGCTTTTCGGATCCGTGTCGCGGCCGTCCATAAAGCAGTGTACGAAGACCTTATCGAGTCCGTACTGTTTGGCTACGGCGAGGAATTCGTATACGTGGGCCAATGAACTGTGTACTCCGCCCATCGACGCAAGTCCCATCAGATGAAGCTGTTTCCCCGTCTTTGCCACATAGTCGAACGCGGCTTTTATCTCGGTGTTTTCGAGCAGCCTGTGTTCGCGGCAGGCGATATTGATCTTTACAAGGTCCTGATACACGACACGCCCGGCCCCGAGGTTGAGATGCCCGACTTCGGAGTTCCCCATCTGGCCGTCAGGCAGTCCGACATATTCGCCGCAGGCCTGCAGGTGGCTGAAAGGATATTTTGCCCTGAGGGACTCGATGTAGGGAGCACCCTGGGTGTAGATGGCGTTGGTCCAGTTGTGTTTGCCCTCGCCCCATCCGTCGAGGATCATCAGAAGAACTTTTCTGTCCATATTGTCAAAATTTTAGAATCCGTGATACAGCGGTCTTTGCAAAAACACAATTAATATTATATTTTTGCGACCGATCGGCAAAGATAAAAAAATTATTGTTATGGCAGACAGAAATCGCAGACGGAACAGGAATTCGAAGAAAGACAAAAAGGAAAAGAAACCGTTGACCGAGCTGACCGGGAAAGTCCAGATGACCCGGGAGGGGTTTATTTTCGTGATAGTGGAGGGTGAGGACAATGACGTCTTCGTGAAGGCATCCAAGACCAGGGGTGCGCTCAACGGCGACATAGTGAAAGTGGCTGTCACAAAGGAAAAGACCGGAACCCAGAGGCGGGAAGGTGTCGTGACCGAGGTCGTGGAGCGTACGCGCCGGCCTTTTGTCGGAATCCTGCATATTGTCGGCGATCAGGCCTGGGTGCTGATGGAAAGCAAATCGATGCCTTACGACATAGTGATTCCCGTGATAGGGGCGGCTCCGGTCGGCTATAAGGCAAGATCCAGACAGAAATCCCCGAAGCCGGCAAATCCGGAGGCCCTTCCGGACAGGACGGGTTTCCTGAAAAAGACAGGGGAAAGGGAGTTTTCCGTAATGGGAGTCTTCGAGACCGTCGACGGAGCGCGGAAGGAGCTGCGGGCCAGGTCGGGGATGAAAGTGGCTGCCCTGGTGGATCATTGGGAGAAGAACGAGACCGCTCCTGTGGGACATCTTGTGGATGTGCTCGGCGAGCCGGGGGAGAATGACACGGAAATGCATGCCATTCTGGCGGAATACGCCCTGCCGTACAGGTTCGAACCCGAGGTGGAGAATGCGGCCGACAAGATTTCGGACAGGATTACGGATGCCGATCGCAAGGGCCGGCGGGATTTCCGGGGCGTGACCACATTTACCATCGACCCGGCCGACGCGAAGGATTTCGACGACGCCCTGTCTTTCCGCAAACTGGAAAACGGGAACTATGAGGTCGGCGTGCATATAGCTGACGTGACCTACTATGTGAAGCCTGGAAGCGTCGTGGATGAGGAGGCCCGTACGCGCGGGACTTCCGTGTATCTTGTAGACAGGACCGTGCCGATGCTGCCTGAAAAGCTGTCGAACAAGCTGTGCTCGCTCCGTCCGAACGAGGAAAAGCTCTGTTTCTCGGCGGTTTTCGAACTTACGCCTCTTGCCAAGGTGGTGTCCCAGTGGTTCGGCAGGACCGAAATCGAGTCGGACTACAGGTTCGCATACGAAAACGCGCAGGAAATCATAGATGCCGGAAAGGAGGCGATGGCTGCCGACTATGCTTTCGGGCCTGAAGGCCACACGAAACCGGTGCCGGACAGTATCAAGGAAGCTCTGCTCACCCTGCATTCCCTGGCATCCAGACTCAGGAAAAAACGTTTCGCTGCCGGCGCGATAAGCTTCGAGCGGCCGGAAATGAAGGTAGAGGTGGACGAAAAGGGAAGGCCGGTGAACGTTTACCAGAAAGTGTCCAAGGAGGCCAACTGGCTCATAGAGGAGTTTATGCTGCTTGCAAACCGCTGTGTCGCCGAGTATGTGGCGACCAAATGCAAGACGGCTTCCGGAAGGGGACGCCGCTCTGACGCCAAGACCTTTGTCTACCGTATCCACGACGAGCCGAACCAGGAAAAACTCGAGAATCTCCGCGGTTTCATAGGGAATTTCGGATACACTCTCGGCCCGACGAATACGGGAAAGGAGATTTCAAAAGAACTGAACGGACTGTTCGCAAAGGCAAAGGACAGGCCCGAGTTCAATGCCATAGAACTCTTGTCTCTCAGGACAATGGCGAAGGCCAGGTACAGTACCGACAATATCGGCCATTACGGACTGGCATTCAAATACTACACCCATTTCACCTCGCCTATACGCCGGTATCCCGATATGATGGTGCACAGGCTGCTCGCGATGTATCTGGACGGGGCGGAGTCGCAGAAGAAAGATTATTATGAAGGCCAGTGCAAATATGCTTCGGAGAGGGAGGTGGTCGCAGCCGAGGCCGAGCGGTCCAGCATCAAGTACAAGCTTGTGGAATTCATGCAGGACAAGGTAGGCTACGAGTTCGAGGGTCATATTTCAGGCCTTACCGAATGGGGAATGTATGTGGAGATCGAGCCGACCAAGATAGAGGGTATGGTAGCTCTGCGCGACATCAGGTCCGATTTCTATGAATTCGACGAGGAGAAGTACCGTATCATCGGCCGCAGGTCCCGTATGGTTTACAATCTCGGGGATCCGGTGAAGATCCGGGTGAAGAAAGCCAGCCTGGAGCAGAAACTCCTCGACTACGAGCTTGTCGAGACCGGCCTTGAGGAAAGGCTGTCCGAGCAGGCCGCCGAGGAAGCAGAGGCAGACCGCGCTGCCCGCAAGGCCGCCCGGAAGAAGAAAATCAGTTCCGCCATCAAGGCCTCGGCAGGCAAGAAGAAATCACGTTCGAGGAAAAGGTGAGGCGAAAGGTGGCCGGCCCGCCCTGAAACGTCTTCCTTGAGAAGTATAATATTATCTTCAAAAAATCCGAAAAAATAATCCCACCCCTACCTCGAAAAAGTAAATATAGCTACAAACCGGCAAATCAAAAAGGTCCCAAAATCGCCGTTACAGCGCTATGGGGCCTTTATTTCTTAAAAACAAAGTATCAAACCCGAGGTTATGACCACGATGGGACAGCCTCTCGCTCCATTCAGGACCGATGACTGGCCTGTCGAGGATATCGGCAGGACGGAATAAATCCATGTAAATATTTTTGAAAAAAAGTCGTGTTTTTTATGCAAAAAATGGAACTGAATTCCGAAATTACATAAATTTTGGTTAATGACAAAAAATCCGGAGAAAAACCCGGTAAAACATTTGCCCCTCCCCTGAAGAAAAGTTTATACCCTAAATAGTATAGTTTGAATAAAAAATCTTATATTTGTACCCGAACAGATATAAATTTCAATATGAACAACCTGTCGGCAACGGTAAAATCATTGCGTAAGCAATTCAATATGACTCAGGAGGATCTTTCCCTGAAGTCAGGTGTCGGTCTGCGGTTCGTCAGGGATCTGGAACAGGGCAAGCGGACCTTGCGGCTTGACAAGGTAAACCAGCTGTTGGATTTCTTCAATTACGAGATGTCACCACAGCCCAAACAGAACGCTCATCGATGAAACAGGCAAATATATACTACAAGGACATCCCTGCTGGAGTCCTTACGGAAAGCGATGACGGATATGAGTTCCGCTATTTTCCGGAGTATCTTGCTTCGGACAATGCAAAACCGGTCAGCCTGACACTCCCTTTGCAAAACCAGCCGTACCGGAGCAATGTCCTGTTTCCTTTCTTTGACGGACTCATTCCTGAAGGCTGGCTTCTGGATGTGGCATTGCGCAATACTGACATAAGTATGCTTGACAGGATGTCCCTGCTCCTGCTGTGTTGCAGTGACTGTATAGGTGCAGTAAGTGTCCAACCTGTAAATTCGGAGGGAAACAGCGATGTGTAGATGCCTGTACTGTTACCGTCCCCTTAAACAAGGTGAAAAGGACTTTCATCCGAATTGTGCGAGAAAGTTTTTCGGTACGGAAAAGGTTCCGGTGTTGGATTATACCTGCAAGGATCTGGATCAGCTGGCGTTGCAGATTATAAAGGACCGGACATCCTTGACAGGTGTCCAGCCGAAGCTGTCCCTGCATCTGAACGAGCATGAAGGCAGTCAGCGGCTGACGATAGTCGGTCTTTGGGGAGATTTCATCTGCAAGCCGCAGACAATGCAGTTCAAGTATATGCCTGAAACGGAAGATCTGACAATGCACCTTGCGGAAGTGGCAAAAATCGATGTTGTCCCGCATACTTTGATGCGTATGGCCGACGGTACATTGTGCTACCTGATACGAAGGGTAGACAGAAATGTCAAAGGGGAAAAGATGGCGATGGAAGATATGTGCCAGCTTACCGAGCGGCAGACAGAGTTCAAATACAAAAGCAGCTATGAACGTATTGCCAAAGCGATAGCGCAATATTCGTCGATGCCTAAAATGGATGTCACCGACTTTTTTGAAACAGTCCTGTTCTCCTGGATTACGGGGAACAATGATATGCACCTGAAGAATTTTTCCCTGTATGAGCCGCAAGACGGAACGATTCGTCTGACACCGGCATACGACCTTCTCAATGCCGCCATTCTCAATCCGAAAGACGATGAGGAGTTTGCCCTGACATTGAACGGACGGAAGAAGCGCCTCAACCGATCGGATTTTATCGCCGCAGGAGAGACTATGGGTATAGACCCGAAAACAGTGGATAGGCTTATCGGGAAATATGTCAGACTGCATCCCCGGATGTCTGAATTTATAGGACAGTCATTCTTGGATGAAGAACTGAAAAACAGATACAGTGAAGTGATTCACGAGCGGATAAGCAGGATAAACGGTTAATAAATGACATTTTGCACACACCTTATGGCCTGTTCGGATTCGGAGCCGACATGAGTACGGTAACTGCACCACTCGGAATACCTGTTACTTTCTACTAGAAAAACAGATGCCGTAAGACAGAAAAATTTGCCCCCCCCCGAAGAAAAATTCGTATAATTGCAGGTAAT
>CASFLY010000031.1 GCA_949295645.1 uncultured Bacteroidales bacterium | reverse complement strand
CTGTACGAGTGTTTCGAGGGTGTAGTCCTTGCCCTCTACCTTGAACTGGGTTATCTGCTCCCGATACTGTTTTGACTTTCGTTCGATTACGGCAAGAATGGCATCACGGTCGGGACAGTTGCGCTTCGGTGTGTTCTTCTTGAAGTCCCAGAATCGTTCTTCGACAGACATTCCGAGTGAAAGATACTTGCGCTTGCGATTCTGTGTCAGACGGAGCATCAGAGGGAAAGACCCGTCTCTCAATGCTCGTACTTTGTAGCAAATTGCTTCTACTGAAGTGTTTGGCATAATGAAATTGCTTACACATCTGCTTACACAAAGTGCTGAAACATGGGGATATGGTAATACAGTAATGCTACAACCAAGACACGAAAAAAGCACCTGCAACATGACTGCAAGTGCTTGATTTTCAGTGACTCTGAATCCGCTCCTGAACCAGGACTTGAACCTGGGACCCTCTGATTAACAGTCAGATGCTCTAACCAACTGAGCTATTCAGGAATGTATTTGAACTGTCCCGCCGAGGGCATTTCTCGTTCGGGATTGCAAAGGTACTACAATTTTTCTTTGCTGCAAATTTTTCTTTGCTTTTTTTCTATCTTTGTGGAAATTTTATCGAATCACACGGTTTACAGTATTTAACCCGATATAGATATGGATATCGATCTTTTGTCCAAAATGGTGAAGGAACTGATCCTCGACAGAGACAGAGTCGTGCTGCCAGGGCTCGGGACGTTTGTGGCTGAGATGGTGCCGGCTACGTTTTCCGACAGAGGCTACACAATAAATCCGCCCTACAGGAGACTGTATTTCAGGTCGAGGCAGGAAGACGATTCGGCACTTGTCGAACTGTATTCCGTGTCCAACAATATCGGGAAAGACATCGCCGGGCGTATCCTGGCTGATTTCCTCGGGGAGCTGAAAGAGGTGCTGAAAGAAAAGAAGACTGTCGTTTTCCCGGGGCTGGGGAGGTTGAGGGCTACCAGGGAGAACAATTTCTTTTTCGTGCCGGACGAGGATCTCGACATATACCCGGAAGGGTTCGGGCTTGGGCCTGTTTCGTTGAAAACGCACATTGAGACGAGGGAGGAGCTGTCTGCGGCCGTTTCGCAACTGAAGTCCATGGTGGGCGGGGATGCCGTGGAGTTGGGGACAATGTCGGAGGCGGAAGAAGTGGAAATGGATGATGTGGAACCTGATGCAGAAGGGGCAGCGGAGACGGAGGAAACGAAAACGGGCGAAAATAAAGCGGAAGAGCAGGCAGCCGTGGAGGCGACGGCGGAAGCGGAAACGGAAACCGGGGAACAGCAGCCGGTGCCGCGTCTGAGCCGCCCTGTCAGAATAATGGTAACGGTGATTGTTGTCCTGATCGTCCTGCTGCTTGCCTATGTCGCCTTGAACCATCTGTCCCCGGGCATTTTCGACAATATCCTCTACGACAGCGAACAACGTAAGATACTCGAGCGATATTGCTTCGAAATTTCATCTAAATTGTGAAAAATCGAAACGATTTCTTACTTTTGCGCCCGAAAAAGTTTGAATATGGACAATTCGGTTTACAGACAGCAGATAAAGGTTCCATGTTATGACACTGATGCGGCGCAGCTTCTGAAGCCGGTATCATTCATGAATTATGCGCAGGAACTCGCGAACTGCCATGCTTCCGTACTCGGTTTCGGATACGACGATATGATACGTACGCGTACTGCGTGGGTACTTTCGAGGATGCACATAAAATTTCTCAGGCATCCGGTATGGCGTGAGACCGTAAATCTCAGGACTTGGCACAAAGGCCCTGAAAGGCTTTTCTATATCAGGGATTTCCGTATGACCGACGAGGCCGACAAAGAAGATCTGGCATTGGCTACCACATCCTGGCTGGTTGTGAACATCGATACGAGGAGACTGACCCGCGATGTCCCTCTTGACGAATCGTGCGTGTGCCGGGACAATGCCATTACCCCGTCCTGCGACAAGATCGTCATTCCGGCGGACGCCGTCCGGACACTCGTGGCCAGCCATACCGTATCATACTCGGATATCGATCTGAACGGCCATACGAACAATGCGATGTATCTCACCTGGGCAATGGATGTCGTAGGCTGCGGGACCACGCTGAAAAAACCGATGAAAGAGGTGAAAATCAACTTCAACCACGAGACAAGGGCAGGCGAGCAGGTGGAGCTGTATCTCAGTCCGTATATGAAGGACGGAAATGAAGCATACCTGGTGGAAGGACGTGCGGCGGGAAGCGAAGGCCCTTCCTCGTTTTCGGTGGAAATGCTCTTTTGATGCCGGTAGGGCCTTGTAGATAAGGGGATATTTCCCCGACGGACAAGAATCGAGAATATTGTTTTGATATACTATTGATATTATATGGAAGAATTGTTTTTCGGAACCGGGACGGGACATTCCATAATGCTGTTGGCCTTGGTCATAGCGATAGGTCTTCTTCTCGGAAAAATCAAGATCAAGGGCGTATCGCTCGGCTCTACCTGGATTCTGTTCGTCGGCATCCTGTTGAGCCACTTCGGATTCAGGGCAGATTCGGCTCTCCTGCATTTCCTAAAAGAATTCGGACTTATACTGTTTGTGTTTTCCATCGGCCTGCAGGTAGGCCCCGGCTTTTTCCATTCATTCAAAAGCGGCGGCCTCAAACTCAATATGCTGGCGGTGGCACTGGTACTGATCGGTGTAGTGACGACGTATGTCATCCATCTGATTACCGGAGAGAACCTCGTTACCCTCACCGGCGTGATGTCTGGTGCCGTGACCAATACTCCGGGCCTCGGCGCCGCCCAGCAGACATATCTCGATGCCACGTCAGGCTCCTTCGTCCATGAAATCAACTCTTCTGCGGTAGCGTCTTCCCTGGCCTCAGGCTATGCGGTGGCTTATCCGATAGGCGTATTGGGCGTTATCCTCGTGCTGATGCTTACCAAAGCCATCTTCCGGGTTGACCTGAAGAAAGAGAAGGATATGATGGACAGCAGGGAAGTCGGGATGGATTCTCCTCAGCGGGTGGCGTTCTGTATCAAGAATCCTGCGGTTTTCGGCAAGACGATACTCGAAGTCAGCAAGGCCATCGAGAACAAGTTCATCATTTCCAGGGTGTTCAGGGATGGAACGGTAATGGTTCCCGTGGCCTCCACCGTGTTGGATGAAGGAGATGACGTGCTTGTGGTGACATCCCTGAATTCCGTCGAGGCTGTGACCCTGCTTTTCGGGGAACAGATAGACATGCCGAAAGAGGCCTGGGACAAAATCGATGCTTCGATGTCCGTCAGGAAACTTACCATCACAAGGACCTCGATGACGGGCAAGAAACTCAAGGATCTGAAAATCAGGACGAACTACGGCGTCAGCATCACCAGGATCACCCGCGGCGGGATGGATCTTGTGGCCAATCCGGATACCATTGTCCAGATGGGAGATGCCCTTACCGTCGTGGGACACGACTGCGATATAAACAATGTAGCCAAATTCGTGGGCAATTCCAGAACCGGTCTCCTGCATCCGAACCTGATTCCGATTTTCTTCGGCATCGCCCTCGGCGTGCTTTGCGGGTCGATTCCGATTATGATTCCAGGCGTGCCGCAGGCCATAAAGCTCGGTCTGGCGGGCGGCCCTCTCATCGTGGCCATCCTCCTCGGCTATTTCGGCCCGAAACTGAAGATTACTACCTACACCACTATGAGTGCGAATCTCATGCTCAGGGAGATAGGCATCTCCATCTTCCTTGCTGCGGTCGGTCTCGGTGCCGGGGAGACTTTCGTAAGTTCGATAATGGACGGCGGATACTGGTGGATACTCTACGGTGCTCTGATCACCCTTATCCCTACGGCCCTCGTGGCGATTCTCGGAAGGCTCATCTTCAAGTTGAATTTCTACCAGATATGCGGCCTTGTCTCCGGAAGCTGCACCAACCCTCCGGTACTGGCATTCGCACAGAACGCATACGGCACCGACTACACTTCGGTAAGCTATGCCACGGTTTACCCTCTTTCGATGTTCATGCGTGTGCTGGTGGCCCAGATACTCATACTGATCGCGATAGCATAGTCCTACGGTATGCGGGAAATATCGATGACAAAGGAATACATGGTAGAGATAGCGGACTTTATAGCTCGCTATCTCTCGTATATGCTCGGGGCGGGAGTGCACACCTCGCGCGTCGTGCGGAACAGCAAACGCCTCGGAGAGGCTCTCGGCGTGCAGGTAAGCATCCACACGTCGCAGAAAACGGCTACCCTGACCGTCAGCCGGGAAGACATCCGGGCCCATGACACGAGGGTGGTGGACATTCCGGCTTTCCCTATCAGTTTCGAATGGAATGCAGACCTTAGCGCACTGAGCTGGGCGGCGGCAGACCGGAAGATGTCGCTGGAGGAAGTCCGAGCAAAATTCGACTCTCTGGTAGCCAAACCGAAAATGAATCCGGTTTTCGTGCTTTTTATGGCATCTCTTGCCAACGCTTCCTTCTGCCGCCTTTTCGGCGGGGATATCTGGGCCATGCTCATTACGTTTACGGCTACGATGATCGGCTTTTTCACCCGTCAGCACCTGATGAGGAAAAAGGTGAACCATTACATTGTCTTTACCGTATCCTCCTTTGTGGCATCCCTCTGCGCCTCCACGGCCCTTGCCTTAGGCATAGGGACAGCCGAGATAGCGTTGGCCACCAGTGTCCTTTACCTTGTTCCCGGAGTTCCCCTTATCAATGGAATCATCGACATTACCGACGGCCATATCCAGATCGGTATCAGCCGTCTGGTCAACGCCTTTATGCTGATAGTATGTATCGCCATAGGTATGTCGATCACCCTTATGATGGTAAAAGACAGCTTGTTATGATAGCTATTGATATAATTTCGGACGGACTGTTCGCCGCTGTGGCGGCAATGGGATTCGGTTCTATTTCGGATCCTCCCCTCAGGGCATTTCCATACATTGCCGTCCTTGCGGCCGTCGGACACGCCACCAGATATTGCCTTATGAATTTCCTTGGCGTGGATATCGCCACTGCATCCCTCGTGGCAGCCTTTATCATAGGCTGCGGCAGCGTCTTTTTCGGAAAAAAGGTTTTCTGTCCGATGACAGTGCTCTATATTCCTGCCCTGCTTCCTATGGTCCCTGGTACATATGCCTACAAGACTGTTTTCTCTCTTATAATGTTTTTCCAGGAAATCTCTTCGCCCGGTAAGGGCAATGAATACCTTCAGGAAATGATTTACAACGGAGCCGTTTCCTTCAGCGTCCTCTTCATGCTTGCGGTGGGGGCTACGATTCCGGTGTTTTTGATGAGGGAGAGGGCTAATTCTATGACCCGCGGGTCCTGCTTCTTATAACGGGCACACTACGGCGTTGCCGGCGGGATTCGGGCTCAGTCATTTACGGGAGTAAACTCCTGTCGCCCTCACCCTTGGCGCCTTGTATTGCGCCCGTTCTAAGAAGCAGGCGGGACGAATGGGGAGACCGGCAACAACACTACGGCGTAGCCGGCGGGATTCGGGCTCAGTCATTTACGGGAGTAAACTCCTGTCGCCCACACCCTTGGCGCCTTGTATTGCGCCCGTTCTAAGAAGCAGGCGGGACGAATGGGAGACCGGCAACAACACTACGGCGTAGCCGGCGGGATTCGGGCTCAGTCATTTACGGG
>CASFLY010000030.1 GCA_949295645.1 uncultured Bacteroidales bacterium | reverse complement strand
GACTTGAATGTGACGTCATCCACGATGCCGATAGTGAAGCCGTCTTTCGGCTCGGCCATTTCGAGGTTGTCGAACACTGCTATGATCTGGGCCGGGGAAGTGTCCTTTGAAGACAGTCCGTAGCGTCCGCCGATGATGAGAGGGGCGTTTGCCTTGCCCTGGAACAGAGCCTTGACATCAAGATAAAGAGGCTCCCCGAGTGCGCCCGGTTCCTTTGTCCTGTCGAGAACCGCGATTTTCTTCACGGTCTCAGGAAGGACTTTCATGAAATATTTGGCAGAGAACGGCCTGTAGAGACGTACGATGACGAGTCCGTATTTCTTGCCTTCGGCTGCGAGATGGTCGATGGTTTCCTTGATGGTTTCAGTGACGGAACCCATGGCAATGACTATGTTCTCGGCATCGGGAGCGCCGTAGTAGTCGAAAGGACGGTAGTCCCTTCCGGTAGCTTCGCTGATTTCGCCCATGTATCTGGCCACGATGTCCGGAACGGCTTCATAGTACTGGTTGCAGGCTTCCCTTACCTGGAAGAACACGTCAGGGTTCATCGCCGTACCCCTTGTGACAGGACTGTCTGGATTCATAGCCTTTTCCCTGAATCTTGCAAGGGACTTGGTGCTTATCATATCCTTCAGTACGGCTTCGTCGATAAGCTCTATCTTCTGGATTTCATGAGAAGTGCGGAAGCCGTCGAAGAAGTGTACGAACGGGATGCTCGACTTTATGGTGGAGAGGTGAGCCACTGCAGCAAGGTCGAGGGCTTCCTGAACCGATGCGGAAGCGAGCATGGCGAATCCCGTCTGCCTGCAGGCCATTACGTCCTGGTGGTCGCCGAAAATGGAGAGCGCATGCGAGGCAAGGGTCCTTGCGGATACGTGGAAAACGCATGGAAGCAGTTCGCCTGCGATCTTGTACATATTCGGAATCATAAGGAGAAGACCCTGGGAAGCGGTGAACGTAGAGGTAAGTGCACCTGCCTGCAATGAGCCGTGGACAGCACCTGCCGCTCCTCCTTCACTTTGCATTTCGGTAACTTTCACAACCTCTCCGAAAAGGTTTTTCTTCCCCTGGGAAGCCCACTCATCCACATATTCGGCCATGGTGGATGACGGGGTGATCGGGTAGATGGCCGCGTTCTCGCTGAAAAGGTAGGCGATGTGCGCGGCAGCATAGTTACCGTCACAAGTGATGAATTTTTTTTCGTTTGCCATAATATTTAATATTTGTGTTTGATTTACAATTCCGTGCCCGTTAACGAGCCCAAATTGAATACAAATTTAGCAAATTTTTGAAATCGGGGCTTTTTATTTCATAAAAAATTGCGCCGTGGCCGGCGCAACTGTTTTACCTGGCAATCCTCTCTTTCCGGATTGTCTATTTCAGGCAGCTCAGGCCTTCGACAGTGACCGTGTCTCCGGCGATTTTCCTGATGAGGCCCTGGAGGACATTGCCCGGGCCTATTTCCATAAAATATCCTGCCCCGTCGGCTATCATGTTCCTTACCGTATAGGTCCATTTCACCGGTGAGGTGAGCTGTGCCAGCAGATTCTTCTTTATCGTGGCCGGATCGACGGATGCCTGTGCAGTGACATTCTGGTAGACAGGGCATACCGGAGTCTTGAATACGGTAGTTTCGATGGCTTCCGCAAGTTCTTCGCGGGCCGGCTCCATAAGAGGGGAGTGGAAAGCTCCGCCGACCTGGAGGATGAGGGCGCGTTTCGCTCCTGCCGCCTTCATTTTCTCGCAGGCCTCGTTGACGGCATCGATCTCGCCAGAGATGACTATCTGTCCGTCGCAGTTGTAGTTTGCGGGCACTACGACACCGGAGCAGTCCGCACATATTTCCTCTACCTTTTCAGTAGGAAGGGCGATGATGGCAGCCATGGTGGACGGCTTGATCTCGCAGGCTTTCTGCATCGCGCGGGCTCTGATGGACACGAGCCTGAGGGCGTCTTCGAAGTCCATTGCGCCGGCTGCTGCAAGTGCGGAAAATTCTCCGAGGGAGTGTCCCGCCACCATATCCGGATGGAAGCCCTCATAGCATTTCGCCAGGACTACGGAGTGGAGGAATACCGCCGGCTGGGTCACCTTGGTGGCTTTCAGGTCTTCCGGCGTACCGTTGAACATAATGTCGGTTATTCTGAATCCGAGGATTTCATTAGCCTTTTCCAGCATTGCCTTAGCTCCGGCATTGGCTTCATAAAGGTCTTTCGCCATTCCGGGAAACTGCGATCCCTGGCCGGGAAATACGTAAGCTTTCTTCATATTCTGATGATTTTTACAGTATCCTACAAAAATAACTGAATTTGTCCTTTTATCAAATAAATTTTCATAAACAGGAGGAAAACGGGCGGATATGGACAAGGAAATATCACGCATTCGCCGCCTTTCTGGAACATCGGGAGCCTGACCGGCCTTTTGTCCTGGCCGGATTCAGCCAGGGGGCCAAGGCAGTGGTGGAACTGTTGAAAATCATGCCTGAAGATGCGGCGGAATATCTCGTTGCGGCATACGTGCTCGGCTACAAGGTGACGCCTTCTGACGTCCTCGCCTCCGATAATATCAGGGCCGCCGAGGGAGCTTCGGACACCGGCGTGACCGTCTGCTACAATTCGGTTTCGGATATACGGTATATCCAGCCTATAATAGCGGCTCCCTGCGCTATGTGCATCAACCCCGTGAACTGGCGTACGGACGATGTTCCCGCCACCCTGCAGGACACCATTACGGTCCGCGTCTCTCCGGAACATCATGTCCTCGTGCTGGACGGCTACAGCGGAGCCGGATACGAGCCAATCCTCGGTTTTCTTAATGTCGGGGATTTCCACGGCAGCGAGCCCTGGCTGTATCAGGAATGCCTGCGCGAAAACATCCGCACCCGCATCGCCGCGTTCTACGAATCACGGAAAGAACACTTGTGCGAGCACTGTCGGGCGAATCTGGTAAATGACGGGCACCATAGAAGAGCATTATAGATTTTCGGTTCTGCATTTGGTGCTGCAACAAAAAATAAAGTCCTGGATTACAGGACTTTATTTTCATTAATTGTACCCCCGTGGGGAATCGAACCCCAACCGTCAGAACCGGAATCTGAAATTCTATCCATTAAACTACGGAGGCGGAAAACAGGTTGCAAATATAGAAAGAAGCCGAGAGCAATGCAAATTTATTTTCCGAGGTCAGATTTCCAGCATTCTCTGTATGGGCAGGAGGGCACGGCGGCGGAGGCTTTCGTCCAGGGTGACTTCGCCATGGCCGTTCTGCAGGCAGTCGAGGATTTTTTCCAAGGTGACTTTTTTCATTTCGCCGCAGAGAATTCCGGGGGAGAGCGGGATGAAATGTTTCTCTGGGTGCTCCTTTTTCAGCTGGTGGATGGTGTCGGCTTCGGTGGCTATGACGAAATTCCTCTTTTCGGACTTCGCGACATGACCGAGCATTCCGGCTGTGGAATAAAAGAACACATTGTCCGCTGCGAGGATTTCAGGGGCTGACGAGCATCCGGCTTCCGGATGGATGAGGATGTCCGCATCGGGGTATTTGCGCAGGGCTTCCCGGATCATGTCCGGCGTGATGACGTCGTGGACCGTGCAGACGCCTTCCCACAGTGTCAGTTTCCTGCCTGTCACCCTCATTATGTACGAGCCGAGATTGCGGTCCGGGCCGAACAGTATT
>CASFLY010000029.1 GCA_949295645.1 uncultured Bacteroidales bacterium | reverse complement strand
ACTGAAATTTTGAATTAAAAACCAAAATTTTCTAATTACGATAATTTGCAGGTAAAAATATCGATTTTAATCAAAACTGTAAGATTTTCCCGATAAATTCTTTCGATTAGAAAGCATGAATAAGGTGCGCGGACACTACATTTTGCTGAAAAACATATTGTTGTAGTGAAAATAATTTATAACTTCGCGCCCGGTTTTAAATAAAGTCTATGAGAAATACGTTGTTGATTCTTCTTGAACTGCTAATCTGTACCATGCCATTGTTGGCTGCAGAGCAGATCGGGGACGGCGGCGATGTCACTGTCAGCGGAACCGTCACTTCTGAGGAAGACGGGCAGCCGCTTATCGGTGTGGTCGTCATGTCTTCAGCGGGGGGGGGTGTCAGTGCATCTGACGACGGAAGCTATTCCATCTCCGTACCTGCCGGCACAGTCCTCTCATTCCATGCGATAAGCTATCAGACGGTCGAGTATGTTGTACCGTCAGGAAATCCGGAAGTAACATTCAATGTGTCAATGGAATCCGACTCCCAGCTTCTTGAGGAGACGGTCGTTGTCGCATATGGTGTCAGAAAAAAAGGCACCATCACCGGATCCGTATCGAGTGTAAAGTCCGAAAAGATTGAAAGCACACCTACTGCGGCATTCGACCAGGCCCTCCAGGGACAGGTTCCCGGACTGACCGTGCTCTCCTCCACAGGAGAACCGAGTGCTTCAGCCACGATGCTCATACGTGGTTCGAACTCCATCAACTCGGGGACCGCACCGCTCTACATTCTCGATGGAGCCGCAATCTCGGCTTCCGAGTTCAACTCCATCAACCCGTCGGACATCGAGAGCATATCCGTCCTCAAGGACGCCTCCTCGACATCCATCTACGGGGCACGTGCATCAAACGGTGTGATAGTCATCACCACCAAGCGCGGACGCATTGCCGACAAGCCGACCATCACATTCCGCACCCAGCTCGGCTTCTCTAACGTCGCCCACGGACAGTGGAACCTCATGAACACTGCCGAACGCATCCAGTACGAAAAGGAAATAGGTATAGATGCCGGCAAGGACTATGACGCCCTGTCCCAGATTGACGTAAACTGGGAAGACGTGGTCTACAACGATGCCGCGATGCTCCAGAACTACGAACTGTCGGTATCCGGAGCAACGGAAAAGACCAACTACTATATTTCAGGTGCCTACTACGACCAGGAAGGTGTCGCCCTCGGCTCGAATTTCAACCGCTACTCCATAAGGGCAAACGTGGAGCAGCGTGCCGCCAAGTGGCTTACTATCGGTACCAACACCATGCTCAACTACCAGGGTATAGAGCAGGCGGACGAGGGTGCCCCGTCCATAGTGACGCCTATATCTGCAGCCCAGTTCATGCTTCCTTACTGGAATCCGTACAATGCTGACGGGTCAATCGCCATTTCAGGAAGCACGGACCCGGACAAGAGCTGGAAAGGTGACGGTGTGAACCCTGTAGACTGGCTGGAGAAAAATCCACGTACATACAAGAGGTACAAGGTATTCTCCTCTATTTTCGCCGAGGCGAGGCCTATCGAGGGGCTTTCAATCCGTTCGCAGTTCACTGTAGACTACACCCACACCACAGGCTACGGCCAGTCCTTCCCTGACTTCATCCCTAACCAGGAACAGGGAACCGCCCAGAGGCTTTCTACGGACGGCATCACCCTCTCGGTGACGAATACCATAGGTTACCAGTTCGACATCGACCACACCCATTCGTTCAACTTCATGGTGGGGCAGGAAGGAATCGACTACCATTACGAGGACTTCAGTATCCTGACCGCAGGCCAGAACAACCACTACATGACGAATGTCACGACAGGTTCCCGCGCCACCTCATGGAGCGACACCACGGATGACGACTACGGCTTCCTGTCCTTCTTCGCCAGGGCCGAGTACAACTACGCGAACAAATACTACCTCGAGCTCTCCGGACGTGCAGACGCCTCGTCAAGGTTCGGAAGGGACGGCCGTTGGGCAGGGTTCGGCTCTGTGGGCCTCATGTGGAACCTTCTCAACGAAGACTTCATGGCTCCTTCCCGCAGCTGGCTGACATACGCACAGATAGCCTTGAGCAGCGGAACATCCGGAAACTCCGAGATCCCGAACTACAACCACCTCGCCCTCGTGGGCAGCGCGGGAGACTATGTCGGGACACCGGGGCTCGCACCGATATCCCAGGGTAACGAGAACCTGAGCTGGGAGTCCACCTGGACCACCAACCTCGCCTTCCACTTCGCATTCTGGAACAGGCTGAACGTGGACCTCGAGCTCTACAACAAATACACATACAACCTCCTGATGCTCGTGCCGCAGTCCTACTCCGACAACGGATTCGGCAGCAACTGGGACAATATCGGCGCCATGACCAACCGCGGAGCCGAGCTCAACGTTTCCGGTACGGCTCTCCAGATTGGGGACTTCTCCTGGCTCCTGAATGCCAACGTCTCCTATAACAACAACCGTATTTCCGAGCTGTACAGCGGAGTACAGGAATACGAGCTCGCCAACACCAACCTCAAGCTCGTGGTCGGCCACGACTCCGGGGAATTCTTCCTGAACCGTTTCGCCGGTGTGAACCCTGCCAACGGAGACGCCCTCTGGTATACCAAGGACGGGGAAATCACCAACGAGCTCAGGGATGAGGACAGGGTCATGGTAGGCAAGAGCTACAATGCACCTTGGGCAGGAGGTTTCGGTACCACCTTCGCTTGGAAGGGCCTCTCCCTTTCGGCACAGTTCAGCTGGGTGGCCGACAGGTGGATGATAAACAACGACAGGTTCTACCAGGAGTCCAACGGACGTTACCAGACCTACAACCAGTCTGTGAAGCTCCTCGACAGGTGGAAACAGCCGGGGGACATATCCGAGACTCCGCGCCACGGCGTGTACATGGAATTCGATGACAGGCTTCTCGAGGACGCCTCCTTCCTGAGGCTCAAGAACCTGATGCTTGCATACCAGTTCCCTGCACCGCTTATCCGCAAGACCGGTTTCATTGACGGGCTGCGTGTTTATTTCCAGGCGCAGAACCTGTTCACGTTCACCAATTTCTCCGGTCTCGATCCGGAAGGGACGTCGAATATCTACATAGCCAAGTATCCTATGTCCCGCCAGTTCACATTCGGTCTTGACCTAACATTCTAAGAGGAGAAAACAAGATGAAGAAGATATTGAATATCATGAAATACGCGGCCGTTTCCGCAGTCGTATGCGTGACCGCCGTATCCTGCCTCGAAAAATATCCGGGCTCGGCCATTCCTGTGGAAGAGTCCATGCAGACATTCGCAGACGCGGAGCAGCACCTGATCGGAATTTATTCGAGCCTTAAAAGCAGCAACCTCTACAGCGGCAGCCTCACCCTCCTTCCGGACATACAGGCTGACCTTGCCATGGCGGTACTGACAAACAACAACCCGCATCCGGACATCTGGGAATGGAATATCCGTCCTACCAACGAAGAGATAGAGGGTGTCTACGGCGGTCTTTACTCTGTAATAGGCAACTGCAACTTCTATCTTGACAAGATAGGGGAAGTGATGGCCGCCGAGACGGACGATGACAACCTCGAGACACTCGACTCCTACACCGGAGAGGTGTACGCCATCCGTGCACTCTGCTATTCGGAACTGATAAAATGTTTCTGCGAAGCATATCCGGCCACGGACGACACCGGCAATACACCGGATGATGAAGCAGCCAAGAACATGCTCGGCGTGGTGCTACGCACTAAATATTTTGAGCCGGAGCCGGTGAGAAGGGCCTCGCTCTACGATTCCTACCAGCAGGTGCTCAACGACCTCACGAGGGCGGAGGAGCTTCTCGACGACGGTGACGACGACCCTACCGTCAACGAGGGGGATGTCTACGACAACTACTACATATCCCTTGCGGCAGTCTACGCCATACGTGCCCGCGTCGCCCTTTATATGCGGGATTGGAGAAGTGCAGTCACTTATTCCACATACGTGATAGAGAATCCGGCGTTCTCGCTCAGCGGGACGGAGACCAATCCGACGACCGGTTACACGGGCTTCGACAGCCTCTGGTATTTCGATACAGGAAACGAGATAATCTGGCGCATAGGGTTCACCCCTACCTCCGCCGGCGGGGCGCTCGGGACGGATTTCCTCAACTACACGAGGGACTATACTTACCTCTATCCGGACTTTGTCCCTGCGGAGTGGGTGATCAACCTCTATTCGACAAATGACATCCGCTATCTGGCATATTTTGCCGATTCGAGCGTGGAAGGCTTCCCGACTATAGGATATTCTTTCGAGATAGCCGTGCCGCTCCTGGCAAAATACTGGGGTAACCGCAACTTCACCAGCAGCTACCAGCTT
>CASFLY010000028.1 GCA_949295645.1 uncultured Bacteroidales bacterium | reverse complement strand
CTAAAATTTTCTGCAAATATACGCAGAAGCCGAGAGCAATGCAAGAAACTGAGGAAATATGCGAACTTGTTCGCAATATGGACGAAGTTTTTTGCATTGCCGAGGCGCCACAGTATATGTGGGCACGAAGTGACCAAATATACGCAGAAACTTCAGAGCAAAGAAAATTTATTTTCTTTGCCGAAGTGCCACAGTATATGTGGACGAAGTCCAAATATACGCAGAAGCCAAGAGCCCCACTGCCTCGCCAACCATTTTCGGGAAGATGAGTCCGGGGTATGCGAACGGTAGTGCGTACAACATAAAAAATAGCCCGGTGAAATCACCGGGTTATTTTTTATCGATGTAGTCCCGAGCAGAATCGAACTGCTATCTAAAGTTTAGGAAACTTCCATTCTATCCGTTGAACTACGGGACCTTGTCGGAAGAGGAGCCTATTCAGCGCTCTTCTGGATGATCTGACGGCCTCTGTAGTAGCCGCACTCAGGGCATACCCTGTGATACATTACGGTAGCACCGCAATTCGAGCAGGTAGCCAGTGTAGGTACTATAGCCTTATCATGTGTTCTTCTTTTGTCTCTTCTCTGTTTTGAGACTTTGTGTTTCGGATGTGCCATTTTATTATTTTTTTACTTTTTACGTTTCAGTCTTTTTCGTCCGGCGACCGGTTTTCGTCCGGAAGCGGTAATCCGGAAATCAGTTTCCGAAAAGGCCTTTCAGCGAGGCGAAAGGATTGCTTTCAGCTTCAGTTTCCGAGCCCTGTACCGAGATGCCGGATTCAAGGTATTCGAGCACCTTCGGGTTGCACCCGCCGTCGGGATGCGTCCTTCGGGAAGGAAGCGAAAGGCAGGCATAGTCGTATATGACCTGCGCCAAATCCAGTTCCGCATCATCGGAAGGCAACCGGACCACTTCCCTGTCAGGGGAAACTTCATCCTCGCTCTCCCGATCCTGTCCCTCGCCGAACTTTATGCTCAGCAGGGCCGTCGTTTCCACCGGCAGGACCAAAGGGTCGAGGCAGCGGTCGCACTCTACCGTGACATTTCCCGATATCCGGCAGTCGATGCCAAGATACTGTCCGGACTTCTCCACGTCCGCAGTCACCTGCAGATCCGCGTCCATAATCCCGGTATTTCCAAAACTTTCAAAAAACGCCTTCCCGACAGAGTATCCGTAGGAAGTCCTTCCCTCAGCCAATCCATTTGGAGTAATCACGAATCCAGCGTTTTCCATAACCCTAAACAGATTTGAGCGTGCAAAGATAGGAATTTTTTTTGAAGTTCCTTAATTTTTTATCCAATTTTTATTCAAAAGGCGACATTCCGGTCAGTCCTGATTCCCGGACTTTCTCTTCCGCTCGATTTCATCCAAGATTATCTTCCTGATTCTCATCGATTTAGGCGTCACCTCCACAAGCTCGTCCTCCTGAATGTATTCCAAGGCCTCTTCGAGAGAAAAGACTATCGGAGGCGGAAGCATTACCTTGTCATCGCTGCCCGAAGCCCGCATATTGGTCAGCTTCTTGGTCTTGCAGATGTTGATGTTCAGGTCTCTCTCCCTGGTGTGTTCACCGACCACCTGGCCTGCATAGATCTCATCCCCCGGCTCCACGAAGAAACGCCCGCGGTCCTGGAGCTTGTCCATCGAATAGGCCACGGCCACTCCGGTCTCAAGGGAAACGAGGGAACCGTTGGTCCTGTTCTCGATATCGCCCTTGTAAGGCTCGTAGCCCTTGAAGCGGTGCGCCACTACGGCTTCGCCCTGAGTAGCTGTCAGCATATTGCTCCTCAACCCCATAAGGCCCCTGGCCGGAATGTCGAAATCCAGATGCGTCCTGTCGCCGCGCGTTTCCATATGGATAAGGGCGCCCTTGCGGCGAGTGGCTATCTCTATGGCCTTGCCTACGAACTCTTCCGGAACCTCTACCGTCAGATTCTCGATAGGCTCGCAGCGCTGGCCGTTGATCGTCTTGTCCAGAACCTTGGGCTGGCCCACCTGGAGTTCGAAGCCTTCTCGCCTCATGGTTTCTATCAGCACCGACAGATGAAGAACACCCCTGCCGTAAACGATGAAAGAGTCGGCATTCGGGCCCGGCTTCACCCTGAGGGCCAGGTTTTTCTCGAGTTCTTTCTCCAGCCTCTCCTTCAGATGCCTCGAAGTCACGAATTTGCCTTCACGCCCGAAGAACGGGGAATTGTTTATGCAGAAAAGCATGCTCATTGTCGGCTCGTCGACCTCTATCGGAGGAAGCGGTTCAGGATTTTCGAAATCGGCAATGGTATCCCCTATCTCGAAACCCTCGAGTCCGACTACGGCACAGATATCCCCGCACTGGACCTTGTCCACCTTGGTCTTCCCGAGTCCGTCAAAGACCATAAGGTCCCGGATTTTCTGTTTCTGGACGATGTCGTACCTTTTGCAAAGGCTGATGTTCATTCCGGATTCGAGTTCGCCCCGTGTCACCCTGCCTATGGCGATACGTCCCACATAAGGAGAATATTCGAGGGAGGAAATCAGCATCTGAGGTGTTCCTTCCCTGTGCTCCGGAGCCGGAATCTCGGAAAGTATCGCATCCAGAAGCGGCGTGATGTCCGTCGCGGGCTTTCTCCAGTCCTCCGACATCCAGCCCTGTTTTGCACTGCCGTACAATGTCTTGAAATCGAGCTGGTCATCGGTGGCGTTGAGGGAAAACATCAGGTCGAAGACCTCCTCCTGCACCTCGTCCGGACGGCAGTTCTGCTTGTCCACCTTGTTTATCACCACGATCGGCTTCTTGCCCATCTCGATGGCTTTCTGCAGGACGAACCTTGTCTGCGGCATGCACCCCTCGAAGGCATCCACAAGCAGGAGCACACCGTCGGCCATATTCAGCACACGCTCCACCTCTCCGCCGAAATCGCTATGGCCCGGAGTGTCTATGACATTGATTTTAACGCCCTTGTACGGTACCGAGACATTCTTGGCAAGGATTGTGATTCCCCTTTCCCGTTCGAGGTCGTTGTTGTCGAGAATCAGTTCACCCAATTTTTCCTGCTCCCGGGCCTGTTTGGCCTGATAAATCATCCTGTCGACAAGAGTAGTTTTCCCGTGGTCAACGTGCGCGATGATCGCAATGTTTCTGATTTCCTGCATATT
Source organism: uncultured Bacteroidales bacterium (assembly GCA_949295645.1). Lineage (GTDB taxonomy): Bacteria > Bacteroidota > Bacteroidia > Bacteroidales > UBA932 > Cryptobacteroides. The sequence goes on along the minus strand of CASFLY010000028.1, from coordinate 13,056 downwards.
CATTCTAAAAAATGGACTGCAAAAGTAGAAAAATCCGGAAAGAAAAAGAATTTTTTATGCCATTTTATTCATATGTCACGAAAAGGCGGCAAAAACCTGCAATTATCCGGGAAACGGCCCCGGCCGGAGGGCGCGGCTGCGTCACTGTCATCCCGGCCGGAGGATGCGGAATCCACTGACAGGGGTTGCAGGGGTTTGGATGGGTCCAGGTTAAACTGTAGTTTTTCCATATCCTCACTTCGGCAATTCGTACAAGCACAATCGCTCTCTGTTCGTCAATGGTTTCGAAGAAAGACGTTTGAGGGGGACCCTAAAGTCCTTTTGGGCTCATCCTCAATGCGTCAAGAGCCCGCCGCAGAGCGGACTGCAGGCTGTCTCTGTCATGGAAGCCGAGTGCGCCTATATTCACCCGGAAGAAACCGGGAACGCAGAATACATCCACCCCCGGACCGGCAATATCGAAAGAGACGGCTGCCGGACAATCTGCACGGACCTGACTGACAACAACCGCGTCTGTCCCTGTCCCGCTGTCCCTGCCATACTGCCTCACGGTCCTGAGGACAGTCCTCCGGTAAGGCCCGGGCAGTGACCTGTCGACGGCAATGACCGTAGGCGCGACAGTCTCCCGGAATCTCGAGACACTGAACGACAAGGTCACCGGAATGCTTCCGGAGCACGGCACCATTTCGGCTACCGTACTGCTCCGCCCGTATCTTGGCATGGTCCTGACCTTTATAAGCCAGCCGTTTTCCGAAGCGCTGCATGAGGCGTTGCGGAACATGTCTCCGTCAGGAAAGGACGTCAGACCCAAATCCTGTCCTGAATCGTTCTCCGCAAGGATGCCCGACAGGATGCCGGTAATGTCGGCCCGGCCCTCCGCATCGAATGACACACAGGAAAGCGGCCTGGCCCTGAGCCCTGCACCCGAATCTATCTGCACGGCTGCATGGAATCTGCCAGGAGCCCCGGTCTCGAGGACTACTGTCCCGTCCGCGACCTTCACCCGGAAGTCCCCGTTTCCCGAGATACCTTCCGTATCTCCTGCGACACCGGCAGGTGAAGCCTGCCCCGCCACACGACAGGAATCAGCAACATAAAAAACGCCTCCGCAGGTATCAGGCTCCCGCCTCCCTTCCGGTTTTGCACGGCGGACGGTCCTGCGCTCTATCATGGAGCGGACTTCCGCGGCATAATCCCCGTCCGTCATATCCCCTGCCCATGAAAGAGGATTGAATACGAATCTGTCCACGAATTCCGCCGCAGCGGATACGGACGCACTGTCTACAGGCACAGTCACGACATTCCCGTCTCCGTCCGGAATTCTCATAACCCCTCCGAAATGCGAGACGGCATGTCCGACGAACTGTCTGTACTGTTTTTTCAGGGCGGTAACCGCAAAGGCGCTGTCAGCCGCCTGCCATCCGTCTTCGGCGGCCTCATGAAGGGAATCCAGCGCCGTGCGGATGTGCTCCATGCCGAGCCATGCCGTTGAAACCGGATCCGAGCCGAGGTCTTCGGAAAGCACCTGGATATCGCGGGCAGAGGAAGAAAGATACCGGAGGCTGTCCTCGCTGAACATAAAGGCCGCCATATCATCCCTGAAATATGTTTTCCCGGTCCCCGGCAAATGGCCGTTCCATGCCCCGGAATTCCCGCACCATTTCCTCACGGCGTGCCTGTCCCCGTATGCCCACACCATGGCAGCCCTGTCGTACGGACCTGTCCCGGGCACGAGATCGAGCGGAGCTATACCGTCCCCTGGCATGGCGGCATAGTTAAGCCGCATGTAGTCCATGATGGAACTGCCGTGCGACATGCGGGACATGAGGGCGGAATCCCGGAGTTCCCCGACGGAAAACATCCGGCTCCCGTAGAAGTTGTGTTCGAGTCCGAGAATATGCCCTATCTCATGCGTCACGGCCATCTCGAACAAGGCGTTGTACATGTCCTCCGGAACTGGACCGATATCCCCGGTCTGCGACAGATACCATCCACGGATATTCCGGTCCACACCGCTGAACACGCCGAGACATGCACAGAGAATCTCACCTGACCTCAGATCCGCATAGTTGCGACCATAGGCATTTTCATTACAGGGTGCATTATTGTATTTTATCCATGAGATGCGTGCATCGTCCACGCTATATTTGCCGGACGCCATGTCTTCCTCCGAAGGCTCCACAAGCCGGACATGCCCGGAAAGTCCGCAGCAGCGGAAAATTCTGTCCCAGTTTTCCACGGCCCGCCGCACGGAAGGCAGAAGATGCTCCGGAAAGCCAGGAAATACATGAAGGGTCACCCCGTTGCGGAACTTCTTCACCGCAGGGACCTTGACGATATCCATGCCGGAAGCCCCGGGTTTCCAGGACGGCACATGGAAATATCCCACGCGCGCATCGGCATACACCGGCTTCATTGTCCGGGGAGGCAGCAGAGTAAGGCATGTCCCTATCCTCCATCTCGACGTGTCGCGGCTGACACCCGGCAAAGGCATGGGAGCATAGTTAAGATCGGAGCGGACAATGACCTGGCCGTCCCGGTGCACGATTTCCGTGCGGCCCGACGGACTTCCCGAAGCGGGAGACACCCTCTGCCCTATCCTGAGAAGAAAGGAATATGCCTGGAGTCCGAAAAAATAGTCGTCATCCAACCATGAAGACACATCGATGACGGTGCCTCCGTCCGTATCTTCGGACACGGGGAAACGCCATACGTCCACATAGCCTGTCTCGGAACAGAGCCGGCGCAGATTTTCCGGGAAATCCGGTGTCACGCCGGGAGAGACGGCCTGCTGGAGGACCACATCGCCTCCGTCTTTCACGAAGCGCAGAATCATAGGGCCGAAACGGTCTCCAGGATAGCCGAACTTGTCTTCCCTGCCAGGTTTGGCAGAAGTCCCGATGACTGTGGTAAACAGGCTGAAATCCCGGGACATCAAACTGTCCGGCAGCATCCACGTCACCGTCTCCGGACTGTCCTCGCGGACAGGCGCCGGAAACGGCTCCCGGTCCGCGGCGGACATCCGGACAGCACCGCACAACAAGACAGCTGCCGTCAAGCCAGCAATGAAGTTCATCGGACAGCCGTTAGTTAATTATGTCCCTGAATGAAAATACGAAATCCACCACTTCCGTAAAGCCCTCGAATATGAGGACTTCCGGCTCGCCGGCATCGTTGTGCTCTATCTCGCCCGCCGCGGTAAGGACCAGTTCCGCAAGGTCACAGCTTCCGTCGGCATGACGCACCACTGCACCGAGCTGATGAGTTATGCCCTTGTATTCGTAAGAGCCGCTTGCAGAACCGCCGTTATACGCGATATCCTCATAGTCGGACTTGAACTTGAGTCCGGTAATCACGGCAGAAGGATCTTCGGCAGTCCAGACGAGTTCCGGAGAAGGCGGATCCACGGTAAGGTTCACCCTGTAGATTTTGTTTCCAGCCGCATAGAATATGGTCCTCCTAAAATAATACGATGTGGTGACCGGCACCCTGCCAGGATAAACCGACAGGTCGCCCTCCGCGGAAACAGTCCAGGAATTGCTGCAATAAGGAAGCGTGGCAGAGCCCTCGGCGGCTTCCACCATTGCATACATGCAGAACTCGTATATGCGGAGAGTATTGCCGGTGTGGCCCGTAGCGACAATATTTGTCATCATGTCTTCGGTAGAACGGCAACGGCTCATGTCGTCGATTACGAAACCTGACGGAATATTTTCCGGGTCGAAGACGTTCGGCCTGTTGCCCTGGCCTATGGATTCGATCACATCGCGGTTGTTGCGTGTGCCCGTGCGATAGGTCTCGTACTCGGCCGAGCCGCCCTCGACAATGCTTTGTCTGTCGCTGTACCCCATGCCGAGATCATTAACGTTGCTGTAGCGGAGGAATCTGTTTTCGAGCCCGTCATAAAGCAGCAGATGCTGCGACCTCGTATAATGGCAGAGGTCTTCAGCCCTGTAGGTGCCTCCGCCTCCGAGTTCATCGGAAATATTGACCGCATACATTAGGGAATATTCGTCCGGGACAGCATACCACAGACGGCCTTCGTCGATGATGGCAAAGCCGTTCCGCTGTCCGTCCATCAGTTCCGGGGAGAAAGTCTTGTCACCCGACACGGTCTTTCCGTACAGAAGCCTGAAATAGTTCAGAGAGTGCTCGGCAAGCGTGGAGCCATTCAATATGTAAGGCTTGTCGGAAGTGAACACGCCGAGCAGTATCTCGTAAGACGCCATCCCGGAAAATATGGAATTGCTTCTCCGGAACGGGTTGATTCCGAGTCCTTTCGGGCTTCCGGTCAGGGAAAGTCCGGAAATCTGGGTGCTTATGTCAGGGTTGACGCCCCTTGTATCACCCTCCCCGTCCACTGTGCCGAGCACCGCCTGCCCGTTCACATTCTGAAGCAGGAACCATGTCTGGCTGAATGCGAATTCCGGAATCACCGGTATCTCCGCATATGTAGTGATACCGAGATCGGTATCCGTCACGGCAAAGATAAGATTTATGGCCGAGACATCCGCAGATGTCACCTCCATGTTGTAGACAGGGTCATTGCAGACTGTTTCCCATGATACCGCGGTCACCTGGCGACGCCATTCGTATGAGAGGTTGGCGGTCCCTTCTGTCATCGTCTGGGACACTTCCGGATCGATGGTGACGGTAGCAGTCATTCCAGGAGCCGGAGGCATGAATGAATATTTCCCCGGAGTTATGACTATCTCGTTTATTTCCTTGTATTCATAATTCCCGAGATCCTGATAGCAGGACGGCAGGGCAATGATAAAGGAGAATAAAAGTATGTTTCTGAAAATTCCGTATTTCATAATAACAGGATCGGTTTTTCTTGAATTTCAAAACAGGCTGTCAGTCAGGGAACGATATCTCGGTCTCCGATGCTACGTCATCCCCGTACAGCGGACCGTTGGCCGACTTGTAGGCAGCGTAGGCTTCTCTTATCCGGGTCTTGTTCCCGGCAGTCTGCTGTATGTCCCCGTGCACGGCCTTGAACGTTTCCATCATAAGAAGATATTTGGAAGTGCTGTAGCTCCCCCAGAAAGCGCTGTTCCAGTCGGTCGGATAAATCTGCAGCACGACATCCACCCTGCATGCAAGGTTTTCCACCCTGCCTTCCCCGAATTGCTGGTACGCGGAAGAATTGTCATATACTATGTATGCCTGGCCGGTATTGGTCGTTTCCCTTGTGGACACGTCCTCCCTCTCAGGGCACCTGACCCTGAAAGCAGCCGCGTATTCAGACTGCTCAGCCGGGAACGTGTACGGGTTGTCGAAACGGAACACAGGATTGAATGCGGACGCTATCGGCTCCGATGTCACGGCAAAAGTCCGGGGCGCCTCCAGGAAATAGCCTATCAGCCTGGCAGTGAATTTCACTTCGGAATATTCCTCCCCGCCGAGGATATGCGCATTGAGATATTCATCGTCGGAAAAAGTATATGTCACCGGTCCGGCGAACTCTATCCTCGGATTTTCATCGCTGTACAGCCCTATGTCATTCACCTTGCAGGATACGGAGGCGAAGGCAAGCGCGAAAAATATCGAAACGTATTTTGCTTTCATTGTCTAATTGTTGTTTCCGAAAGTATATTCATCATCAGGCAGAGGCATCTTGTAACGAGCCTCGTTCATCTCGTCCACGGGACAGTTCGGGAATACCCTGAAACCGAATCTCTTATAGAAGAAGAACAACTGCCCCTCGCCGTAATACTCCTTGAGATACTCTTTCATCAGCTCGTTCGTGCGGACAGTCTGGCCGGTGTCCACGCCGTAAATCAAGCGCGTATCCGTCTGGTCGAATCCTGTCGTCACGGTAGCGTCATATCTTCCTGTACGTGTGGATATTACCTCGTCAAGATACGAAGCCGCGGTCTCCGGATTTGCCGTACATTCGGCAGCGATATAGTACATCTCGGGCAGCCTGATCAGAGGCTGGGAGTTGAGTCCGGAATAAGTGTCCCGCGAAGATGAATAATTGTCCTGCCGGTATTTCTTGCTTACCCTCTTGTACTGGCCCCCGTCTACGCTGACCCTGCGGAAAGTACTGTAGCGGGCATCCGTAACGCCTTCATACCATGTCCTTACCGTAGACTCGTACGCGCTGAGGATATTCGAGGCGCTGGCGTTCACGAAAACTTCGTCGACGATCTGGTAATAGTCGTCGATGTACAGTGAGAATATCTGTTCCGAAGGCAATATGGGGGCAACCGTAATATTGTCATATGAAGAAAGGGTGAAATGCCCGCATTCAATTACATCTATCGCATATTGCCGGGCAAGCTCCCTGCTCTCGTCATCCCCCTTGTAGCAGTAGGCCCTGGCAAGCATCGCACGGACCGCCCATACGTTCATGCGCATCTGGCGCATTTCCGTGAACGGGTCCGCGGAATTGTCATAGTCGAAAATCTCGCTGTCATGCCCGTCGAGCAGCTTCTCTGCCTCAAGAAGGTCGGCAATGACAAGATCCAGGACCTCCGACGCGGGAAGTACGGGGGTGGCAACGTTGTCGAAAGACAGCCTGTACGGAATGGCGTCGCCCTGGGGATTTTCCCTGTACACCGGACCGAAAAGCCTCAACAGGTCGAAATGCAGGAAGGCTCGCAGGCCAAGCGCCTCGCCCTTCATCGTCTCATAATAATTTTCCGTAGTTATGACCTGCCTGTTCTGGTCGACGAATTTCAGGAAGTTGTTTATATTCGCGATTACGTTGTAGATATCCGAATATATGCTGTTGACAGTGGACTGGTATGTACCGTCATAGGCATAGATAGTGGACCAGTCGTAGACATCCGGAGCGCTCTCGTACAGGCCTCCGAGCATGTCCATGTAATAATATGTCAGATTCTGCCCGTAAAGTCCTGTCTTGCCCATTTTTATGTAGAATCCTGTCAGGGCGTCCTTGAAGCCGTACTCCCGGGAAAAAAGGTCCTCCTCCTCAACGGAAGTCTTTGGCTGTACATCAAGCCATTCGCCGCATGAAGTGGAAAGAGCCGCCGGTACAAGCAAAAGCAGCGGAATAAATATCTTTTTCACAATAAAACCCTCCATCATCAGAATACAAGATTAAGCGAAAGCGCGAACTGCCGGGAGAACGGATAATCGGTACCTCTCTCCCTCTTTATGGAAGACAGGTAAAATATGTCCTCCATGTTGAAAGACCATCTCATGGACGAGATATGGAGCCGTCTCAGGAACGGATATTCGTTGTTGTCCATCCTGTAAGTAAGGGACAGGGAGCTCATCTGGAAAAGATTCTCGTTCATGACGAATCTCGAAGTCTGCTGTGTGTTGGAGCCGTTTGCAGAGTTGGTCAGCCTCTTGTACTGTGCCACATCCCCGGGATTCTGCCATCTGAGCTGGAGCACGCGGCGGTCGGCGTTGTATCTCAGGTCGGCGTTCTCCACTTTCTGCACGAGGGTGGAGTTGTACATCTGTCCTCCGAAACGGTAGGTGAATCCGAGGTTTATGCCGAAGCCCATGTAGTTGAACGAAGTGTTCACGTTTCCCTGCCATTTCGGCTCGGTATCCCCGCAGATGACTGCATCCACCGGATCGTATTCGCTGGTGACCGAGCCGTCTCGTTTCAGCAGGATTTCATCTCCGGTAGAAGGGTCTATCCCGAGCGACCTCACGGCCCAGATGGCAGTAGTGGACTGTCCTTCCACATAGCGCGGCAGCGGACTGATGGATTCGGTACTGGCATTCAGTTCATTCATTCTCGAAAGGGCTTCGGAGATGCGTGTCAGCTTGTTCCTGTTATGGGAACCGTTGGCGGAAATCACCCAGTATGCTTCCTTGGCCTCGTTCCTGTAAGGGATAAAGGCGATATTGAGTTCCACGCCCTGATTCTGCAATGTTCCCATGTTGGCCGGATAGCTGCTGAAACCCAAAGACGGAGCCAAAGTAATCTGTGCAAGGGAATTCTCAGTATTCTTTATATAATATTCGGCCCTGGCGGTAATCCGGCCCTTGAGCAGTGAGAGTTCCAGCCTCGTGTTCCAGGTGGCGGTCTGCTGCCATTTCAACTTGTCGTTGCCCAGTGCCACGAGTTCGATACCGGTGGCATCGGATGAAAGGTAATACTGCATCAGGTCGGAGTATGAATATACCTGCCTCGACTGGTAAGGGGCAAAGCCCTGGGTGCCGGTAATACCGTAGGAAGTGGCGAAAACCAGATCATCCATCCACTCCACGCTTTTCATGAACGGCTCATTGGTGATGTCCCACTTGAAGCCGGCAGACCAGAATGGAGCGAAACGGTTGTCGCGTCCGAACTGCGAAGATCCGTCCACCCTGATGGTGGCGTCGAAGGAATAACGGTACATGTACGAATATCCGGCCGTCAGCACACCGCCGATGCTCCTCGAAGTATTTTCCGAGCCTGTCATGTTTTCGGAATACTTCTGGCCAAAAAGGATGTGATCCATGGTATCGTTCGGGAAGCCTGTCACAAGGGCGCCGTAAGTCTCGCTCTGATTCTGGTCCACGGAATAGCGAAGGTTGGCCGTGACATAGTGTTTTTCCCGGAAAACCTTGTTGTACATGGCGGTAAAGTCTATGGCATAATTGAAAGACTCGGACTGGGCGCGGGAAAAATCTCCTTTCAGGGTAGGGTCGGTCACATTGTTGAATGCCGTATGGTATCCCGGGCGGAAAACCTCGTCCTTGCTTATTCCCTTGCTAAGGGAAACATTGGCCTGGAGTATCCAGGCGTCAGCAGGCCTGTACTCGAGCTTGAAAAGCTCCCTGATAGTCAGGCTTGTCGTACGGTCCAGGCTGTGGAAGGTGGCATTATACATCGGATTGGCTATCTCGTACGTATTCCCGCTGCCTGAGTAAAGCATGTTCCAGGTCTGCATGACCTTGTTCACGTTTCCGTCCTCGTCGTACGGGCGGAGATACGGGTTGAGCATGGCGTACTGGCTGAAAGAGCCGTAAGGGCTATCCGTACCCACGGCGTTGTCCACCGTCACGCTGTTCTTCAGCTGGAATTTGCTGAGCCTGTAACTGAGATCGAGGGACGCTGTCTGCGTACTCCTCTTGGAGCCTTTCATCACGCCCGGAGTCTCGTTGAGACCGGCATACAGCTTATACCTCAATGCCTGCGAGCCGCCCTCCAAAGTGACGGCATGACGATGCTGCACGGCAGTCCTCAACGGCTGGGAGAGCCAGTAGGTGTCCACTCCCCTGCGTACTTCCCGGAGACGGGACTCGTAGTCGCGCAGTGAAGCCAGGTCATTCTCCGGATACAGGCCGGCCAGTTTCTCGACAAGTATCTTTTCCTCCGAATTCATCAGGTTGTATGAAGACAGGTCCGGAATCTCGACCCTGACGCTGCCGCTGTAGGTCACGTTTATGGCTCCCGGCCTCGGGGCGAGGGTCTCTATGACAATGACTCCGTTGGAAGCCTTCGAGCCGTATATTGCAGTCGCAGAAGCATCCTTGAGTATGGTGATGGAAGCTATCCTGTCAGGATCCAGGTCCGCCATGGTCTGCACGTCGATCTCGAAACCGTCGAGCATGAGCAGAGGCTGGTTGGGATATGTATCGTATTCACCCTGGAGGGAAACAAGGTCACCGCTTCCCGATGACCCGCCGGGAAGGGTGGAGGTGCCGCGCATCCGCATGTCCGGCAGCCTGTTCGGGTCGGATCCCATCTCGAAGTTGTCCATCACCCGGAAGCTCGGGTCTATGACACTGATGGCTTTCGCGATATTGGTGGTGGATACTTTCTTTATGTCCTCGCCCTTCATGGTCACCGCCGAGCCTGTATAGCTCTCCTTGCGGCGGTTGAATATACCCGTGACCACCACCTGGTCCAGTTCGTTCTGGTCCATCTCGAGGACTACCTCCATATCAGCCTTGCCGTCGCGCGGCTTCACCTTTACTTCCCGGGTCTTCATCCCGATGAACGAGAATTCGAGCACGAATTCGGGTCCGGGAGACTCCATTTCGAGACGGAAGGTCCCGTCGGCTTCAGTGGATACGCCGATGGTCGTCCCTTTCAGGACAACTCCGGCTCCTGCCACCGGCACACTTTCCTCATCGATGACGATCCCGGTCACTTCCACTCGCCCGGTTTGCGCCAGGAGCGCCGCAATGGGGAAAAAACAGCCCGCAAGGGCCAAAATCAGTTTTCTTGCCATCAGTCAGTTCAATGTTAACTTCGTAAAGGGTTGCGGTTTTCTGTCCGCAAGGACAGAGAACATGCGCCGGGAAAACGGGTATGCCCTGTCCCGGCGCATGTTCAGGAAATATCTTCGTCAGAATTTGCAGATAGGGTGGATGCTGCCGGCCTGGATAGCATAATCATCTATGGATGCCCCCGTATTCTGATCCGCAGCGGACATTGTTGCCCCAAGATCATTCATTACAACTGGATATCCCTTGGCAGTAGAACTCCGTCCTTGCATATTTACCGTGTACAATTTATTATCGTCCTTATCTACCGTGGAAGAATACCATCTATAAGCATAGATATCATTAGGCTTCTCCGTCGGATAGTCTGCATCAAACCTTGCATCTTTCAATTCTACAGGCGTTCCACTTTCATCAAATGTACACCAGTGGAAAACCACATATTGCTCATCGTCCGTATTAGCTGCATAAATTTTCCTGATCGCATCCCAGGCGGTCTCAACAGCAGTCGCATTTACAGGATTGATCCACTCATATTCAGTTGTCATTATGACCTCCCCGGTTTCGCTATCCTTTATTTCCTCTTTGAAAACCTCAAATTTGGCATTGCTCATATATTCCACCAGGTCCTTCAATTCCTCTATTGCCGGAATATACCACGCCACGTCCTGCTGTGCGGCAAGGTCTTCCACCCATTTCAAAGCAAGCAACTTGTTCGCCCAATCCGATTCGTTCTTCATTTTCTGACAGTTGGCCCAGCCGTCTTCAAGGCTTGTAGGAACGGCGGCTTCTTCAAATTCGCTTGGAATTAAATCTTTAAACCCCGGCAGATAAGGACTGTCCCTAAACGTACCCGGCTTCTTGCAAAAATATTTGTCGCTCAAATTATACACCGTCAGGCTGTAAGCCTTTCCGTGAGTCCCGGTCTCGTCCACTTCGTACACGATACCCACCGTATTGCCGTTCACCACATACGGGTCGCCTACCTTATATACGACAGGCTCCTCCGGAGTCTGGTCTCCGTCGGTATTGTCCCCGTTGTCGATATTCCCTTCGGTGCAGCTTCCGAGCGCAAACAGGAGCGCAGAAACGGACAGCACTGAGCTAAAAAAAGATAATTTTCTCATAATACGATAATTTGATTGTTAATGATATTGAATGTTTACAGTTCTCTCGAAAACGGATATGGCAAAGCGCGTGATCCTGATGCAAACAGGTCACGGCAATACGCCCGGCATTCCGCAGGACGCGGAACCGGCAGAATATGTTCGGTAAAAATTAGAAATTCCCTGTCAGGAATGCGTGAAGCCGGAAAGGCTGTCTCAGATCCGGAACATGTATGCTCTACCCCCCCCCGTACTGAACCGGCAGATGCACCGGCTAACAAAAATCGGCAAAGAGCATGTATTTTACAAAAAAATTTCATCAAATCGTCAAAATGCGATTACGGATTTCAATCTTATCAAATCGATTTCTTTCAAAATATAAGTCTGACGCTGTGCCAAAGTTTACAAATATAAGCATTTTTCGACAAACGGCAACAATCGGACGACGAAAAGGCGGCAAAAACCTGCAATTATCCGGGAAACAACCCCGGCCGGAGGGCGCGGCCGCGTCATTGTCATCCCGGCCGGAGGCGGCGGCTGCGTCACTGTCATTAAATTTCAAAACAGTTTCTTATTTTTGCGGAAATTTACAGAATCCAGGAAATAATGACGGAAAAGATAATCATCCTCGACTTCGGCTCGCAGGTCACGCAACTCATCGGAAGAAGGCTGAGAGAGTTGAACGTATATTGCGAAATTTATCCCTACAACAAGATTCCCGACCTTGATGAAAGCGTGAAAGGCGTAATACTGTCCGGAAGCCCGTTCTCGGTAAGGGACGCAAAGGCTCCGCAGGCCGATCTCGGCGGCATCAAGGGAGTGCTTCCGCTGTTAGGCATATGCTACGGGGCGCAATTCATAGCGCAGCGATACGGCGGTGAAGTGAACGCCTCCCTCGCAAGAGAATACGGAAGGGCGATGCTTGAAGTCAGGGAAAAGGAGTCTCCGCTGATGAAAGGAGTGGCTTCCCCGTCGCAGGTATGGATGTCCCACGGAGATACGATAGCACGGCTTCCGGAAGGAGGTGAGGTAATAGCATCCACCGGGGACGTGGAAAATGCGGCCTATCATATCAAAGGGGAACAGACCTATGCGGTGCAGTTCCATCCGGAAGTATATCATACGGCAGAGGGACGCAGGATACTTGAGAATTTCGCCCTCGGGATCTGCGGGTGCAAAGGGGACTGGACGCCGGCATCGTTCATCGACACGACCATAGCCTCGCTGCGGGAAAAACTCGGGGACGACAAGGTCATCCTCGGGCTGAGCGGAGGGGTGGATTCCACGGTGGCGGCAGTCCTGCTGAACAGGGCAATAGGACACAACCTGACGTGCATCTTCGTGAACAACGGCCTGCTGCGCAAGAACGAATTCGAAGACGTGCTCGCCTCCTACAAGGATATGGGGCTGAATGTCATCGGGGCCGACGCCTCGAAGGTGTTCATCGAGCAGCTGAAAGGGGTCGTGGAGCCTGAAAAGAAACGCAAGGTCATAGGCAGGCTTTTCATAGAGACTTTCGACGAGTACGCCCGCAAGATAGAAAACGCCCGCTGGCTGGCACAGGGGACGATCTACCCCGATGTCATAGAGTCGGCTTCGGTCAACGGGCCATCCTCTACCATCAAGTCCCACCACAATGTCGGCGGACTGCCGGAGAAGATGAACCTGAAAATCGTCGAGCCTCTCCGCTCCCTGTTCAAGGACGAAGTCCGCAGGGTGGGACGCGCCCTCGGCATCAAGGACGAGCTCATAGGCAGGCATCCTTTCCCTGGGCCGTCACTCGGCATAAGGATTCTCGGGGAGG
>CASFLY010000027.1 GCA_949295645.1 uncultured Bacteroidales bacterium | reverse complement strand
TCCCTGTCTGCAGGAAGGGACTGCACGACTTTCACGGCGTTGGCAGACGTGCAGCACCAGTCGGTCCAGGCCTTTACGGCGGCGGTGGTGTTGACATAGCTGACTACGATTCCGTCGGGGTGGCGCTCTTTCCATCGTCTCAGCGATGCTGCATCGATGCTGTCGGCCAAAGAACAGCCTGCATCGGGAGCAGGGGCGAATACCTTTTTGTCAGGGGCGATTATGGCAGCTGTTTCAGCCATAAAGTGGACCCCTCCGAAGATGATGATCCTGGCATCAGTCCTGGCTGCAAGCCGGGAAAGCCCGAGGGAGTCGCCGAGGAAGTCGGCGATGTCCTGCACCTCGGGCGGAGCATAGTAATGCGCCAGGATTACGGCATCCTTCTCCTTCTTCAATCTGGCTATCTGCGAATGTAAATCATTCATAATTATCAGTCTCTATATTCATGCTGATGTCGAGGGCTGTGACTGAATGGGTCAGGGCCCCGACGCTGATATAATCCACTCCCGTAGCCGCAACATCCTTCAGCCGCGGAATGCTCATATTCCCTGATGCCTCGGTCCTGGCCCTGCCTGCGATGAGTTTCACTGCCCGGGCCATGGTCTCATTGTCCATGTTGTCGAACATTATGATATCCGCCCCGGCCTCCACTGCCTGCCTCACTTCGTCGAGATTGGTCGTTTCCACTTCGAGCTTTACGCTGAGCGGCAGATTCTTTTTTACTGCGGCCACTGCCTTCGGGATGCCTCCGGCTATCTTGATATGATTGTCCTTCAGCATCACCATGTCATAAAGTCCCATCCTGTGGTTGTGGCCTCCTCCGTCCCTGACGGCCATCTTGTCCAGAATCCGCATTCCGGGAGCAGTCTTGCGCGTGTCGAGAATGACTGTGTGCGTACCCTCGAGTTCCGCCACATATGCGGCGGTAGCGGTCGCTATTCCGGACATTCTCTGCAGTATGTTCAGAGAAAGCCTTTCACCGTAAAGCAATGTGCGGTACCCTGCCTTGATTTCCAGGATTCTGTCACCTTTTCTGACCCTGTCTCCGTCCTTTACGAAAGGATTCCACTCGAAATCCTCTTCGAACCTTTCATAGACTTTCCGTATCACTTCAAGACCTGAAATCACACCGTCGGCCTTTGCCGTCATCAGTGCTGCCGCCCGGGATTCTGTCGGTATGATAGCGTCCGTGCTTATGTCTCCGGATGCTATGTCTTCTTCTATCGCGAGGTCTATCAGCGCCTCGATCAGTTCTTCTCTTTCCATATTATTACATTTGTTTCACTTTGTTTTCTTTAATGTCTGCCGATGGACATTTTCCCGATGCAGCCGTTGTCGCCCTTATGATATGACTTCCCTTACGGAAATGGCCTGACCGGCCTGCTGCACGGTGTGTATCCTGAATTCCTCCTTTTCAGCCGGAAAGTCCGCCCTGAAGTGGCAGCCGCGGCTCTCCTTTCTGAACAGGGCCCCGCGTACAATCAGCCCTGCGGTCACCAGAAGATTGGCACTCATGATGCTGTACACTTCATCCTGTCCGAATGACGGATAGCCAGCAAGCACCTTTTCCAGAGCCTCCAGTTCTTTCAAGGCTTGCTCCAGACCTTTTTCCGTCCTGACAATTCCGGCATATTCCGACACTGTGTCCGACACTTTCTCCCTGATGGAGGCGTACAGCCTTTCATTGTCCGGATCACAGCGCAGCATCTCTTTATAAGCGAGGCTTCCGGCATCGTCCGAGGTCTTCTTCAGGGAGTCCTTCACGGCCCGCTGTGCGAATACCATGCACTCTATAAGCGAATTGGATGCAAGTCTGTTCGCTCCCATTATGCCTGTCGAGGCTATTTCCCCGCACACATACAGGTGCCCTATACAGGTCTCGCCGTTTTCGTCACAGCAGACCCCTCCCACCGTGTAATGCGCGGCCGGTGCCACCGGAATCCTGTCGCACATGTCGATTCCGTATTCACGGCATTTCGCATAGATGGTAGGGAACCGCGACTTTATCATATCAGGGTCAAGGTGCCTTAGCGAGAGGTACACGTATCCTTTGCCTTCCTTGCGGATCTGGGCATCGATATTCTGTGCGACTACATCGCGCGGAGCCAGTTCCGCCAGTTCGTGGGCTCCGAGCATGAACCGTTCTCCCTTGAGATTCAACAGCCTGGCACCCTCTCCGCGAACCGCCTCGCTGATCAGGAAACTGTCCGCCCCCTCCTTTGCCAGTGCAGTAGGATGGAACTGGATGAATTCCATGTCCTCGACCTTGCATCCTGCCCTGAATGCCGCCGCAAGTCCGTCTCCTGTAGTCGTATCCGGATTCGTGGTCCTCCGGTAGATCGCACCTGCACCACCGCTGGCGAGGATCACTGTCTTCCCGCAGATCAGATATTCCGTATTCTCCCTGAAATTCCAGCACCTGACCCCGTCGCATACATTGTCCCTGACGAGAAGTTCCACAAGGGAGCAGTGCGGCAGGATTTCTATGTTCCTTTCCTTTTTTACGAGGTCTAAAACGAAGCTTGTCACAAACCGCCCCGTAGCATCCCCTCCTGCGTGGAGAATCCTGCGATGATGGTGCCCGCCCTCAAGCCCGAGGGCCAGCCGGCCGCTTTCCGTCACGTCGAAGTGCATCCCTTTCTCTATCAGATCGCGTATCAGCGCAGGCCCCTCATTCACAAGGATGTCCACGGACGGGCTGTCGCACAGTCCGCGTCCGGCAGTGATCGTGTCCTCGAAATGGTATTTCGGGTCATCGTCACGGTCCGAAACGGCCGCTATCCCTCCTTGTGCGTTATATGAATTGCTGTCGGTGATGTCCATCTTGGTCACTATCCCGACTTTACCGTATCTGGAAGCGCAAAGTGCCGAATACAGTCCGGCAAGGCCGCTCCCTACTACCACATAGTCATAGTCAAGTCTCATCGCAGAGTCCTTATTTGCACCATTTGTCGAGCCAGTTGAAATATTCACGATGCCAGTAAAGGGCATTCTGAGGTTTCAGTATCCAGTGGCATTCGTCGGGAAAGATGACAAGCCGCGACGGAACGCCCATCATCTGGGCCGCATTGTAGGCTGCCATACCCTCGTCCACAGGCACGCGGAAATCCATCCCGCCATGGGTGACTAAAAGGGGAGTGTGCCAGGCCGTCACAAGCTTGTGAGGAGAGTTGGCATAGTGCCGTACGGCAGCCGGAGCCGTGCTCCAAGGCGAACCTCCCTGTCTGATGCCGCCGAAAGTCTGCCCGTCTCCCTCAGGGCCCACAGGCGCGTCCGCCGTTCCGACGGCAGGGGAGATTTCAGCCGTATGCAGGCCTCCGTTGTCCCAGTTCGGAAACCACATTTCCTCGGTAGTCAGGTACATATGTTCCTCGTTGAATATCCCTGCATGCGCGATGAACGCATCGAACACGTCCCCGTGGACCCCGCACAGGTAGTACACAGAATATCCTCCGTAGCTCGCCCCGCAGGCAGCCATCTTGCCGATGTACTTTTCCCGCTTGAGTGCCTTTGCCGCCGAGATGTAGTCCTGGATGTTAAGGCCGCAGTAGTCTCCTGAAATCTGCTCTGTCCACTCCTGTCCGAATGCGGTCGTGCCCCTTCTGTTCGGCAGCACCACGACATAGCCCTGTGACGCCATAAGCCTGTAGTTCCACCTGTATGACCAGCCCTGGCTCAGTGTTCCCTGCGGCCCTCCGAGGCATATCAGGATGGAAGGATACACCTTGTCCTCGTCGAATTCCGGCGGGTAGATCACCCAGGTCAGCATATCTTTCCCGTCGACGGTCTTTATGTAGCGGGCCTCTGTCCTCGTTTTGGCAAGAGAGTCGAGGATGTGCGCGTTTTCCGAAGTCACAGGCCTGACGGAAGCGCTGTCCTGTACGATGTCCACGGCCACGAGTTCCGTAGGGAAGTCCATGCTGCAGTAGCTTGTCAGCAGGGTCGTCGTCCCGCCGGAAGATGAAATGTGGAAAGGCGAGTCGAAGTCGAACCAGAGGCTGTCGCCGGTAATTCCGGATATGGTGCCGTTACCGGCAATGTCGGCGGCAAAAAGTCCCTGAAGGCCTTCGGCCAATGCGTTGAAATAGATTTTCCCGGAATCTTCGGACCAGACCGGGCCGGCAGCATTGTATTTGAATTTCTCCGTCAGATCCCGTACATTCCCGAGCATCGGGAGATTTTTCCCGTCGGGGCCTGTCTTCCAGCCAACATCGGCTATCATAAGTCTCTGCTTGTCAGCCTCGTATCCATCCCGGGCCATGCTTATCCAGCAGAGCTTGCTTCCGTCCGGAGACCAGACCGGATTCGTGTCGTATCCTCCTCCGTGGACGATCTGCGTACAGTTTCCTGAAGCGACTTCGTAAAGGTAGATTTCCGAGTTTGTGGAAAATGCGTATTTCTTGCCGGAGAGCTTCTTGCAGGAATACGCGATGTATTTCCCGTCCGGACTCCAGTCGAGCTGCTCCAGACCGCCGAACGGCTCCATAGGCAGTTCGTACAACGCTTCTTCCGGGCCAAGGATGTCTTTCGAAGTTTCCGGCCTTATGCTTTTGGCTTTCATTGACTTGAGGTTCACTTTAGCGATGAAGGTATGCGGCAGTTCCGTTACCCAGTGGTTCCAGTGCCTGTACATCAGGTCATCCGTGGCGAAAGCGTCCGCCTTGTCGAGATCCCCGTACAGGTCTGCCGGCTTCCTGACATGACTTTTGACCGTGCTTGTGAACATAAGCATCGATCCGTCCGGCGACAGCTTGAATCCGCTCACCCCTGCCGGTATGTCCGAAATCTGCTCGTCATTCCTCATGACCCATCCGTTTCTTGTCTTTTTGATGTCCGCTATGTATATCTGGCTGTCTTTCAGATAGATGATTTTCTTTCCCGAGAGACACCAGCGGGCATTGCCGATGCTTTGGGCCGATGCGGTGAGCTGCTGCCTTTCCGAACCGTCAGTCCTGCAGATGAAAAGGTTCGCGCAGGCCTTGTTTTCGGCTATCGAGGTATATGACACATTATATAATATGTATTGGCCGTCAGGCGACACCTGCGGGTCGGAGAGCCTGCCGAACGACAGCAGCACCTCCGGGGTCATTTTCCCGTCCTCTATTTTCACCTCCGGCCTGCCGGCATAGCCTTCTTCAGTATTCTTTTTCATAATGTCGTAGCTCCTTTTTACCAGAAACGAAACGGCGTAGACGATACATACGATTCCTGCTATCCAGGCCATGGCCTGCAGGACACTCCTGAAGCCGTTCCTGTTTCCGGCGGACTTTTTTCCTTCCATATCTATTTTGTTTTCGTTGTTTTCCCGCTGTACAGCTTGTCCATCTCCCGTGTCAGCTCCTTCATCCTGAGCCTTGCTTCATCCGGTTCCAGCACCTCGATGTTGGGGCCGTGTCCGAGCAGTTCCAGATAAAGGCTGTTGTTCGGAGATGCAAATATCGAAAAAGTTACGGATTTTTCATCCTCTTTTATTACTGTTTGGGTATGGTGCAGGGGCAAATCCCTGATATATGACGATTCCGTGCCGAATGCCCGGAAGACGATTTTCTGTCCGGGCCTGTCGGAAAGATAGGTGCCGAAGGAGGTCGCAAAAAGGGCGTCGATGTCGAAACCGGACGGCATAGAGAAGGTTTCGGGCAATATTTCCAGCCTTTCGATCCTGTCCAGGGCGAATACCCTGCAGCTTTCCCGTTTCTCCGACCACCCGACAAGGTACCATCTCGAAGCCGACTCCTTGATGCCGTACGGATGGATCCTGCGCGTTTCCGCTTCCGTGGCTCCGTATTTTCTGTAGAGTATTCGCACGATATTGCCCTCCTGCATGGCATTCATCAGCGGGGTCAGGTACTTTTTCCCGGACGGAACCTCTTCCACGGAGATTCTTCCCGACAGGCGGCCTTTGGCGAGGGAAAGCATGTTGTTTACGGTGAAAGTGTCAATAAGCCAGGCTATCCCGGCATCCCTGTCGGAGATCTCCCCGCTGTCTCTGACAAAGTATCTGCGGGTGCTCCTGTTGCACTCGATTTCGATGCCGAAGACCTCGGCTATGGCCTCCCTGTGGTTGTTGAACGACCGTCTGGAATAGGCCGTGCCGAATTTCCTTTCCCACGCGCCCGTGATTTCCCCGAGGCTCAGGCCCGTGTCCCCTGCGGTGATGAATTTCTGGACGAGCCAGATGTATTTGTTCAGAAGTTCCGTTACCATCTTCCCGATAATTTCGCCCGAAAATACTTCATAAATTCCGAATCCGGAAATGCAAGCCGGATTTTTGAACGGAATACCGATTTTTGCGTATATTCGGACTTCGTCCGCATACTATCCATCAGATGCAGATATTGGAGGACGCCCACAGGAATCTGCTTATTTTAAGCGATAAGTAATTATATTGCCATTTTGGCATAATATAACGTGAGTTCGACGAATTTCAATTTATTGAAAATCATCGAACTACCGCTGAAGAAGCAGAACGGAGTTCTGCGACGAGCCCCCAGCGAGGGGGCGAATGGGGGTGGCGCCCCTTGAATAGTCGGGAACGGTTTACGAGAATGTCCGGTAGACATTCGAGAGTGAGCAGGGTCGCCACAGCGACTGGGGTTTAAGACAACAGGATTTCGAAGAAATCCGTAACGACGGTTCGACGAATTCCCTGGTCCTGAACAACATAAATTCGTCGAACTGACGTTAATATATTATGGAATATAGTTCTGATGTTTTCGATAAGAATCCTGATCGTTTGGCAGCGATTCTGGCAGAAAACGTTGCATTGAAATTATCGACGAAATCGAGTCTGTCTGCAATACGGAACAGGATGCTGATAAAATAGTGAAAATCAAAGGTTAATGGAAAAATCCCGGGTCTGCCATTTGAAGGAGTGTATAGTAGTATTTTAACATGTTTTTCTTACTTTTGTGACTTGAAGGAAAATTATTCTAAAGTTTTGCGAAACAACGGTTCTGAATATCATTCCGCTGCATGCGCTGGTGTCCGTTCCCTGACAATTTCAGTAGGAGGGGGGGGAAGCCTTAGTTGCCTTATTCCAGTTTCAGAATTCAGAACTGTCATGCCCACTCCTGCGTACATCAGGAGATATATCGTCCATGGATACTTTTCAAGACGCGAGTTTGTCTTTCGGGAGAGTATCCACGGATTTTTTGTGTCATATTTTGAAAGATGAAAACGATGTGGAAATTTCTTCTGACAGCATTGCTGTCAATTCCGGTATATTCTGTGTATGCCGATGATAAATCCGGAGTCAGTATGCGTGAGCACAATGATACGATCGCAGAGCCTGAGCCGGTTGCGGCCTTTGACCTGCCGTGGATAGCGAAGTGTTACGGCTTCGACTGGAGCCGGGTTACCGGCATCGCTGCAGGGAAAGCCGAAGTTGACATCCATGCGGCGTCTACGGCTGACAGCATGGCCGACTCGGAGGCGGAATGCCTGTCTGCGGAGAAAACCGCTTCTTCTGACAGCCGTACCCTGTCCCTGCGAGCCAACCTGCTGCGCTGGGCCACGCTCACGCCCGACTTGGGGATAGAGTGGCGCATCAGTCCGTCCGTGGGCATCATGGTCAACGGCTCGTGGACCTCGTGGACATGGAATGACAACGCCCGCCGCTATGCCCTCTGGAAAGTGGCTCCGGAGGTGCGCTGGTATCTGGGAGAGGCTCGGTGCTGGTATGTAGGCGCAATGTTCAAGGCCGGACAGTTCAACTACAAGTTCTCCGGCACGGGCAGGCAGGGCGACCTTCTGGGCGGCGGCATCACCGGCGGCTACCAGCTGCGGCTGACTGAAG
>CASFLY010000026.1 GCA_949295645.1 uncultured Bacteroidales bacterium | reverse complement strand
CTTATCCACTGCGACGGGTCGGAATCATAGTCAACGAACCGAGCCGCGCATTTTCCCTCCTTGTCCAAAAGGGCGAAGGCGACCTTGTGGCAGTAGTTCCACTGCTTCAGGTTTTCAGGGCAGTATCCCCAGCCGAGATTGGCCCACCTGTGGCCGATTCTGTATGTTTTTCCGTTTTCCATCCCGTCCGGGGCCGAAATCATCTGAGGGTAAAGTCTGTAGCCGCCCTCGGAAACGAATTTGCGCACATAGTCGAATGCGTCGTAGAACCAGGAAGCGGTCTCCGCCCCGGCCCTGAAGTCCATCATATTGACCTTTTCTTCCTCAGAGGTCACGAACTCGCCGATTCTCACGTCTCTTGGGGTCTTGTAGCCAGCAGGGTCCTTCCACCAGGAGTGCTGGCCGACGATCCATCCGCCCTCCATAATGACAGGCAGCCTGCAGGCCCATTTCTTCACATAGGAACGCTCCCAGTCGTTGTAGCCCCAGTCCTGGTTGTTCATCCCGAAAGAGTCGGCGCGGAGGCAGTAACCGTTGTCGATGGCTATCTGCAGGAGGCGTTCGCTGTCCGGGTCCACTTCCCTGCCCTCGCTCACAGGGGCTCCGATGTGGCGGTGATAGTTGATCACGAGAGGGACTTTAGTGAATGTGCGCGAATAAAGTCCGGTAATCCAGCGCATCGTGTTTTCCTTGTAATATGAGGTGCTGTCGCTGACGGCATTTCCGGGCTCGTACACGACATTGTGCCCTTCGCCCCATTTGCCCAAACCGTAGCCGTCGACAAAGGCCGTAATGTCAGGGTCGTTGAATGCCCCGGCAAAGGCTTCTATGAATTTTTCGTAGTATTTTCTGAACACCGTATCCTGAGGATAAGGAGTCTTCCTGTCAGGTCTCGACGGATCCTGAAGATAGTATCCGGCACCGGCCTCGAACACATAGTCGGGAGTGTTGGCCCCCTGGTCGCGACCGTCGACCACCACTCTGAACGCCACCTTCATTCCTCTGTCACGGACACTTTTCACGAGTCCGGCCAGACGGCTGTCCGGGTCTTTCCAGAAATAGCGGCCCTCTTCAGGTTCCATAGCGGCCCAGCTCGTCCTGAGATAAGCCACAGAGGCGTAGTCCGAAACCCTGACCGTAAGTCTGCCGCTGTCTGCCGGCATGCGGTCATAGCCCTGTGTCTCCCAGAAATTCCCGTCCCAGTTCCTGTTCAGGTACATAACCCAGCCGTTCAGCGGATTATCCAGAACCCGGACCGTATCCGGAGACATCGTATAAACTGTATTTCCAGGTATCGACGCAACATCCCTTACATTGGTGCAGCACGGGGCAAACAATACTGCAGAGAGAAGAATGGCGGATAAGGAAATGAATCCGATTCTGTTTTCCGATAGTGTTATTTTCATAATGGCGGTTAAAAATTGTTCTTTCGGTTGTGTTTCTTTGCCGACTGTTCACGTACACAGCCGGCAAAAGTAAAGAAAACCTCGATAATTTACAAAAAATATTGGAAATATTCCGAATCGGGCCTTGATTCCCCGTAAAGTATTATGGGTAAATTCCGGCCGTCATCTGACATAGACGGTCGCCGACATCGGGAGTTCGGCCGACGACGGCCCGACATACACTTTGAATTCACCGGGTTCGACAACAAAGTCCTTTACGGAGGTGTCATACCAGCTGAAAGCGTCCCGGCCGAGTTCGACGCTGACCCTTACGGTTTCTCCCT
>CASFLY010000025.1 GCA_949295645.1 uncultured Bacteroidales bacterium | reverse complement strand
TGTCCACCATACTCCTACATTCGTCCAGTGCCTTGTCGAAGCGGTTCAACTCCATAAAGATAATAAAAATTGTCTCATCCACTACTTCGTGACTGACTTTTTCCCTGAAAGTGTACTCCGAGACATACCTGTCAGCCCATATCGCACTGTCGCTTCTGTCGAATTTGGGGACATCGACGTTCAGCAATCCGATGAAATACACGGGAGCCAGGTCGTACTCGTGCCTGTCGCCCCTCCTCGACCCCGAGTCGTATACCTTTGCCGCATACTCCACGCACCGCCTGAAGAAATTCGCCTGACGATAACACTGCATCTCGACGATGAACTGCGTACCGTCCTCTCCAGTGCATCTCAGGTCGAGCCTGACACTCTTGTTCGACATCGTGAATCCGGGGACTTCGGTGGTGGAATAGGAGAGGTCGCTGATGCGGCGGTTCTCCGGGAGGACGACATTCAGCAGGTCGATAAGGACATCCTTGTTCTTCTCCTCTCCGAACACGGCCTTGAATCCCGCCTCCGTCAGGATGTCCACATACCTTTGCACTGCGCAGAAATTTTCTTTTTCCATATAATCAAGAATTTAGGAGCGGTCCTGATCGCTCGGAAATCCGGAACCGCATCTTCGTTAGACATACGCAGCAAACCTATGTCTTTTCGCGGGAAAAAAGCGTCGGAAAAAGAAAAATCTGAAAATTTCTCTTTTTTTATGTTATTTTTTCTTTTTTTATCTGAAATAAAGGTTACTTCAGGTATTTCGGAGTCATGATTTCGGAATAAATTATGAGATTCCTCTTGTCCAGGATAAATTTCCGAGGGGTCTGCGGCTCCTGAGAAGGTTCTCGCTGTGATTTGGCAAGTGCCGGCGTACGGGAAGATTCTCCAGCAGATGACACGGCTGTCGAAGACAGGGCCGGCGATGGAGATGCGGCCGGCGAAGCATCCGGATCAGACTGGCCGGGGCCGGGGATATTGATTTCGCCAGCCTTTTTAAGCACTTTGTTCACGAGGGACATCGCCATCGAAAGAACCACTACGATTATCGCTAACAGAATTCCGCCATCCATATACTTTCAGATATCAAACCGGCTCTAAATATAGGAATTTTCGGGCATAATCAAAAACATGGCCCGAAACGGACTTCAAACGGCCAAAAGCAGGCAGGCTGGATATAGGTATCCGGGTCAATGATGCGGAATCATCGAATAACAATAGTATTTATCGCGTGCAAGCTGTGCCTTGAGCTGCATCAATGAAGCGAAGCGGATCTCATCGCGGATCTTTTTCAGAAAAGTCACTTCGATGTCAAGGCCGTAAATGTCCTCGTCGAAATCGAAAATGTTTGTTTCCACTGTGCGGGCATTCCCTTCGCGGACGGTGGGGCGGTTGCCGATATTGCACATGCCATAGAAATTCCGGCCCAAAGTACTTACTCTTACAAAATAGACTCCGTTGGCAGGAAGCAGCTTCAGAGGTTCGTACAGTTGCATGTTCGCCGTCGGGAAACCCAGGACCCGGCTTCCTATCCGCTCCCCCGACACTACTACTCCGAACAGGGAATAGTCGTAACCCAACATTTCAGCAGCGCGCGACACGTTCCCGCCGGAGATTTCAGCAC
Organism: uncultured Bacteroidales bacterium; assembly: GCA_949295645.1. Lineage (GTDB taxonomy): Bacteria > Bacteroidota > Bacteroidia > Bacteroidales > UBA932 > Cryptobacteroides. The sequence goes on along the minus strand of CASFLY010000025.1, from coordinate 23,785 downwards.
GGATCTTGGTGGAGCTGACATCCATTCCGGTGCCGGAGGTCACCTTTTCTGTCATTATCACCCGCAGTCCGAGATCTTCGGCAATCTTCCTGACACTCAAGGCATCCCTGGCGTCGCTTCCCATCCTGTTGTCATAGCCAAGCACGATGGTATCCGCTCCGTATCTGTCTATAAGCCAGTCTTTAAGATAATCGTATGTCGTCAAGGCTCCGAATTCCCTTGTAAAACGGATCACCTCCACCCTGTCCACGCCGAGACTTTCCAGCAAAGCCTTCTTCTCGGGCATCGAAGTCAGAAGGCGGAAATCTCGGGCTTCCTGCTGTAAAACAGTACGGGGATGAGGCCAGAATGTCACCACCATACTCTCATCCCCTTTTACTGCAGCAGCCTTTACCAGCTGCTCTATGACAAGACGGTGTCCGATGTGGACACCGTCGAAAAATCCGGTTGCTACAACCATCTTACAAGTTCGAAATCCTGTCTGTGAGGCAGCTCGTCGTTCTTGGCATAGATACGCGCAGCTACCTGATAGATGCCGGCAGACTCCGGAGTCACCACGGTACGGTACTTGGCCACGCCGTCGTTCACTTCCACCGGATCGAATGTCGCTATCGAACTGATGTGCAGCCTGCCCTTCGAATCCGTCTTTGCAAACAGCAGTTCCACTCCGATCTCCTCAGGTTTGAGGTCTCCGATATTGAGAACGACTTCAGCGGCAAATTCCTTACCGAGAGCCACATCCTTGTACGAACTGTCCGGCTTCACTATGGACACAAGGCTTACATTCTGCCACTCCCTGCGCAGATGCCTCTTCCAGTCGGCTATCTCACGTGCCTTGGCATAGTCATTCGCCAGCAGGGACTCGAACCTCTTGGACTGAGGGTCGTAGTACTGGTTGATATAGTCTGTCAACATCCTGTTTGTAGTGAAGTTGCAGGCCACCTGGGCTATGGTATTCTTTATATACTCCAGCCAGTCGGTAGAACGTCCGGTAGAGCGGCTGATATTATAGAATGTAGGGGCAATGTCGTTTTCTATGATAGTATAGATCGTAGCTGCATCCAACTCATCCTGATAGTTCTGATCCTGATAGGTCCTTTCCATCGGCAGAGCCCAGCCGGCGCCCGGCTTGTAGCCTTCTACCCACCATCCGTCGAGAACCGAGAAGTGCATCACACCGTTCATCGCGGCCTTCTCACCCGAGGTTCCGGAAGCCTCGAGCGGCCTCGTAGGATTGTTCATCCATACGTCGACACCCTGTACCAGATATTTTGCCAAGGTAATGTCGTAGTTCGGAACGAATACGATCTTGCCGATGAACTGCTCCATCTTGGAGATGTCCACTATGCTCTTGATAAGGTCCTGTCCCGCCTTGTCTGCAGGATGTGCCTTGCCGGCAAATATGAACTGCACCGGCCTTTCTGGATTGTTCACGATCTCGTTCAGGCGGTCGAGGTCGCGGAACAGCAGATGTGCACGCTTGTAGGTAGCAAAACGGCGGGCAAACCCGATAGTGAGCACGTCGTCCCTCAAGGTATCCTTGATAGTCACTATCTGACGCGGAGAATAATGGTTGGTGGCGGAAGGGTCCGACAGCCTTTCCTTGATCTCCGATATAAGTTTCTTTCTCAATGTAGTACGGACACTCCAGATATCCGCGTCCGAAACCTTGTAGATGCCCTCGAAGCAGGACTTGTCGTAATGATGCGTCTTGAAATCGTCTCCGAAGACCTTCGAATGGATCTCTTTCCACTCCGGAGCTGCCCAGGTAGGATAGTGCACACCGTTCGTGACATAGCTGACGTGGAGCTCTTCAGGCAGATAGCCCGGCCACATGTTGGCGAAGATGTCGCGGCTGACCTCGCCATGAAGCCATGACACTCCGTTGACTTCCTGCGAGATATTGGCGGCAAGAATGCTCATGGAGAACTTCTCGTTCACGTCGCTGCCGTTGATCTTGCCGAGCCCCATCATAGTTTCCCAGTCGATTTTCAGACGCTGAGGATAGTGTCCGATATATTTTCTCAACAGGCCCTCGTCGAAGGCATCGTGTCCTGCAGGGACAGGGGTATGTGTCGTGAAAAGCGACGAAGCCCTGACAAGTTCGAGCGCCTCCGGGAAGTCGAGATTGTCATTCTGGATATATTCGCGGAGCCTTTCAAGACCTGTGAATGCGGCATGACCTTCATTGCAGTGATAAATCTGAGTATCGATACCGAGCTTTCTGAGCGCCCTGATACCGCCCACTCCGAGCAAAAGCTCCTGTTTGAGTCTGTTCTCCCAGTCGCCGCCATAGAGATGATGGGTGACAGACCTGTCCTCAGGCAGATTTTCCTCGTAGTCCGTATCCATAAGGTAGAGTTCGGTCCTTCCGACATCCACCCTCCAGAGCCTTGCATTGAGATTCCTTCCAGGGAAAGCTACGCTGACCGTCATCCAGTTCCCGTCGGCGTCCCTGACAGGAGTGGCCGGGATCTTCATAAAATCCTGCGCATCGTATTTGGCTACCTGGTCGCCCTGCGATGAAAGCATCTGGGTAAAATATCCGTATCTGTACAGAAGACCCACTGCCACGAGATTCACGTTCATATCGCTGGTCTCCTTCAGATAGTCTCCTGCCAGAATTCCGAGGCCGCCGGAATAGATCTTCAATGAAGTATCAAGACCGTATTCCATACAGAAATATGCGATGGACGGATCCTTGCGCTCGGACTTCAGCGACATATAGGTATTGAACTCTTCCATCACCTGATTGAGTTCACCCATGAATTCGGTATTCTTCTCGAGTTCGCGGAATCTCTTCAGCGACACCTGGTCAAGCAGGGCGATAGGATTCTCGCCGGTCTCGCTCCAGGCCTTGGGATCGACCCTCTTGAAAAGGTTCTTCGCAGACTCGTTCCAGCACCACCACAGGTTTCTGGAAAGGGTCTCCAAATCCTTGAGTCCGTCAGGAAGATGCCTTGAGATAAGGACACTGTTCCAAGACGGCTTGTTGACATCTATTTTCTTGTACTGCATAGGTTTGTCATTTTTATATTTAGGGAATGCGCCCTTGTCCGATATTACTTTTGCGAGCGCTTCCGAATAAGCCTGTTTGTAATAAATGATATTGTTCTCCCAAAGAGCTATTTCGGAGACATCCTTGGCATTTTCCATATATCGCTTCCTGTCATCCTTGGTCAGGCCTGCGATTTCCTTCACACGCTCCACTACGCCGTCCACCACCTGAGGATAGTTGGAATCGTCCCTGTCCAAGACAGTAATGCCGGGATGCTCCTTAAGGTAATGCTGTTTCACCCACAGACCGAAACCTGCGAGGGTCGTGGTAAGTGTCGGGACCTTGAATGCGAGACTCTCAAGAGGGGTATAGCCCCACGGTTCGTAATAGGATGGAAAGAGGGCGAGGTCGAGGCCTACGATAAGGTCGTAATACGTCATATTGAACACCCCGTCGTTCCCGTTCAGGTAGGACGGAATGAAATAGACCTTTACCTTGTCTCCTACGGCATTTTTAAGATTCAGTTCCGCAAGCCTTCCGGTTATGGTGTCGTACTCCCGGTTCATCAGGTAATGCGACGTCTGGGTGACGTAATCCGATTCCTTGCCGCCGAGTTTTGCCACAAGTTCGCGGTCAGGGCCGTTGTGGCCTGACGGGATCATAATAAAGGCCTGTATGCTTTTTCCCTGGAAATCCGACTGGTTAAGTTTGTTCAGGGCATCGATGAAGACGTCTATGCCCTTGTTCTTGTACTCGTATCGGCCGCCGATGCCGATAAAAATGGAATTTTCGGGAACGGTTTCCCCGGACATGGCGGTAGCCACCTGCACTAATTTGTCGCGTGCAGCCGAGCGGACCATGGAATAATCATCTTCGGCCGGGGTGAAACTGTTCTCGAAACCGTTCGGCGTCACGATGTCCACCTTGCGGCCCAGGAACTGGCGGCACTCCCCTGCCGTAATTTCACTCACCGTAGTGAAGATGTCCGCATTCTGGGCAGAATGCTTTTCAAGTGAATGACGGGCTATGACATTGAATTCCTTGGCTTTCTGATCCCCGTCATAAAGAGCCATGGAGTCGTACAGAGGCAGATTGTTTCCCGCCACGCATCTTCCCACCACGGTAGCATGCGTCGTGAATACCGTGGCAATAGGCAGTCCGGTCTGCTTTACATACAGCAGCCCGGCTCCCGTAAGCCATTCGTGGAACTGGGCCACGACCTTGTCGGCTCTTGTAAGGTTGAATTTGTAGAAACTCTCGATGACCTTTCCTGCCGCATATCCGAAAAGTGCAGATTCCACATAGTCCCAGTTGCCTGTCAGGGAATCCACTCCGAAATGCAGCCAGTATTCTGTCAGAATTTCCGATTTTTTTGTAATGTATTGCTTGAAATCTACGAGAATAGCTATCGGAGAGCCCGGAATGTTCCATCTCCCGATCCTGAACCTCAGGCCTTCTGCCTCGGCGCAGGCCTTCCAGTCCCGGTAAAGACCCGGATCTTCGAGAAAATCCGGGTTGCTTTCCGTGTCCATCCACACATCGGGACCGATCAGGATATGATGTCTCTTTAATTCCGTTTTAAGGTAGAGGGCTTTGGTAGCTACCACCGTATATATGCCCCCTACCTTATTGCAGACCTCCCAGCTTACCTCAAAAAGATAATCCGGTTTGATCAATTCGTTATCCATCTAATTATTTCTTTGTTTTCACCGTTTTCCTTGCAGACGGTTTTTTGGCAGCAGCTGCGGATCCGGCCTTTACGGTCTTTTTCGCAGCAGGTTTGGCTGCCGCCTTTTTCGCAGTCTCCGCCTTAGCTGTCCTTGCGGACTTTGCCGGTGCCGTCTTTTTTTCGGCTGCAAATTTAATATCTGAAACGGAAATTGCATCATCTACCCGTAAAATAAAATCGCTCAAAACATTCATATAGTTTATAAATGCCTCATACGGAGTATCATACGGGTTGAAATATTTGTGCACCGCACCGTCGGAGAAGAACTTCGTACACATATAATAGAAATGGTCGCTCTCCTGGAGGTGTCCGAAATCCGACCACAGCTGCTCGTTGTTTACAATGGCAAGCTTCTCGACAACGCTGTACAACTTGTTGAAAGCATCGTTCTGGAGTTCGTTTCCGAGCCATGCGGTAACATCCCTCTCTTCGTCAGCCCACGAAATAGGGTCGGGAACATCCAAGGATGCCACGGCCTTGTGCTTTCTGGCAGCCTGCTCCGGGGTCACGAACTCGAATTCCCCGTCCTTGATCACCACCTCGGGGAAATATCTCATAAACTCGAAAATACCGCTCTGGGCCTTCTGGTGCTCGCCGAATGTCTCATAGTCCATAAACAGGTTCACGATTTCGTCATTCCGTGCGGCAGCCTTGATCCATCCGAGGTATTTGTCCCCGGTCAGAGGCCAGTCGGACCATCCCCTGTCGGAGAAACGGAATGCTATGTCATCGCTGAGCGTAGAATTCTTCAGAAGGAGCTTGAGCTTCGGTGCGAGGGCCCCGGAATAGATGTAGTTGGGGCTCTTCCATCCCAAAACGTGCTTTGCGCCCTCGGTAAGCATTGTCTTGAAGCCCATATCATAGACCATGGAGCCGATCTCGTCGGAATAGATGAGTTCGGTGTTTCTGAACGATTTAGGGCTGACGCCGAAATAATGCTCGATAGTCTCCTTGTGTTTCGTCACCTGATGGCGGAACTCTGACGGAGAGGCGAGGGAAGCCAGTGAATGATAATAGGTCTCGGCAAGGAACTCCACGCAGCCTGTTCCGGCAAGCTTGCGGAAACTGTCGATAACTTCCGGAGCATACCTGTCGAACTGCTCCAGAACGGATCCGGAGATGGAAAACGCCACCTTGAACTGCCCCTTGTATGTATTGATAAGATCGAGAAGGAGTTCGTTGGTCGGAAGATAACACCTCTGGGCCACCCTTCTCAGAATGGTCCTGTTGGCAAAATCATCATAATAATGCGAATCCTTGCCGATATCGAAGAATCTGTATAACCTCAATCTGTTAGGCTGATGTACCTGAAAATACAGACATATGCTTTTTTTCATTTCCGTATAATTTTAAGTTTAGACTATTTGTTTATTACTGACTCGTACACTTTCTTGATCTTGTAGGCCGCATTGGTCCACTTGAGGGCATCCACCTCGTCACGTCCGCAGCGGGCTGCCATATCCGCCATTGCCGGATAGTTCAGCAGACCGTACATGGCATCCGCCATAGCGTCGATGTCCCAGAAATCCACCTTTATGGCGTATTTCAACACCTCCGCCACGCCGGACTGCTTGGATATGATGGACGGCACGTTCGTCTGCATGGCCTCCAGAGGCGAAATGCCGAAAGGTTCGGATACGGAAGGCATCACATACACGTCCGAGAGCGCGAACATCTTCTGCACATCCGCCCCGCGGAGGAAACCCGTGAAATGGAACCTGTCGGAAATGCCGAGACGGGCGACGTGGCGGATACACCTGTTCAGCATATCCCCGCTTCCGGCCATCACGAACCTCACGTGGCTGCACCTCTTGAGAACCTTGGCTGCCGCCTCGATGAAATATTCTGGGCCTTTCTGGAAAGTGACACGGCCGAGGAAAGTGACGACCTTGTCTTTCACTCCCCTTTCCACCACCATATTTTCACGTCCGCTGAAATCCACTGCATTGTGCACGGCCACCACCTTGTCCGGCGAGATTCCGTACTTGTTGATGACGATATTCCTGGTCAGTTCGCTCACTGCGATGACCTTGTCGGCAGCTTCCATTCCCTTTCTCTCGAGGTCATAGACCCTCGTATCGATCTTGTCGTCGCTGCTTCTGTCGAAAGAAGTCGCATGGACGTGGACGACGAGAGGTTTCCCGGTAAGCTGCTTCGCGGCAATGCCGGCAAGGTACGTCAGCCAGTCATGTGCATGGATGACGTCGAATTCATCCGCATGCTGAAGGGCGATGGTGGCACCCACCATTGCATAGCGGGCCACCTCTTCCATAAGGTTCTCTCCGTATTTGCCGGAGAATTTGTATTTCTGTCCGTACTGTACACGGAAACTCTTGATCTGTCTTTTTCTTTCTTCCTCCACCATCTTGGTGAAATCCTGAGGATCCACGTAAGGCACCATATTGGAGCCGATATGGATGAACTTCACCTTCCCGAGGAACTCGTCCACGGATGTGGAGACAGTGTCTACCGGGACATCGCTTGCATTTATGATCTTCACGGCACTCTGATCCTCGTCACCGGAAGCCGAAGGCATCACGAAAAGCACTTCGACACCGTTGGCGGCAAGGCCCTTTGTCATACCGTAACAAGCTGTTCCCAATCCTCCTGCAATGTGAGGAGGAAATTCCCAACCGAACATCAGAACTTTCATCGCTGTTCCTCCTTTTTATTTCTGTTCATAAGATAATCCACTCTGAGCAATGCCGCCGTACTGCAGGCGGATGCTATGGCTCCATGAGCCTCGTGAGGAGGGTCTCCGTCGTAAAGTTCGGAGAATGCGCCGACGCCGTGCTTGTTTATGTCGGCATAGAAGCCTTCGGTAAGGTATTCCGCCTTCTTGTAGAAATTACCGCCCATCATCTTGAAGCATACGTTCACATACGGGTCGAGAAGATGAGGGAAGGCGCAGCCCTGATGGTAAGCGAGATCGCGGTCCGTCTGGGAACCTTCGTACACGCCCCTGTACATCACGTTTCTCGGAGAAAGTGTCCTGATGCCGCGGCGCGTGACGAGTTCGTTGTTCACCGTCATCACTACATCCGACTTGACCAAGTCCTCTACAGGAGAATAGTCGAGGCTGATGGCATACAGCTGGTTAGGCCGCACGTCCATATTCTGGCCGTAATTGTCGACATAGTCGGCAAGGTAGCCTGCCTCGTAGTTCCAGAATGTCTTCTGGAAATTGTCCTCTATCAGTTCCCTGACAGGAGCCCATTTGGTGATAAAGGCATTCCTTTTCGCCCCGTATTTCTTTTCCATGTCGAGGGCGAAACATACGGCATTGTACCACATGGCATTCGTTTCCACCTGGTATCCGGCCCTTTCAGTAACAGGATGACCGTTCACGTACGCATTCATCCAGGAAAGCGCCACACCGTCCATCTGAGCCCAGAGGAGTCCGTTAGGATGCATGGCCACCTCGTGTCTCCGGCCTGGAGCATAGCTCTCTATGATGCCCTTAAGAGTCTTTCCGTACTTTTTCCACACCCTCTTCTCTGCGCCCGACTCTATGTCATTGTCGGTAAGATAGTGTATGTACTGCTGTATCGTATCTGTCAGAAGCAGAGGAGCTTCGACCTGTGTGGTCCTGTGGAACAGCCTTTCCTGCTCGTCCGCGATGAGGTTGTCGAGGATTTCCTCGAATTCGGCACAGTCGCCGTCGGCATAGATGGTCAGTCCCGGGAGAGACATTATCGTCTCCCTGAGAAGGCCGGTCTCCAGCCAGGAGAAGCCTGCGTTTATACGCTTGTGCCCGTTGCGCGAACATTTGAGCATGTCGGCATTCCTGACTAAAAGATCATGGTAGTTATGTATGTTTCCGAGCCTCTTGATGGCGTCTGTAAATTTGCGTTTGAATGTTTTAGGCTCGTCTTCCTCAACCGATGCCGAGAAGACGATGCTGTCCCCCGGTTTCATGGACACGGTAAAGAAGCCCGGCACGAACAGGTCTTCCTTGCAGTTGAACCCGCGGCGCATTTCGTCGGAGTAGGTAATGCCGTTGTACCAGTAAGGCAGGGACTTGAACTGGGCCTTGGAGCTTATCTGCATATTCAGGTCCGGGAAATCGTCGTAAAGCCTGAAAGACACTCCGTTCGCGATTTCCTTATAGCCGGTCTTCGCTTCCGGGTTCTGGCTCGTAAGACTGTGAACGCTCCTGAATGCGAGGAAAGGCTTCAGCATCAGCTCAGCCTTTTCCGGAGCCTCGATGAGCCGGTACCTGATGAGCACCTGATCCGAGTCGGGAGCCATAAGGATAGTCTTGCTGAATACGATTCCGCCTATCTTGTAGGTAATCTCCGGAGCCGGATCCGCATCGAAATCGACGATATACTTATGACCTCTCGGTTCATAGACATCACCGTAGCAATGTATGCCGAGGTTGAATTGTTTGCCCCCGACGACCAGACTTTCGTCCAACGATGAAAGAAGAATGAAATTTCCTCCCCCAAGCTTATCTATCGGCACGGCAAGAAGTCCGTGGTAACGCCTTGTGTTGCAGGTCACTATGGAAGTGTTGCAATAGGCTCCCGTCTTATTCGCCACGATGATTTCCCTTTTGAGCGAATACTCCAGGTTTACCAACTCTGACTTGTTGAATTTCAAAAAAGCCATAATTTAATATATTATAGGTTAATAATTTTCAGTCAATTTTCTTCAATACTACCGCACAACGGCTCGGGAGATAGAGATACAGAGTATGGTCATATTTCTGATTGCCGTTAGGAGACTTTTCCGGCAGGGAAATGTGCTCCTCGCCTTTCTTCACCCTTGAGAATCCGTCAAACTCCGCCTCGTCGCTGTCCAGTATTACCGCATACTTGCCGGCAGGTGCCGAAAATCCATAGTCTGAGAAAGATAGGCAAGGATTGAAATTGAACGCAAAGATACAATTTATTCTTTTGAATACTAATATTTTTTTCTCCTCGTCCTGTACGAGCAGTTCAGGACGTCCGTACAGAAGGCGCTCCGACTTCCCGAGCCTTATCATCTCGTTGTCGAAATTCAGGAGGAATCTGTAGCGCAGGTAGTCCGGCTCTGCAAGCGACCACTGGCGGCGGGCGTATTTGTACGACCATCCGTTCCCCTCGCGAGGGAAATCTATCCATTCCGGATGTCCGAATTCATTGCCCATAAAATTGAGGTAGCCGTCCCCGGCCGTAGCCATCGTCACGAGCCTTATCATCTTGTGCAGGGCGATTCCCCTGTCTATAATGTCCGACCTGGATTCCGTATTCATAGAGAAATACATCTCCTTGTCCATCAGCCGGAAAATGATGGTCTTGTCCCCCACCATAGCCTGGTCGTGGCATTCCGCATAGCTGATGGTCTTCTCGTCAGCCCGCTTGTTTGTGAGCTGCCACCACATTTCGCCCATACTCCACTGGTCGTCAGACAGTTCCTTTATCCATTTTATCCAGTTGTCGGCCACTCCCATACTCATACGGAAGTCGAATCCGATACCTCCGGCCTCGAACGGGGCCGCCAGCCCGGCCATCCCGCTCACATCCTCCGCTATGGTGAATGCGTCGGGGTTAAGTTCGTGCACAAGCATATTGGCAAGGGCCAGATATGTCACGGCAGACTCGTCGACCCCGCCGTTGAAATAATTGTCATAGCCCACGAAGTCCTTTCCGAGACCATGATCCCAATATATCATACTGGTCACTCCGTCGAAGCGGAATCCGTCTATATGGTACTCTTCCATCCAGTATTTGCAGTTCGAAAGCAGGAAATGCTGCGTCTCGTGCCGTCCGTAGTCGAAGCATCTCGAACCCCAGGCGGGATGACGGCCGCGGGCACCGGAATAGAAATACATATCCCCGTCCTTCCCGTCGAAATCGCCGAGGCCCTCCAGTTCGTTGTCCACCGAATGCGAGTGGACTATGTCCATCACCACCGCAATCCCGGCGCCATGGGCCTCGTCTACGAGGGCCTTGAACTCCTCGGGCGTTCCGAAACGGGAACTAAGGGCATAGAAGTTCGAAACCTGATAGCCGAACGAACCGTAATAGGGGTGCTCCTGCAGGGCCATAATCTGAATGGTATCGTAACCGTCCCTGATGATTTTGGGCAGGACATTCTCCCGGAATTCGGTAAAAGTCGAGACCTTGGGCTCCTCCGAACTCATTCCGATATGACACTCGTATATGAAAGGGTGCTCCCGCTTTCCCGGCCCCTTGTGTTTCCATCTGTACGGTTTCTCCGGATCCCATACCTGGGCCACGAAAAGCTTGGTCTCGGGATCCTGCACAGCCCTGACAGTGTATGCCGGGAGCCTTTCGCCGCCACCGCCCGGCCACTCTATGTAAAGCTTGTACAATGTCCGGTCGGAGATGAACATCCGGCTGACCTCTATCTCCCAGTTCCCGTTCCCTACCGGCTTGAGGGCGTATGCCTCCGTCCGTTTCCAGTTGTTGAAATCTCCTATCAGATATATTTTCGTGGCATTGGGCGCCCATTCCCGGAAAATCCAGTTTCCCCCGGCAGTCCGGTGCATTCCATAATACAGATGGTTGTTCAGTCCTCTCGAAAGAGAGCCGTCTACAGCGATGTCATCACGTGCGTCGAGTATCCTGCGGTGCCTGGCATCGATCGCTTCCCTGTACGGGGCGAGCCATTCGTCCGTTTCATAGATCATCTTCACCGGCTGCGGTTGTTTTCCATTGTTTCTGTCCATAACTGTGAGGTATCATTTATTCTGTTTCAATAGCTTCGGCCCTGTCACGCGCGGTACGCAGATATCTGCGGCATTCCGCTATAAGGCCGTTTGCCCTTCCGATATACTTGTCTATGTCATCGATCCCTGTCGCGGGATCCTCGGCCTTTTCCGCTATCTTTTCGAGTTCAGCCACGGCCTTCGAATAGTCAAAGGCCGCCCCTTTTCCGTTTTTTTCTCCCATATCTTTCATTTCCATCGTTTTATCGGTAACCTATTCAGTCGGAGAGCCGTTCAGCACAACGCCCCTGACTTCGCAATCCGCTTTCCCGTCCGAGAACATCAGCGTCACCCTGTCCCCTGCAGAACGGCCTGCAACCCTCTTGAGAGGCACCCCGGCCGAATCGAGAGCCAATACGTAGCCTCTCTTCAGGATGTTCCTCGGGTCTGCCGAAAGAATCCGTGTCTCAAGCAGCTGCACCCTGGCTTCCATCGAATGTATCTTGTTCAGGAAAGCGAGTTTCAGCCTTCCGGCAAACGACGACAGCCTCGCATCCTCATCGATGTAACAGCCTATAAGTTCGTCCGCCAGCGCCGTAGGCGTCTTGAGATGTCTGTGGGCGACCATATCGCATACATGATAGTCCTGGTCGTGGCCGACGGCAGTGAACACCGGCACGGGATACACGGCTATGGCTGCAGCCAGGGAATAGTCATCGTAACAGGCCAGATCAAGTTTCGCACCGCCGCCGCGCATAATCAGGACCAGATCGAAGCACTCTCCAGACGCGGCGATCCTGTCCAGGGCATCCGCTATGGAAGCCGGCGCATCGCTCCCCTGCATCACGGCGGGGAAAAGTTCCGGACTGAAGACGAAACCGTAGGCATTGTCGCACAGATGTCTGGTAAAATCGCGGTAACCGGCGGCATCCGGGGCCGAAATGACAGCCAGCCTGTATGGCAGGAGCGGCAGGGCAAGTTCTTTCTGAAGATCCATAAGGCCTTCCTTTTCAAGACGTTCTATGGTCTGTCGGCGGAGCTGTTCCTTTTCTCCTACTGTAAAGGCCGGATCGATGTCGTCTATAATCAGGGAAAGCCCGTAAAGCTGGCTGAAATTCACCGAGACCTGGACAAGGACGCTCATCCCCTCCGCCAGATCCGAACCGGTAACGGATTTGAAAAACGGGGCTATGAAGCGGAACTTCGAACTCCATATCACAGCCTGCGCCTTGGCTATCAGACCTGAGTCCGAACTTTGCGACAGCTCCATATAGCAATGTCCTGCCGGGCGGGCCTTCATAGCGCTGATTTCGGCTTTCAGCCACACCTTCCCCGGAAAAACGCTCTCCACCCCGGCCTTTAGTCTGCTCTGAAGATCATACAGTTCAATATACTGTCCGTCCATACGCTACCTCCCGAAAAATATCATATTGTCCGTCACCATATCCTTACAAATTTAACATTTTATCTCAATTCACCGACCATCCGGAAACCAAAATTTACCGCAGAGGAAATTTTCACAAATCAAAGGAAAAATTTTTCTTTTTTCAGCGTCCGGAATCATAATTTTTTGTTATATTAGTCGGATTAATGCTATCTTTGCGCGCGTTTTGAAAAGAATATCCGATGAAAATAACCGAAGCACTATTTGCGGGAAGCAGCACTAAAGTCTCGGAAAGGCCGAAACAGACCTTCCCGGAATTTGCCTTTATCGGAAGGTCCAATGTAGGCAAGTCTTCCCTGATAAATATGCTCTGCGGAAACAGAAAACTCGCGATGACTTCCTCAAAACCAGGCAAGACCCAGTTAGTGAACCATTTTCTCATAAACAGGAAATGGTATCTGGTAGACCTCCCGGGTTACGGCTACGCGAAGATGTCGAAAACCGGGCAGCAGAAACTGGCAAGGATCATCAGGGAATACATCAGCCTCTCCCCTGACCTCATAATGCTTTTCGTACTCATCGATTCGAGGCACGACATAGGCAGGATCGACATGGATTTCCTGATAGAACTCGGGCAGAGCCGGATTCCTTTCGCCATAGTATTCACAAAAGGAGACAAAAGCGGCAGCAACACCCTGGCCGGACAGATTGAAAAGAGCAAACGGCAGATTCTGGAATATTGGGAGGAACTCCCTCCGGTATTTGTCAGTTCGGCGGAAACGGGAATGGGCAGGGAGGAACTGCTGGACTACATTGAATCTATCCTCAATCAGTTAAATAACAACTAAATACCATATTCGATATGCACAACGAGCACAAAATGAAACTTTTCGCGTGCAGGAGTTCGAAACCCCTTGCGGAAAAGATTGCAAAATCCCTCGGCATCGAGCTCGGGCAGTCCGATGTCCTGACTTTCAGCGACGGGGAATTCCAGCCGTCATTCAACGAGAGCGTCAGAGGAGCTACCGTATTCATCGTGCAGTCGACCTTTCCCCCTGTCGAGAACCTTTTTGAGATGCTGCTGATGATAGATGCGGCCAAAAGGGCTTCCGCACACTGCGTGGTAGCCGTAATGCCGTACTTCGGCTGGGCAAGGCAGGACAGGAAAGACAAGCCCCGCGTATCGATTGGAGCCAAGCTCGTGGCCAACATCCTCCATGCGGCAGGCTGCGACAGGGTGATGACCTGCGACCTCCACGCCGATCAGATCCAGGGATTCTTCGATTTCCCGGTAGACCACGTGTACGCCAGCACCATATTCCTGCCGTATCTCAGGGAAAAGAACATCGAGAACCTGGCGATAGCCGCACCGGATATGGGAGGTGCAAAACGGGCCAACGCCTATGCCCGCTACCTTCAGTGCCCGGTAATAATATGCCACAAGTCCCGCGAACGGGCCAATGTTGTCGGCTCCATCACCGCCATAGGCGACGTCGCAGGCAAGAACGTAGTCATCGTGGATGATATGATCGACACGGCCGGCACGCTGACCAAGGCGGCCAACGTATTGAAGGAAATGGGAGCCCTGAGTGTACGCGCCTGCGCCACGCACGCCGTTTTTTCCGGCAACGCATACGAAAGGATCGCGAACTCCGCCCTCGAAGAGGTGATCGTGACGGACACCATTCCGCTTTCCTCGAATCCGGAAAAGGACAAGAGCAAAATCACCGTGCTTTCGGTAGCGGACATGTTTGCAAGCATTATATATAAGGTGTACAACGACGAGCCTATCAGCCCTGATTTCATCATCTGACCATGGAGATATTCATCGCAGCCGTCATTTTCGTGGGCCTGGGCGTTTTCGGGCTGTGCTTCAACATCATTTTCCGGAAGAACGGCAAGTTCCCGGAAACGGAAATAAGCCGGAACAGGGAAATGCGCAAGCTCGGGATAAAATGCGCCAAGGAAGACGAACTGAAACTGTGGGGAAAGAAAAACGGGAAATCCCGTCCGACCTGCGGTGACCTCGGATGTTCGGACTGCGCCGGATGCGACGCCATATTTCAGGACAGACAAAAATAAACTATTATGAGCCTTGTAGCGATAGTCGGGAGACCGAACGTAGGGAAATCGACGCTTTTCAACAGACTTGTAGGGATGCGCCAGGCCATCGTGGACGAGACTGCCGGTGTGACCCGCGACAGACATTACGGCAAATGCGAGTGGTGCGGGCACCTTTTTTCCGTAGTGGACACAGGCGGATATACCTCCAACTCCGAAGATGTTTTCGAAGAGGAAATCCGCAAACAGGTGGTACTTGCCATAGATGAAGCCGACGTGGTTCTTTTTATGACGGAGTCCGGGCCGGTCATCACCGACTACGACGAGGAGATAGCAGACATACTGCGGCGCTCCGGGAAACCTGTAGTGCTGGCCGTAAACAAGGTGGATTCGGGGGCCAAAATGTTCGACACCTACCAGTTCTATTCTCTCGGTCTGGGCGAGGTGTGGAGCATATCGGCAGCTACCGGAAGCGGTACGGGAGACCTGCTGGACGAAATAGTCAGAAAACTGCCCGAAGAACAGTCCGCGGAAGACGAACATCCCGAACTGCCGCACATAGCCATCGTAGGAAGGCCGAACGTAGGAAAATCGTCGCTGACGAATGCCCTGCTCGGTACCGAGAGGAATATAGTGACCCCGGTAGCAGGCACCACGAGAGATTCCATCGCCACATACTACAACAAGTTCGGACACGAGTTCATGCTGGTGGATACGGCAGGGATGAGGAAGAAGAACAAGGTGCACGAAGACCTGGAATTCTATTCCGTAATGCGTTCCATAAGGGCCATTGAACATTCGGACATCTGCATCCTGATGGTGGATGCCCAGACGGGGCTCGAAGCCCAGGACATGAGCATATTCAACCTGATAGTAAAAAACCTGAAAGGCTGCGTCATCGTCGTAAACAAATGGGATACGGTAGAGAAGGACAGCAATACGATGAAAAGGTATCAGGATGCGATAAAGGCACGGCTCGCGCCGTTCAATGACGTACCGGTAATATTCACGTCCGTCCTGAAAAAACAGAGGATACTGGACGTACTGGATGCCGCGGCAAGGGTGTACGGGAACTATTCCAGAAAAATCCCTACGTCGAGGCTGAACGAGGAAATGCTGCCGGTCATAGAGGATTATCCGCCGCCTGCCTGGAAAGGGAAATACGTAAAAATCAAGTATGTTACCCAGCTTCCGACACGGAATCCCAAGTTCGCTTTTTTCTGCAATCTTCCGCAGTATGTAAAGGAGCCTTATAAAAGGTTCATTGAGAACAAGCTTCGTGAGAAGTTTGATTTTGAGGGGTGTCCAATGCAGATATTTTTCCGTCAAAAATAGATCGGGACGTCAGGAGGGGGCATTCGCGGCGTTGCCGGCGGGTCGGGCTCGGTCATTTACGGAAGTAAACTCCTTTCGCCCGGCCCTTGGCGGCCTTGCGCCTGCCCCCTCCTGACGCCCCGGCGGATCGGATCATGCACGAAATGATGCGGAGGGAATCGCAAGGGAAGGGCGAAGCATGCACGGAGCGAGGCGGATGAATAGGAAAAAGGAGATCGGGGCGGAGGGACGTTATGATATAGTTCAAGGGGAGGCGGCCGAATCGGTCGCCTCCCCTTGAACTATAACCCTATTATTAACAACTAAACTAACCGGTTTAGAAATTTAGCAAAAGCCGTGCCAAACTCAGTCGATCCTTTCGATTTTAAGCTGTTGTATCTGGAACGACCCCTTGTTGTAATTGACGAAAATCGTCACCACAAACCTCTCTCCGCCGGCATTCAGGATGCCCAAGGCATATTTCATATTGCTCTTGTCGGCCTGATGCGTGATATCGAAGGCGCTCGGATTATAGGCGCTGAAAAAAGACTTCATTATCTGTCTTGCCTGACTTCTGCTCGAATCTCCCGAACGCGCTATGACCTCCACATCGAGATTGTCCGCGAACCAGGCGGAAAGCTTGTCCGCATCCCCTATCCGTATATATTTGGCGATAGGTGTGAAAATATCGAAATCCTGCGCAGACGAACTCATGCCCAGCCCCATGAAGAGGGCCGGAGCGACAGCGAATATTTTGACTAAATTATTCATCGGGTGGGAAAATATCGGCGTCCCTTTCTTGCAAAATCCGAGCCACATAAGTATATTTGCGATACTTCGCGACTGAAGAAACGACGATGAAAATCAAACTGATAATGACAGGCAAGACGAACGCCGGATGGATAGGGGACGGCTTCGCCACATACAGGGAACGGATAGGGCATTATGCCAATTTCTCGACTACTGAAATCCCGGATCTGAAAAACGCCGCCTCGCTGAGCCGGGACACCATCAGGACGAAGGAGGGCGAAGCGCTGCTGAAAAACATCGTCCCGACGGATTATGTGATCCTTCTCGACGAACGCGGGAAGGAATTCACGTCCGCAGAATGGGCGTCAAGGCTCAGCGACAGGCTCTCCCATTTTTCCTCCGACATCGTCTTTGTCATCGGCGGTGCCTACGGATTTTCCGAAGCCGTCTATGCGAGAGCGAATGAAAAGCTCTCGCTGTCCAGAATGACCTTTTCGCACCAGATGGTCCGCATCATTTTCGCAGAACAGCTCTACAGGGCATTCACCATCATAAAAGGAGAGCCTTATCACCACGAATAAAGAGTCAGGGGAATGAGAAAAAAGACCGAGCCATACCAGTTCAACTTCAAGGAAAACGGATGGAATATCTTCCTTGCCGTCTCCATCCTGCTTTTCGCAGTGTCCCTGACATTCAAAATCACGTCATCGAGTGCGGAAAAGGCGGCAGAGAATTTCGGGACGAAAATCGAAAAGCGCCTGAAAATCCTGGAAAGCTATGCGGATCAGGCACTTGCCTCAGACCACAGCCAGTGGATGGAACTCGACAGGCTTCCTTCCGACATGGTCGTGTACAGGTATGTCTACGACACCCTCCAGTCGTGGAGCAACCAGTTTCCCATAAACAACGACGACATCAGTACCAGGATGGTCATAAAAAGGCTGTCCAATACCCGTTCCGGCATCTCGTCCCCGCTGTCGGAAATCACCGGCGAGAGGAGCTACACGAACCTCGGTTCCAAATGGTACATAATGCGCTGCAAGTCGGACTACCTGGGCTGCAAGGTCATCTACGGTCTCGAAATCAAGAACACCCTTGCCGCTGACAGACAGAACTCCGACTCCGGCATAAATCCAAGGCTCGGACTCCCGAAAAAATACGTGGTGATGGCACTGAACAACCCCGGAGGGGTGCCGGTATACATAGAGGGAGTACCGCTGTTCAAGGTGATTTCGGAAACCGTGAAAGACATCCCGATGCAGACCAACGCCATTCTTAGGTGGCTGGCCCTGCTCTGCTTCATAATATCCCTGATACTGTATTTCACCAGGCATGCCACCATCAGGACATTCCCGATAGTAATCCTGCTGCTCGCCATATCGTGCGTCATAGCCTACACCTGGGCCCTGCAGGGCAGACAGGTTTCGAAACTCTTCTCACCGGACGTCTACGCGGACGGGGCATTCCTGTTTTCATTCGGGGCGCTCCTGATAGTGAACACATTCGTGGCCCTGTACCTGCTTTGCATCTACATCTGCAGGAAAGAACTCATAAAAAGGACTTTCAGGCGGGACCGTCTCTGGCCCAAAATAACTTACGCCGCCGGCATCGCCCTGACTTTCACCGCGGCCGGGATATACACGCATTCGATGTTCGTCAGCCTGATTATGAACTCGAACATAGCTCTGGAACTGTACAGATGGTTCAGCCTTTCGATTTATACCGTCCTCGTGTATGTATCGTACATTTCGCTGATGTTCTGTATGATGCTTATGCTCCAGATGCTCAAGCCCGTCGTCCGTGAGTTTACCGGCCTGCGGTACAGCGTGTTCTCCAGGAAATGGCTGCTGTGCTTCTCGGCGTTCTGCGCCCTGTACCTGACGGCGACTTCCGGCATCCTCGGGTTCAGGAAAGAGCAGGACAGGGTCATCGTGCTTACGAACCGGCTTGCCGTGGACAGGGACCTTTCCCTGGAAATCCAGCTCCGGTCCATCGAGGACGCCATTGCCGGCGACCCTATGGTAGCACCTCTTTCCGAACTGGACAGAAGCGACATCACCATTCTAAACAGGCTGAACGAGAACTACCTTTACAGGGTCTCGCAGGACTATTCCGTCACGGTCACCCTATGCAGGGACAATTCGGAGCGGCATTTCCGCAACGGAGGGGAAGCCCCTTGCCTCGACTACTTCGGGCGCAGGTTCATGTCCGGAAAACCCATTGCCCCCGATTCCAGATTCAGGTTCGTGTCGGACAAACTCGGGAATTCCTCATACCTCGGTTCCTTCATCTATTATTCCCCGGCCACCGGAGTCGTGCACATGTTCCTCGAAGTCGAAGAAAAAACGCATCCCGGAGAAAACGGATACATGAATATAATAGGCAAGACCTCCCGTCCGGGACAGGTCAACCTGCCGCAATACTACTCGTATGCCAAGTTCCTTTCAGGCAAACTGGTAAGCCACCGCGGGAACTACCCGTATCCGGCCATATTCACTCCCGACGTTTCGGAAAACATAAACGGCGACACGAAATATTTCCATACCAGGCAGTATATCCATTTCATAAACAGGATTTCCGACGACGAAATCATCATCACGTCCCGCACGCGCAGGGGCTGGCTGATGTATCTGATAAACTTCTCTTATCTGCTTCTGTTCACATACGGGGCCCTGTATATCCTGTCATACAAAAGGAGAAAGGGGAAAACCGCAGCATTCAGGAACTATTACCGTTCGAGGATAAATTTCGTACTGACGCTCGCCCTTGTCGTCACTCTGATAACGATGACCGCGGTAAGCATAGCCTTCGTGTACAAGAGGAATTCGACAAACCTGTACAATATGATGTCGGACAAGATCAACACCCTGCAGAACCTTATGGAGTCGAGGGTGAAGTTCTCGGACGACTGGCACGACCTGAACTCTCAGGAAGTCGTGGCCGCCATGGAGAGCATCGGGAACACCACGAAATCGGATCTGACGCTGTACACTCCCAACGGCAAGGTCTTCCGCTCCACCTCGCCTGAAGTATTCGAAAAAATGCTGTTCGGAACCAGAATGAACCAGGAGGCCTACTACAACATCAAGTTCAAGCACCAGAGATTCTGCATCTGCAAGGAACAATTCGGCGGATTCAGCTATTATTCCCTTTACGCACCCCTGTTCAACGACAAGGGCTCGATAGTGGCTATCCTGAACACCCCTTACTATGACCGGAATTTCATGTTCAGGCACGACGCCTTCTTCTTCAGCGCCGTCATCATAAACATCTTCATCCTGCTGCTGGTAGCGACCATCCTCCTGAGCACGACTGTGATCAACGCCATTTTCAAACCTATCGTGGAAATAGGCGGAAAGATGTCCTCGACCGACATACATTCACTCGAACTCATAAAATACGACAGGGACGACGAGATTTCCAGTCTCGTAAAGGCCTACAACAGGATGGTGACCGATCTGTCCGAGAGCACGAAGAAACTGGCGCAGGCGGAGAGGGACAAGGCCTGGAGCGAGATGGCCCGGCAGGTGGCGCATGAGATAAAGAACCCGCTCACTCCTATAAAGCTGGAAATCCAGAGGCTTATCAGGCTGAAACAGAAGAATGATCCAAACTGGGGAGAAAAATTCGACAAGGTGTCGGCTGTGGTTCTGGAACATATAGACATCCTGACGGAGACGGCAAACGAGTTCTCCACATTCGCAAAACTCTACAGCGAAGAGCCTGTCCGTCTCGATCTGGATGCCGTCCTGAGAGACCAGCTGGTGATTTTCGACAACAGGGAAAACATCCGCATCTCCTACCTCGGAATGCCCGAGGCCTGGATAACAGCCCCGAAGCCGCAGCTGATAAGGGTATTCGTGAATCTTCTGACCAACGCCATGCAGGCTATCGAGATACAGCAGCGGCAGGACGAGCAGGAAGGAAAGCCCGTCAAAATGGGAGAAGTGCTTATATGCCTGAGGAACAGCACCAAAGACGGCTACTACGACATCGTGTTCGAAGATAACGGACCGGGAGTCAGCGAAGAGAACCAGGGCAGGCTGTTCACCCCGAACTTCACTACGAAGAGCGGAGGGACGGGGCTCGGGCTGGCCATATCCCGCAACATCATCGAAAAATGCAACGGCGAGATTCTGTACCGCAAGTCCTACACCCTGTACGGCGCCTGCTTCACCGTAACGCTGCCGAAAGCTCCGAAAAAGTAGCCGGGAACAGCTGCAGGGCGCGTCAATACACGTAGTCTTTCACGTCCTGGGCCGTAATGGTGTCTCCGGACAGGATAAGAAGCCTCTCGACGACATTGCGCAGCTCGCGGATGTTGCCGGACCATGATTTGGCCACAAGCAGCTGCATGGCCTCCGGTTCGACAGGCCGTTTCTGCATCCCCGTCTCGGCACAGATCTGCCCGATGAAATAGTCCACAAGGAGGGGGA
The DNA here is from genome assembly GCA_949295645.1 of uncultured Bacteroidales bacterium. Taxonomy (GTDB): domain Bacteria; phylum Bacteroidota; class Bacteroidia; order Bacteroidales; family UBA932; genus Cryptobacteroides. Next base: position 2,455 of record CASFLY010000025.1, on the reverse strand, counting down.
TGTCGGATTTCCTTTCGTCGAGCGACGGCACATTGATGACAATGACGCTCAGACGGTGATACAGGTCCTCCCGGAAGTTCCCCTTTTCGATTTCCTCCTTCAGGTTCTTGTTTGTGGCCGCCAGCACCCTGACGTCCACGATGATATCCTTGTCGCTGCCGACACGGGAAAGCTTTTTCTCCTGCAGGACGCGGAGCACCTTGGCCTGCGCAGCCAGGCTCATATCGCCGATCTCGTCGAGGAAAAGCGTACCGCCGTCCGCCTGTTCGAATTTCCCCTTGTGCTGTTTTATGGCAGAGGTAAACGCCCCCTTTTCATGTCCGAAAAGTTCGCTTTCGATAAGTTCCGACGGAATGGCGGCGCAGTTCACTTCGACATATGGCATGGAAGCCCTGCCGCTCTTCTGATGCAGACTTCTGGCTACCAGCTCCTTGCCGGTACCGTTGGCCCCTATGATCAGCACCCTCGCATCAGTCGGCGCCACCTTGTCGATTATGGCGCGGACGTGCTGCATGCCCTCCGAATTGCCCACCATCTCGCGCTCGCCGTAGACTTTCTTTTTGAGAATCTTCGTCTCCTTTACCAAGGACACCTTGTCGGAGGCGTTTTTTATGGTAATGAATATCCTGTTCAGGTCGAGCGGCTTCTGGATGAAATCGAACGCACCCTTTTTGATGCACTCCACGGCCGTATCGATGTCGCCATGCCCGGAAATCATCACTACGGCCGAATCTATTCCTTCGGCGTTCAGCCTGGTCAGCACCTCCACGCCGTCCATCTCCGGCATCTTTATATCGCAGAAAATCACGCCGTACTTCTCTTTTTCGGCCATTGCGCATCCCTGTATGCCGTCTTCCGCGACATCCACCTCATATCCTTCGTCCATCAGTATTTCCTTCAGGGAGTTCCTGATCGACCTCTCGTCATCTATAATCAGTATCTTCATCGTATCGTTGTGCTATTGTCCTGCAAATATCGGATTTTTTCCGACTAAAAAAAGCATTCCGCCCGGATAAAAGACTGCCGGTCCCAGTCTCGGTTATTTTTATTATCTTTGCCGCGATAACCGTGTACCGATGCTTATTCCAGACATAATCATAGCCATCGACGGATATTCCTCGACGGGCAAAAGCTCTTTCGCCAGGCTGATTGCGAAAGAATTCGGCTTTCTGTACCTGGACTCCGGCGCCCTGTACCGCGGGGTGACCCTGTATGCCGTGGAGCATTCGCTTATAGACGACGGGAACAGAATCGACTCGCAGGCACTTGGCTCCGCCCTGCCGGGACTCGACCTGCATTTCGTGGCTGAAGCAGGAGAGAACAGGCTCTATATGGGGGACCGCTGCATAGAAAAGGAAATACGCTCCCTCGCCATCTCGCGGAAAGTCAGCCCGATAGCGACACTTCCTGAAGTGAGGGCATACGTGGACAGGAAACTCAGGGAGCTCGGACGGCAGAAAAGGGTCGTGATAGACGGCAGGGACATAGGCTCGACCGTGTTCCCGCAGGCGGAACTGAAGATATTCATGACGGCAGAGCCGGAAATACGGGCTGTGCGGAGGATGAAGGAAATGCAGGGAAAGGGTGAAAAAGTACGGTTCGAAGATGTTCTGGCAAATGTCAGGGAGCGGGACTACATAGATTCCCACCGGGAAGTTTCCCCGCTGACAAGGGCGGCGGATGCCGTAGTCCTCGACAATTCACGGATGACAATGGACGAACAGATGGTCTGGATAAAGGACCTGATCGCAGGAAGATTCGGCAATGCCGGTTCCGACGGCGACAGGGCCGGTTTTCCGGAGCCGGACAACACAAGACGCTAAACGACTGCCATGAGACTTACTGTTGACATAGATGCCAATTCCGGATTCTGCGCAGGAGTGACCCGGGCCATCAAACGCGCCGAGGAGCAGCTCGACGGGCCGGAAGGCAAACTTTTTTCCCTCGGTGCCATCGTGCACAACGACGCGGAGCTGTCGAGGCTCGGGGCGAAAGGCCTCGTGACCATCGACAAGGAGGATCTGGAGGAAATGCAGGATGCCTCGGGAGAAACCCTGCTGATCCGGGCACACGGAGAGCCTCCCGCAACATACGCCAAGGCCGAACAGCTGCATTTCATGGTAATAGACTGCACCTGTCCTGTCGTACTGAAACTTCAGGAAAGCATCAGGGATGCGTATTCTAAAATAAAGGACGGAAGCACGGACGGACAAATCATCATTTTCGGAAAAATCGGGCACGCGGAAGTGCTCGGTCTCGTAGGCCAGGCCGAGGGCAACGCCATCGTCATCGAAAATCTCAGGATGCTTGAAGACGCGGTGGCCGAAGGCAGAATCGACCTGAAAAAGCATATAGAAATCTTCTCCCAGACCACAAAAAACCCGGCGGAATATTCATCGATATGCTCCCGTCTGGAAGAGCTGATGGCAAAGGAAAACGAACTCCCGATGCAGAG
>CASFLY010000024.1 GCA_949295645.1 uncultured Bacteroidales bacterium | reverse complement strand
GAATTCCGCAATGACGCGTCTGTCCCCGGCCGTGAATTCGCGGTGCTCGTCTCCATAGGTGAACAGGTGCTTCTTGTCATAGAACACGTGCTTCCCGTCGGGATACACGAAATGGAAACGGTTTCTGAAAAGACCGTTTTCCCGAATGGCCAGACTGCCTGCCACGGCGCATCCCCTTGCTGCCGCCTGCTCCTTCATCCATCCCAATGTCCCGGCAGGAGCCTCCTCGGCGATTCCCTCCGGCCTGGTGCAGAAGCCGGTCGAGAACATCTCTGGCAGGACATACAGGTCCGCTCCCGGCGAACTGTCCATCATTTTTTCAGCCCTGAGCCTGTTTTCCCTCGGGTCCGCCCATACTATGTCGGTCTGCAGCAGCACCGTCTTCAATTTTCCTCCTTCCATATTCCGATACCTTGTCGAATCACAATATCGTTTCCATCCCCGTCTTCTGCGGCACCAGCCCGCAGCTTTCATAAAACTTCAGGGCAGAGCCGTTGCAGCTCCACACGTTAAGGGTCAGGTTGTAGCATCCGCTTTCCTTTGCGAACTTCCTGACCGCCCCGTAGAGACTCTTCCCGATGTGCTTACCCCTGAGCTTTTCATCCACGCACAGGTCATCGATGTAAAGGGTCCTGATGTCGGTAAGGATATTGTCTCCGCAGTGTTGTATGAAGATGCAGAAAGCATAGCCCATAACCCTGTCGGAGTCATCCACGGCCACGAATACGGGACGCGAACCGTCCTCGAGGATCTCCTCCAGCTGCTGTCGGGAGTATTTCTGCGCTCCGGCCTTGAACAGGTCCGGCCTCCCGTGATGGTGTACCGCGCATACCTGTACGAGCAGGTCCATTATACGCGGGATGTCTTTTTTTTCAGCTCGTCTTATGTTCATTTCCAGTTCGTTTTATGTCGGTCTTGTGCGGTGAGGATGACCGGGACGCGCACCCGGTGTCTGGCGCTTCCGAACCCTAAAATTCGACATTATTCCTCAGATTTCAAAATTCCGGCCCTCTCTTCTGCTGAAAATTTTAGTTTCCTCGTCGAAAATTTTCCTATCTTTACGGAAATATTTAAAGGATTTTGCCCTTGCGGGCGGAAAATTTTTGCTGATGGAAATACAATTGGGATCTGACGCAAGATATGCGGTGATAGGATATGGCAGTTGGGCGACTGCCATAGTGGGAATGCTTACGAAAAACAGGACCGCAGTGGAATGGTATGTGAGGAACGCGGAAGTCAGGGAAGGACTGATAAACGACGGAAGAAACCCCAAATATCTGAGCGAGCTGGAGTTCGACAGGGAATACATCCATCCTTCGGACAATATAGACGAGGTGGTCTCGGCCGCCGACGTGGTGATAATTTCAGTGCCGTCCGCATTTCTCAAGGACTTTCTGGCACCGCTTACCGTATCGCTGGAAAACAAGTTCATAATCTCGGCGATAAAGGGAATCATCCCGGGCAGCTGGCAGACTGTAGCCGAGTATCTGCACGACACTTACAGCTTGAGTTTCAGACAGATGGGCATTATCGCCGGCCCGACGCACGCAGAAGAGGTCTCCAGGGGAAAGCTTTCGTTCCTGACCTTGGCGAGCGCCGATGAGAACAATGCCCGGGCAGTAGGGGAAAGGCTCTCCGGAAGGTACATCCACATCTGCTATTCGAGCGACCTGTACGGAGTGGAATACGCTTCCATCCTGAAGAACATCTATGCCCTTTCCGCCGGCCTGGCCAAAGGGCTGGGATACGGAGACAATTTCATAGCCGTACTCGTGTCCAACTGCGCGAACGAAATGACGCGGTTCATCCAGGAGAGCTACCCGGACAGCCGCAATACTTTCAATTCCGCCTATCTCGGCGACCTTTTGGTGACCTGCTACTCGTCCTACAGCCGGAACAGGCGGCTCGGACTTCTTATCGGCCACGGGTGTACGGTGAAAAGCGCCCTGAACGAGATGACGATGATCGCCGAAGGCTATTATGCTGCGGAATGTATCCGCCACATAAACCTGAAGCACAAGGTCAGCATGCCCATTGCGGACATGGTCTACGAGGTTCTTTACCGTAACAAGTCCCCGCGCAAGGCCATGTCGGAACTGAGCGGACTTCTGGACATCAACTGCTGAAAATACGGCCCGGAGCAGGACTGCCGGCCGAGGGTCGGAACACTATATAAGGAATGGAAATGAAACGGCATCCGCACATACTGTTTTCCGCTGCGTTTTTCCTGCTGGCGGGCATTTCCTCGCAGGCGATGACGCTGGAAGAATGCTACAGGATGGTGAGGGAAAACTATCCGCTGATCAAACAATACGAACTCACCGAGGCTACCTCGCGGTACTCCTTCGAGAATGCGGCGATGGGATATGTCCCGAGGATTTCGCTCTCTGGACAGGCCATGTACCAGAGCGACGTCACGGAATTCCCGGCGGCGTTCAGCGACCTTATGAAAATGGTCGGACTCGACATGGAGGGAATGTCGCACGACCTGTACAAGGTGCAGCTCGACATAAGCCAGACTATCTGGGACGGAGGCTATTCCAAGGCGCAGAGAGAGGCGGTGAAGGCGCAGAAGGAGGTGTCGCAGCTGACTCTCGCCAAAGACCTCGACGCCCTGAAGACGCGTGTGAACCAGATATATTTCGGCATCCTCGTGATGGAAGTGAACCTGCAGACGAACCTGTACATGGACACGCTGATGACCTCGAACCTTGCGGCAGTGGAGTCTGCCGTCAGGAACGGCACCGCTCTGCAGGGCGACACCGACAACATCCGGGCGGAACTCCTGACCCTCAGACAGCAGAGAAAGCAGATAGAAGGTTCGCTCAGAACCTACAAGGATGTCCTTTCCCTGATGGTCGGCAGGAAGATAGGGGATGACGAGCCTTTCGAGACGCCCCCGCCGATGATAGTGGATACCGACCGGAACCAGCGGACGGAACTCCTGCTTTTCGATGCGCGGCTGAAGCAGATGGACACGCAGAAAAGGATGCTGGACGTGGCGGTGATGCCTAAATTCGCGTTTTTCGCCCAGGGGTGGTACGGAAAGCCTGGGCTGAATGTTTTCGATGATATGGTCTACAACAGGATGTCCTGGAACGGGGTGCTCGGGATTTCGTTCAAATGGGACATCTCGGGATTCTACACCCGGAAGAACGACTTGCGGAACATCGAAGCCGGCAAACGGTCGGTGGAACTGCAAAGGGATGTGTTCCGGTGGAATACGAATATTCAGAACACGCAGATACTTAACGAAATCGACCGGATGTACGAACTGAAGGCCACGGATGACGAGATAGTCGGCCTCCGCCGGAGCGTAAGGAAGGCCTCAGAGTCGAAGTACAGGAACGGGGTCATCACCGTCAACGAGCTTCTCAGGGACATAATGAGTGAAAACAACGCGATGCTGGAAAAGTCGCGTCACGAGCTGGAGCTGCTGAAGAACATCTACGACCTGAAAGTGCTCTACAACCAGTGACCTGCAATGAGAAAAAACGGAACAGCTATATGAAACCGGGATATGACATAATAACGATATTGCCTGCGGCGGTGCTTCTGGCCGTATCCTGCAGTGCGAACAGGAGTTCCTATGATGCCGAAGGGTATTTCGAGTCGGTGGAAGTGACCGTTTCGTCCGAGGCGAACGGCAGGATACTCTGTTTCGACGCGGAGGAAGGTTCGGAAGTGGAAGCCGGGGCCGAGCTCGGGTGTATCGACACCGTGCAGCTCTATCTGACAAAGTTGCAGCTGGAAAAAAGCGGGGAGTCGCTGCTGGAAAACCGTCCCGACGTGGAAAAGCAGACGGAAGCGATGAGGGAACAGCTCAGGACCGTGCGCAGGGAGAAGGACAGGGTGGCGAGACTGCTCGCGGACGGGGCTGCCACGCGGAAGCAGATGGATGACCTGGAGGCGCAGGAAGCCGTTCTGGAAAAACAGATAGAGGCTCAGGAATCCGCCCTCGGGAATTCCGTTTCGAGTCTGGATGCGCAGAACTCCGGCATCGGCCTGCAGATAGCGCAGATAGAGGACAGGCTGCGGAAATGCCGCATAGTCTCGCCCGTATCGGGGACTGTGCTGACAAAATACGCCGAAGCGGGAGAATTCGTTTCCACCGGCAGGCCCCTGCTGAAGGTGGCGGATCTGAGGAAGGTATGGCTAAGGGTTTATGTGACCTCGGCCATGCTCTCTGAAATCAGTCTCGGACAGCAGGTCAGGGTCTTTTCCGATTACGGGAAAG
>CASFLY010000023.1 GCA_949295645.1 uncultured Bacteroidales bacterium | reverse complement strand
TTTTCAAGCGCTCGCATGACGCCTATGACCAGCTGCCCGACGCGCATCTGCTGTACAGGGAGATACTGGCCGGACAGCAGGATTCGTCGGTGGTGATAGTTTCGGTCGGCTTTTCTACGAATCTTGCTCGCCTTATGGAGACTCCGGGAGATGAAATCTCGCCTCTGACCGGCAAGGAGCTGGTGAAGTCGAAAGTAAAGCTTCTGGTGACTATGGCCGGCTGTTTCGACAATCCGGAACATCATGAGTACAATGTCGTGACGGACATCCCTGCAGCAAGGAAAGTCTTCGAAGAGTGGCCAGGGACTGTCGTTACATCTCCGTTCGAACTCGGTATGGATGTACTGTACCCGGCAAGCAGCATAGAGAACGATTTCGGCTGGACTCCTTCCCATCCGGTAGTGGAGGCTTACAAGTGCTATCTGCAGATGCCGTACGACAGGCCGACCTGGGATCTGACAGCCTTGCTGTATGCGGTCGAGGGCGGAGACATGTTCTCCATCTCTCCTGCTGGCAGGATTTCCGTTACTGATGAAGGCGCCACATCCTTCACCCCGGATCCTTCAGGAAACAGACATTACCTTTACACCGACAAGGTTCAGAATGAAGCCATAGAGAAGCATTTCGTGGAGATGATTTCCGCAGATCCTGCAAGTTTTGCCGCGCAGAAATAGTCCTCGTCATATTTCCCCGCCTCATTTCCATTACACTGACAAAAAAATTACCGCGACACTCCTGCCGCGGTAATTTTATTTTATAGAGTTTTCTATCTCAGATGCAATCTCAGTCCTGAAAAACTGCTCTATTTCTCGTTTAATTTACGAGTGCGGATCCTTTTTACGTATGATTCAGGGTTTTTGACTCCGAAATAACAGCCTGCTATGAACCTGTTCAAGTCCTTATATCTGTTGTCCTGCATAGCCATTGTCATGGCCCACACTTTTTTTATTTCCTTTATCGGGTATATCCTGAAAAGAATATTTATGTCGTCTACATCAAGATAAATGAGAGTATTCTCGATGATGTCTTCATCTGATATATTGCGACGGACAGAGTCACGATCGTATGACCAGAACCTGTTCCCGTCGATGAGTTTCCGGGCAAGAACCGATCTTGATTTATCATAATCCGATATGTGATTTATCCGTCGCATCTGATTCAGAATACATGTGTCTAATATTTGTTCAGCGGCATGCCGCTCATTTTCATGCGGACCTGTTTGCGGACGTTCGCCAGGACGGCGTCATGTTCTTCCTTGCCCTCTTCGGACTTGCCGGAGATATAGTCGATGTGGGCGGCTGCACTGGTCAGGACAGTGTCGATAAGGCTTACGATAGACTCCATATCCTTTTCGACAAGGCCTCTTGAAGTCACTGCAGGAGTGCCTATCCTGATGCCGGAAGTCTGGAACGGAGAGCGGGAATCGAAAGGCACCATGTTCTTGTTTATGGTGATGTCGGCCTTGCCGAGTTCCTTTTCTGCCATCTTGCCGGTCAGTTCGCTGAATTTGGTCCTCAGGTCGATGAGCATCAGATGGTTGTCCGTACCGCCCGACACTACCTTGTATCCCTTGGCCTTGAACGCTTCGGCCATGGCAAAGGCATTGGCCACTACCTGCTTCTGGTATTCCACGAATTCAGGCTGGAGAGCCTCGTAGAATGAAACGGCCTTTGCTGCGATGCAGTGCTCGAGCGGTCCTCCCTGAACGCCGGGGAAGACGCTGGAGTTCAGTATCTGGGACATCTTCTTGATCGCGCCCTTAGGGGTGGTGAGACCCCAAGGATTGTCGAAGTCTTTGCCCATCAGGATGATGCCGCCCCTCGGCCCGCGCAGGGTCTTGTGTGTGGTGGAAGTGACGATGTGGGCGTATTTCACAGGATTGCTCAGAAGCCCGGCCGCGATAAGTCCGGCAGTGTGGGCCATGTCTACCATGAAAATGGCTCCGACACTGTCCGCTATTTTCCTCATACGCTCCCAGTCCCATTCGCGTGAATATGCGGAGGCTCCGCCTATGATGAGTTTAGGCCTGAATTCCAGGGCCTTCTTTTCCATGTCGTTATAGTCGATCATCCCAGTCACTTCGTCAAGACCGTAAGATACGGCGTTGTACAGGATTCCCGACATGTTTACAGGGGAGCCATGGGTCAGATGCCCTCCGTGTGCGAGGTCGAGTCCCATAAAGGTGTCGCCCGGTTTCAGGCAGGCCATCATTACGGCCATATTCGCCTGGGCGCCTGAGTGAGGCTGTACGTTGGCGTATTCGGCGTCGAAAAGCTGGCAAAGCCTGTCTATGGCCAGCTGCTCTATCTGGTCGACGATTTCGCATCCTCCGTAATATCTGGCTCCCGGATAGCCTTCGGCGTATTTATTCGTACAGATCGATCCGAGTGCGTTCAGAACCTGTTTGCTTACATAGTTTTCAGAGGCGATCAGTTCAATTCCGGTCGTTTGTCTTTCTTCTTCCTTTTTGATCAGATTGAATATCTGAAGATCCTGTTTCATGTCTGTTTTCTTTTACTTGAACCCGACAAATTTACTCATTTTTTATAAACTGTTCCGATTTTTTGAAGAATTTCAGGACTGTTTCCGCCGCAAAGTTTTTCATGTCGGCAAAAATTTGTGCATCTTCGCACGAAAGAACGGAAAGATGAAAGACAGGAAATTGCTGAACATAGAGCTCGGCAGAATGACTGCCGAAGAATACAGGCAGTCGCCGGAATCGGGACTGGCGGTGGTTCTGGACAATGTCAGAAGTGCGCACAATGTCGGTTCCGCATTCCGCAGCAGCGATTCATTCAAGGTCGACAGGGTCTGCCTCTGCGGCATCTGCGCCGTACCTCCCTCCGCCGAAATCCACAAGTCGGCCATCGGGGCTGAGTTCAGTGTAGCCTGGGAATATTTCCCGGAGACGATGTCCGCCGTCGACAAACTGAAAAGAGACGGATACTGCATCGTAAGTGTCGAACAGACAGTGCATTCCGTCTCTTTGGATGATTTTGTTCCGGAGCCTGGCCGGAAATATGCCTTTATTTTCGGCAACGAGGTGTCAGGTGTGGCCCAGGAAGTCGTGGACGCTTCCGACTTCACCCTCGAAATCCCTCAGTACGGCACCAAGCATTCCCTCAACGTCTCCGTCTCCGTCGGCATCGTCCTCTGGGCCGCAC
>CASFLY010000022.1 GCA_949295645.1 uncultured Bacteroidales bacterium | reverse complement strand
GCAACAACATTTCAGCCTATCTTATGAAGCAGTTCGGCCCGCACGCCATGGCCGAAATGATGCGGAAAATGGGGATAGGAAGCCATATCGACGAAGTGCCGTCGCTCTGTGTGGGACCGGCCGACCTGTCCCTGTACGAGATGGTGGCGGCGTACAATACTTTCCCGTCGAGGGGAGTGTTCGTCGAGCCGCTTTTCGTGACAAGGATCGAAGACAATATGGGCAATCTCCTCTCGGAATTCACCAACAGCAAGCGCGAAGCCATAAGCGAACAGACAGCCTATCTGATGGCGAACCTGATGCAGGGTGTCGTGACGGGCGGAACTGCCGTCAGGCTGCGGTTCAAGTACGGGCTTACCGGGGAGATAGCAGGAAAGACAGGCACTACGAATGACCAGTCCGACGGATGGTTTATCGGCTATACTCCGGTGCTTACGGCCGGGATCTGGGTCGGGGCGGAAGACAGACAGGTGCATTTCGAGTCGCTGGCTCTCGGGGGAGGATCCAATATGGCCCTGCCTATCTGGGGAATATTCATGAATAAAGTCCTGGAAGACGGGACCCTGGGTATTACGGGGGATGAAAAGTTCATAGCTCCGGCCGGTATGAATCTCGACCTGAACTGCGACGGAAGCGATGCGGATGCCGTCACGGAAAGCAGCACCGACGACTTTTTCGATTGAATCCGGACCCTGACGCCGTCTCTCGCGCAGGCGAGGGGGAGCTGCAGGAACCTGCCTCAACAAGAATTTCCAATAATATGAGCAAATACAAATCCATAGCTGTCATTTATGGCAGCGATTCTTCCGAGTGGGAGATTTCGTGCCGCAGCGGAGAATTTACGGCTTCCCGCATAGACGGCACCAGGTATGACGTATATGAGATTTTTGCCCGTTTCGGGCAATGGTCTCTGGCAGCCTACCGCAAGAGGAATTCAGTCAAGAACATATTGCCCGAAGGGCAGAGGCCGCAGATAGACAAGACCGATTTTTCCGTGGTCATCGACGGTCAGAAGACAAGATTCGATTTCGCCTACATCATGCAGCATGGAACTCCCGGCGAGAACGGCCTGATGCAGGGCTATCTGGAAATGCTCGGAATCCCGTTCAGCAGCTGCAGTTCCTTCGTCTCGACTGTCACCTTCGACAAGTTCACCTGCAAGAACTATCTCCGAAACGTCGATTATGTGAAATGTGCGGATGATGTCTTTATCAGGCGAGGCGAAGTCACTCCGGATCTCGGGGCGAAAGTCATAGACAGGCTCGGCCTGCCGCTTTTCGTAAAGCCTACCGATGGCGGCTCGAGTTTCGGCGTGGTGAAGGTCAAGGAGGCAGGGGAGTTCGACGACGCAGTGAAAACGGCATTCTCGGAGGGGAAAATGATCCTGGCGGAAAAGTTCATACCGGGACGGGAAATCACGGACGCGGTCTATTTCAACGGCAAGGAAACGGTCGCGCTTCCGGTCATTGAAATAGTCACGGACCATGAATTCTTCGATTACGATGCCAAGTACAACGGTTTCAGCGAAGAAATATGTCCGGCAAGGATTCCGGACGCGCTTGCTTCCAGAATACAGGAAACATCCAGGAAAATCTATGAACGCCTGGGCTGTTCCGGTGTGGTCAGGGTGGATTACATCCTTTCGGGTGAAGACCTTTATTTCCTGGAAGTCAATACTATACCGGGAATGACGAGTGCGTCTTTGGTTCCTAAGATGGTACGGGCTGCCGGGATGGACATGACGGACTTCCTTACTGCCGTCATAGAATCTTCGGGAGAAAAGTAACCGGCCGGCTGCATCGCGTCATGAATGTCAGGGAATTCGTCGGGGCGGCCAGGGCGAGGCTCGAACCTGTGTACGGGGCCCGTGAGGCCCTGTCTATGATCCGGATTCTGTGCAGGTCCGTATTGGAAGTCCCGGACTATGTATATCTGACGGAGCCCGACCGTGAAATCGGACCGGACGCCGCTGAAGTCCTGATGGTCGCTCTGGAACATCTCTCGGCGGGCGAACCCTTGCAGTACATCTTGGGCAAGGCCGAATTCTGCGGTCTGGAATTCGGAGTCTCGCCTTCCGTTCTTATTCCCCGTCCTGAAACCGAACTCCTTTGCCGTATTATCCTGGAGGAAATGGTTCCGCAGCTCCGGGCGCATCGGGGTCCCGGACAGGCTTCTCTTGAAATCCTGGATCTTTGCACCGGGTCAGGATGTATTGCCTGGACTCTGGCGCATTTCCTTCCGGATTCGAAGGTGACCGGGGCAGATCTGTCGGAGGAAGCCCTTGCGACAGCCTCTTCCCAGAGGATCGGGGGAAATGCCCCGGAATTCGTCCGCTGCGACGTTCTCGACGGGCTGGCCGATGCCTTTGCAGGCCGGACTTTCGATATGATCGTCAGCAATCCGCCTTATGTCCGCCTCTCGGAAAAGGCTCTTATGCAGAAGAATGTCCTTGATTATGAGCCTGGTATGGCCCTTTTTGTGCCGGATGAGGATCCCCTGGTCTTTTATCGTGCCATTGCCGCATTCGCTTCGGGGCATCTTGCCCCTTCCGGCTGTGTCGCCGTGGAAATCAACGAGGCTTTCGGAGCCGGAGTTCGCGATCTGTTCATTTCGTCGGGCTTCGCCGATGCCGTGGTCCGCAGGGATCTGTCCGGCCGGGACCGCTATGTCATATCCGGCCTGCCTGGGCAGGTCTGATGCGCTGCAGCCGTTTTTCCCGAATCTAAACGTTTAATCCTTGATAAAACGGATAGCTGTCGCTCTTTTTGCAGAAAAAAGGAGAATGGCTATGAAAAAAGATTTGTTCGGACCGATGGCCGCATTGGCCGGTGCGTTTATGCTTTCCGGATGTATAGATCCTATCCCGGGCGAAGGGGACGGCATCGCCGGAGCGGAGGAGCCCGTTTACGGACCGTCTCTGTCCGAAATCGCCGGCCTGCTTGCCGAACTTCCGTTCGAGCGGGAACATATAGCCGAAGTGCATGATGCGGTGTCGGCTTCTTCGGAGAACGGCTATGATGAAGAGTACACTATGGCAAACCTTTTCGGTGTTCCGGGTTCCGGCGTAGGGGACAATCATTTAGGCACCAAAGCTGAAGCGGGCGAATACGAAAATCCTGTCTCGGAGCTTATCCGCGGGCATCTGCTGTCCAAAGCGAGGACAAAATCCTCTGTCGGAGGCACTGTTTTCGAGAGCGAGGAAGATGTGGAAAGGTACCTGGATGTGCTGGCTTCGTCCGACATCCAGCTGTATTGGCCGTTTTCGGAGAACTGGAACGGCAGCGGGGATATCCCCGTCATCACGTTCGACCCGGAGGACGAATCTACGACGAATATCGGATACAGGATCCGGAGGGATGCCGAAGGCGCCGTGGAGGTCGAGACTGTGGTGGTGGATGAAAGTATGGCCGAGAAATGTCCGGTCTGGGTGGTAAACAGGAATTCAGACGACGGGTATCTGAGTCTCGACGTGATGAGGCAGCTGTATCCCGGCTGGACGGAAGAAGGAGGCAATATCGTCATAAATCCGTCAGGGGCTTCGGCTGCGTCCCGAACCGGGGACACGGGTGTGTCCGGGGTGAAGACGCTCGTCCTGAAGGATTTCACAATGCACAGGAATTATGATTCATGGTTCGCCGGAGCTTCTGAATTTTTCGTGAAATGCGGGGCGGTGGAAAACTTTACGGCCAGCACGGAAGCCGAGCTGCAGCTTTACTCCCCGACGATAACGGACTTTATGATAGTGGTGAAAAGGAATCAGGTCGGGAAAGCCCAGCCGTTCAATGCCGTACTGGTTTCAGACTGGACGGGACAGATGGACAACTGCGCCTTTATGATCATAGAAGATGACGGCGGCAAGCAGACTTCCTGGGAGTGTACCGCCCTTGTACGCATCGCGTCCAAAAGCTACGGTATCGAAATCGACCTGCCGTTCCGGACCCGTGACGACATCGTCTGGCGCGGTTCCCTGAGCAGCCGCTATCTTTCGGCCAACAGCAATATTCCGGAACGTTTCGGAGACGTGTCGGTTACTTTTGAAATCCGGTAACGGTCATTTCGCAGCGGGCGCAGTCGAAATGCAGGGCAAACCGTCTTCCGTTGTTTTCGAGGAACAGTTCTGCCGGCCAGCCTCCTCCGTGATGTTTCGGACACTTGCCGAACTGGTACCTGATGCAGTATCTTGTCCTCATCAGTTCGGCATCCGGCTTTCCGGCTATTTCGTATGCCGGCTCGATTTCCGATGCCCCGAGAGAAGCCAGCAGCTTCCCGGCTTCCCTGTTGGCGATATTGGCCTTGTATGAGACGGCTGCCGGACAGTGCGGCTCCTCCAGGGGGCCGGGCCCGATTCCCGGAGTGCCGCAATTCGTGTCGCCTGCATTGTACAGGGGCTTTGCCCTGCAGGGTGTCCTGTCGAGTTCTTCCGCAATCTTTCTTCTGAAAGCGTTGACTGCGGAAACCGGCAGGAACGGCAGCCTCCCTGCTTCGAAAGGCTTTACGGAAAACATATAACGGCCGGCAGACTTCGACAGCTGGGCAGAAAGCGTCTTCCGCATATTCTCCTGATTCTTTGCCTGTTCGGCGCCGGTTCCGAGCCTGCCGCTCCATTGCCGGCCGTCTTCCGTCTCCGCTGAAACGCAAAGGCCGGTCTCTGTGGCGGAAATATCTGTCAGCACCCTGATGTACCGTACCGGCATACCCGTCTCGAGTTTCTTCTCGAAAGCCGTATCTATGTTCCTGTACAGCACTGCACCCCGGAACAGTTCCGGTACGGGCCTGCACTTTATGCACGCGCCTTCGCACACGTCTCCGCGGAAGCCCGTCACTTCCTGCCTGCGCGAGACAAAGCAGAACCCGTCCCCGTTGTTCAGGCGGAGCCCGGCTGCGGAAGGCCGTATGCGGATAGTTGTCTTGTCCGCAGACAGGGACTCTACGGTCCCGACTTCCTCACCCATCGACTTGGCAGCATCTTCACTGGCCCACTGCCCGCGTTTCCCGTCGATAAACAGTTCTGTATAGCCCCTGTTGAATGTCTTGTCCGGTGCCGGCGCGAAGCCCCCTTCCGCCTTTCCGAAGGAAGCCCTCCCGTATCTGTCCGGATACTTGTCCACAAGCATATCGAGGGCAAGCGAATAGTCCCTGACCACGTTCTTGACATACGAGGCGTTTTTCAGCCGGCCTTCTATCTTGAACGACGTCACTCCGGCCTCTGCCAGATCCTCTATCCTGTTTTTCAGGTTGTAGTCTTTCAGCGACAGGAGCGGCTTGTTCGAAACGAGCCTCCTGCCTCCTGCGTCTTCGAGATTGTACAGGGAGCGGCAGGCCTGGATGCAGGCCCCGCGGTTTGCGCTGCGGCCTGCGATGTTTTCAGAGATGTAGCACTGCCCGCTATAGCAGACGCAGAGGGCTCCGTGTACGAAAAATTCTATTTCGCAGGATACGGCGGCCCTTATTTCCCTGATCTGCTCCAGTGACAGTTCTCTCTCTAATATCAGCCGCGAGAATCCGAGTCTTTCCAGAAACGCCGCCTTCTCCGGAGTCCTGATGGCGCACTGAGTCGAGGCGTGCAGGGGAATGTCCGTCCCGGCTCCGACCAGCCCGAGATCCTGGACTATAATGGCATCCGCCCCTGCATCCTGCAGCCGGAACATCATCTCCCGCACCCTTTCCATCTCGTCATCGTAGATAATGGTGTTCAGGGCCGCGAATACCCTGACCCCGAACCTGTGGGCGTAGTCGCACAGCCGCCTTATGTCTTCGACCGTGTTGCCGGCAGCCTGCCTCGCCCCGAATTCCGGCCCTGCAATATATATGGCATCGGCACCGCAGTCTATGGCTGCGATGCCGATTTCAGCTGTCCGTGCAGGAGCCAACAGTTCGAGATCCGTCATTGGCCAGAGTCTGTCCTGTTTTCCCCGATGCGGTTTAGTTGCATTTGAGAGCAGCTATCTGCTGCTTTGCCGTCTCCCCGTATTTGGCGTCGGATACGATCTTCTGATAATAACCGCAGGCTTTTGCATTGTCGCCGCTCTGCTGGGCAAGTACTGCGATGGAATAGTAGATGTCATTTACATTCCTTGCAGTAGGGGCCATGGCTACATACTGCTCGAAGTATCCGATGGCATCGGCGCTCTTGCCGAGCTGGAGGGCTGCCTGTCCTGCCACCTGCATGGCTGTGGCATTCTCCGCATATTCGTTCGACTTGAGGGCATAGCTTACGGCGTTGTCGTATTTCTTGGCCTTCAGGGAAGCTGCCGCAAGTTTGATATACGTGTTGGAAAGCTGCTTCACGGCATTTTTCTCCTGGCCGTTTCTCATAGCCGTCTTGTAGGCGGCCTCGGCTCCCGCGATATCGCCCGAAGAAGCCAGTGCCATTCCGAGACGGAGGCTGGCCATACCGTTTGTAGAGTCTATCTCGACGGATTTCCTGTAGCTTTCTGCCGCCCCGGCGAAATCCTTGCTGTTCAGCAGGGTGTTGCCTTTCTGAATATATACCTGAGGGATGAGTTCCCCTGCTTCGGCGATTACGTCATTGTTTTCGTATTCCTTTCCTGCAGTGATGGATTCCTGCAGTTTGGCCACAGCCTCGTCATAGTTCTCGGACTGGATGAAGTCTTTTGCCATAGCCAGTACCAGACGCGGGATGCGGTCCTTGCAGGTAGAGATGATTTCGGCACCTTCAGGCACATTAGGGTCAGCGTACTGGATAGCCTGTTTGAAATAGTCGATGGCACCCTGGTTGTCTCCCATATTCAAGGCTGTCGCCCCGTTGTTGAAAGCGTCGGTAGCTGCGGTCATGTCCTGGGCAGAAACGGCTGCGGCTGAAACAAGTAAAGATAATGCGAAAAGAACGATTTTCTTCATAATTGTTTATTGTTGGTTTTATTTTCCGTGCATATCCGCCGCCGGAGGATTTCGGTGCGGCGTGTCATTGCGTGCATTCAAGTCTGCACATCATTGCAAAAATAGAAAAATTTTGTTTTACTTTATGCTTTGTTTTGTAAGAAAATGTCTTTTTGATGGGAAAAAGTGTCATTAAGTCGGTTTTTGCGGCGACGGCGGCGCTCTTCTGTCTGGCTGCAGAGGCGGCGACTTCATTAAGGACCGATCCGGCAGTGTCGACAGGCAGGCTGGACTGCGGCCTTTCATATTATATAGTGTCCAATGCTTCGAAAAAAGGCCTTGCCGATTTCGCTTTAGTCAGGAAAAGGGATCGGGACACTGTCGGTATGGCCGCCGAGACGGAATTTTCCCGCCGGAGTCTGGATTCTCTGCCGCACTTTACCGGCCGCAGCCCTTTGGAGTTCCTGTCAGGGAACGGTATCGCCTATCCACGGTCCGGCTACATTTCGGTAGGGCATGATGCGGTCCTGTATCATTTCCGCAATGTCCGGCTGGCCAGGACGCCGAAAATCACGGATTCGACCCTGCTCCTGCTTTTCGATATCGTCATGAAGACTATGCGCGGCGAGGCTCCGTCGGATTCATCGGAGCATGTCATTGAAAATCAAGCATTGATAATTGCCGGAGACGTCGACAGGGATGCTATGGTCCGGAAGATGGACATCCTGTCCCTGATGCTGAACCGCGGGAAAGAGGTGCCTGCCGCGGAGGAGCCCGACAGTGCCGGAGCGAAAATTCCGGATACGGATCGCAGTCTGCGCCTGAACGTTTCCGAGGACAGGACAAACGGCCTTGCCAATGTCGATGCCGTCTTTTATGGCCCCCGTCTGCCCCGGAGTATGCGCGGATCCACGGCCTTTTTAGTGTCGTCGCAGTTCAGGGATGAGTTCAGGATAGCGGTGGAGGACCGCCTTTGTGCTGCATTGAAAACAGGGAATATCCCTTATTCTTCCGTCCGTATGCGTTCTTATGATCCGATGGATTCACCCGGCAGGGAAAAGTTCGCGGTTTCCGTCCAGGCTGCGGCCGGGGATACCGCCCGCGTAAAACGGCTTCTGCTGTCGGTTTTGGCGGACATCAAGGAAGAGGGCCTGTCTGACGGGGAATATTCATATATCAGGGCGGTGTCGGACGACAGGCTGTACACCCGTTCCATAGCGCTTTCAAAGGAAAATGCCGACTATGTGAGGAAATGCGTG
Organism: uncultured Bacteroidales bacterium; assembly: GCA_949295645.1. Lineage (GTDB taxonomy): Bacteria > Bacteroidota > Bacteroidia > Bacteroidales > UBA932 > Cryptobacteroides. The sequence continues at coordinate 18,348 of CASFLY010000022.1, read as the reverse complement.
GATGCTTTCGTCTACGGATCCGCCATTGTCTCGCCGCAGGACGAGGCCGCCTTTTTCCTTTCTTCCGGTCTGCCGGATTCCACGAGACTGCATTTTCTGAACGGCTATATCTCATCCCTTCTGCCGGACATCCCCGACAGCTGCCGTATCGGCAGTCCCGTCCCCGGGCTCAATATGCGCGACACGCTGCTGTTGCCGGAAGGCCATGTCAAGGTCAAGTTGAGAAAAGCCAGGACCGGAAAAGTCACTGGCGCGGACATCTGGACTTTTTCAAACGGCATGATGGTCATTTACAGGAAGATGCAGACGAACGGAAGAATGTATTATTCCTTGGTGACGCGAGGAGGCGTTTCTTCGGTGAGCGACCTTAAGGCCGGAGAGGGGGCGTTTTATTCCGACATGCTTTTCCAAGGGAACATCTGCGGTATCGAAGGCCCTGTATTCAGACGGATGCTTGCAGCGGAAGGTGTCGGCATGGAAGCCGCAGCCGGTCTGACGGATACGCGGATATACGGTTCGGCTCCCTTCGACAGGCTTACCCTTGTGTTGAAGTCCCTTCTGGCCGTGTCGGAGGGTTATTCGGCGAATGAGGATCTCGCAGGATATTATATGGAATGCGAACGTCTCAGATTGTCATCCGCGAGGGGCGAGTACCAGTCGCGCCTGGCAGTGATAGACAGTATTATGAGTCCGGGCTACAGGTATGGCCTGAACAAGTCGGTGTCGGGCCTTTGCCCGGATCTTGCGCCGCGTGCGGAGAGGTTCTGCAAGTCGCAGTTTTCCAAGGCCAATGACGGGGCGCTGGTGCTTGTAGGAGATATGGATGCGTATGACGTGCGGAAGATTCTCGAGTCCTTTCTCGGAGGGTTCAGGACTGAAAGATATCTGTTCAGAAGGCCGTCGGTTATATACCAGCCGGTTTCCGGGTGGAGCACTTACGTGACAGACGGCCGGTCGGATTCCATGGATGCCGTGCTTTCCGCGAGGCTGACGCTGAATTCGACGAACTACATGTCGTCCCGGATCGCCACTATGGCTGTTTCCGACGTTGTCGGCAGGACCCTTGCAGACTTTGCCATGACGGCCAGGGTGTCCGGTTCGTTCCGGGCGTTCCCGCATGAGAGGTACACCGTGTCGGTTTCGGCGATTCCGGTGCCGTTGTCTTCGCTTCCGGCTTCCGTTACGGTACAAAGCTATTTCCGCGCCCTCTACGATGTCCGTTCGGCGATAGCCGCTCTTGCGGAAAAAGGACTTGACGACAGTCAGACGGCCGTCTATAAGGCCGCCCTTGTGGACAGATACGATTCCATGCAGTCGGATCCGGTATTCTGGATGAGGGTCATTGCGGACAGGGTGTCGTCGGGAAAAGACCTGGAGATGAAATACGGTGAAAAGATTTCGGCTGTCACGAAAGACAATGTCAACGCCGTTCTGAAATCCGTCTACGAGGGAAGTATGGTGGAATATGTAATAAAAAAGGACTGATAAAGAGGGAAGGGAAATGAAAGGGCCGTCGATAATACAGATAGAGGACTGTCTCGTGTCTTCCGAGATTCTTACCGAATATTTTGCCTGCGACTATGCTGTCTGCAAAGGGGCCTGTTGCGTGGCAGGGGACAGCGGAGCTCCGCTCGAGGAAAGCGAGCCCGAGGCATTCGAACGCAATTACGGCTGCTACCGTCATCTGATGGGGAAAAAGGCCAGGGAAACGGTCGAGTCGTCGGGATTTTCCGTAGTGGATGCGGACGGCGACCTCGTCACCCCTCTTGTCCCGCAGACCGAGGAATGCGTCTACAGCGGTTTCGACAGTGACGGCAACTGTTTCTGTACGGTGGAACGCTGCTGGACAAGCGGCAAGGGCACATTCCGCAAACCGGTTTCATGCTGGCTTTATCCCATCCGCATCTCCCGCCTCGGCAGCGGCCTGCGTGCCCTGAACCTTCACCGGTGGGAGATTTGCAAATGCGCTTTCGAGAAAGGCCGCCGCGAAAACATCCGCGTCTTCGAATTTCTCAAAGACCCTGTCGTCAGCCATTTCGGACAGGACTTCTACACCGCTCTCGAGGCTGCCGCGGAGGCGTTCCGCAGTGATTTCCGCTGAAAATTTAACGGATAATTAACAGGGTCATCTTCCTGTCGCGGCTTTCCTATTTCATGAAATGTGCTATATTTGCACCTTAAAATTAATCTATGTTTTAGTTATTTTACTATGAGTCAAACAATTAAACTAATCGCACTTGCCGTAATGGGGCTTTTTGCCTCCGTTATGGTGAATGCACAGGTGACAACTTCCGCCATCAGCGGCAAGCTTGTCGACAGCGAAGGCCCTGTACAGGGTGCTGCCATCATTGCAGTGCATACGCCTTCCGGCTCTCAGTTTACGGCCGTTTCCGACAAAAACGGTAACTACCGTATCAACAATATCACTCCTGGTGGCCCCTACACAGTAAGAATCGAAGTTCTCGGATACAGATCCGTCGAAAATACAGGTGTGTATGCCCCGCTTGGAGAGACTATCGCCATCGAAAACACTCTCGAAGTCGAAGCTCTCGGCCTTGAAGCGGCCGTCTTCACGGCGGATGCGGCGGATTCCGGTATGAATATCGAGCGTTCCGGTGCAAGTACATCCATCAGCCAGAGGCAGATGAATGCCATGCCTACTGTCAGCAGGAATCTGAACGACATCATGAAACTTACTCCGCAGGCATCCGAAACATCCAACGGTTTCGCTGTCGGCGGCGGCAACTACCGTTCTTCGTATGTGACTGTCGACGGAGCTGCATTCAACAATGCCTTCGGTATCGGCTCCAACCTTCCGGCAGGCGGCTCGCCTATTTCCCTCGACGCTCTCGAACTCATGTCGGTGAACATCACCCCTTACGACGTGCGTCAGTCAGGCTTTACGGGAGCAGCCATCAATGCCGTGACCAAGAGCGGTACGAACACCTGGCATGCTTCCGTGTACAACTACTACAACAGCGACCAGCTCGAGGGAGACAGAATCAGCAAGGACGATGACGGGAAACTCACCCTCAGCCGCTCTTTGGACAATACTACCGGCGTGACTGTCGGCGGCCCTATCATAAAGGACAAGCTTTTCTTCTTCCTGAATGCCGAGTACACTCCGGAATCCACTCCGGGCAACAGGTATGTCGCTTCTACCGACGGAAATATGACCGGAAACATAGCACGTCCTACGGAATCTTTCATGAATGAAGTAAGCAGTTATCTCCAGAATACATTCGGCTACAATCCGGGCCGTTACCAGAACTATTCCGTGGCTACACCGGACTGGAAATTAATGGCAAGGATCGACTGGAACATCAACAAGAACCACAAGCTCAACGCAAGGTTCTCGCATACTGTCAACTCTTACTCGGCCTCCCCGTCGAGCTCTACGAGCCCTTTATATTTCCCTAACGTCAAGAACAACAGGCTTTCATCTTACGCAATGTATTTTGAAAGTTCGAGGTATATCCAGAACCAGAACTTTACTTCAGCAGCTCTGGAACTCAATTCCCGCTTTCTCGAAGGCGCTTTGAACAATACTCTCAGGCTTACCTATTCGTACCAGAACGAGACCCGCGACCATTACGGAGATGTTTTCCCTACTGTGGACATCCTCGACGGAACGGGAACTTCTGTCATGACGACTTTCGGTCTCGATCCGTTCACTTACGGAAACCTCAGACAGGTGTCTACGGTCATCGCCACTGATGAAATCAGCTACAATATCGGCATCAACAACATCATAGCCGGTCTTCAGTTCGAATGGAACGATGTGAAGAACGGCTACATGCAGGGAGGTGCAGGATATTACACATATGGAAGTTGGCAGGACTTTATGAATAGGGAAACCGTCGACCCTGTCGCTTTTGTTATCACATTCCCGAACAATGACGCCCTCGACCAGGTATATCCGAGCTTCAGGTATATGCAGGCATCCCTTTACGCACAGGACGAGATCACTTTCAGCGACCGTTTCAAACTTACTGCCGGCATCAGGTTCGAACTGCCGTTCTATCCGACGGTTCCTAACAACAATAACAAGGACTTCGCCACCATCGCGGACGCCTCCCAGTCTATGCAGGGTCTTAGGACAGACGACATGCCTAAGGCACGCCTCGGTGTGTCGCCTCGCGTAGGCTTCAACTGGGACATCCTCGGGAACAGGAACCTGATTCTCCGCGGAGGTACGGGTATCTTTACCGGACGTATTCCTTTCGTATGGATAGTGTCTTCAGTGGGCAACAGTAACAACATCCAGATCCAGTACAGCAAGCAGCCGACCGGTACAAATGATGTTCCGGGCTTCCACACAAATGTTAAGGATATCGTGAACGACATCTACGGCGGAAGTTTCACCCGTCAGGATGCCGCCGCTCCTTCACAGGCCACCATTATGGACAAGAATCTGAAGATGCCTACCACATGGAAGACCTCTCTTGCCTTGGATGCACGTCTTCCTGGCGATATCAAGGCTACTCTTGAAGGCGTATTCAACAAGGACCTCTACACTGTTGTAGCACGCAAACTCGGTATTGTGGCTCAGGAAGGCACCAAACTTCCGGGTGAGCCGGAGGCCAGAAACGGAATCTGGAAGAGTGAAGGTCTTACTTCGTCCTTGCAGGGCGCGTCAGGCGATATCCAGCCATTCTACCTCACAAACACTGATGGCGTGAACGGCTATTACGGTTCGTTCACCGCACAGCTCCAGAAAGACTTCAACTTCGGTCTTTCACTCATGGCTGCCTATACCTACAGCAAGTCCATGTCTGTGTCCGAGGGTATCGGAGACCAGGTGTCGTCTTCCTTTAAGACCATGAACTACTCCAAGTTCGGTTCGAACACCCCAGAACTCGGACATTCAGCATACGTTTCTCCGAACAGGTTCATCGCCAACATCAGCTACAGAATCGAGTACGGAAAGAAAGGTGCGACTACTCTCGGCCTGTTCTACGAGGGGTACAACCACTGCTATTTCGCCGACCAGTATTCATACACGAGGTATTCATACGTGATGAATGATGTGACCGGAGCAGGCGGTGCCAACATCCCTATCTACATCCCGACTGAAGCCGAACTTGCCCAGATGCCGTTCGTGAGCGAAGAAAACAAGGCCGCTTTCAACGACTTCATCAAGAATGACAAGTACCTCAGCAAGCACAGAGGCGAGTACTCCAAGAGGGGTGCTATCGTGGCTCCTTGGCAGAGCCGCTTCAACTTCAAGTTCGCCCAGGACATCAATTTCCAGGTTTGCGGCAAGACCAACACCATCCAGGTCGGTCTCGACATCTACAACGTGGCCAACCTGCTGAATCCGAACTGGGGTAAGACCGACAACTTCAGCAACGACCGCATCCTGACTTACGATACGGACGACGAATATCCAGATCCGACTAAACCCTATTATGAATTCACAGCTCCTGAGAAAGACAGACTCTCCACTACCTACAACACCTGGAGCATGCTTCTCAGCCTGAAATACTTCTTCTAAAATCAGAAACTGATTCATCTCTATCAGCCCTCCCAAACCTGTTCGGCTTGGGAGGGCTTTTCATTTTTTTTTGGAAAAATGCAGAAAACAGCCGGAAACCGTTTTGGAAAAATGCGGGGAATGTCTATATTTGCAGCCGAAATGTGGAGAGATTTGGCTGCTTGCAACCACACAAAAAAATGCTAAAATGAGAAATTGCCCGCCACGAAATGGCGGCAGACGGTTTTAGATAACGGTTTTGTGGACTCCTCACATTTCGGGGGAGTTTTTTTGTTGTTATACCTCAGCGGATGTCGTCCAGCCATCCCGGGCATGGTCGGGAGAATCGCCGGATATAATGGGCATTCTCCAGTCATCTCGAGCATGGTCGAGAGATCTGCTGAATATAATGTAAAATTAACATAAACAATCATGTCATATCTCTTTACATCAGAATCAGTGTCGGAAGGCCATCCGGACAAGGTCGCTGACCAGATTTCGGACGCCATTCTCGACGAATTCCTCCGACAGGATCCGGAGGCCAAGGTCGCCTGCGAGACTTTCTGCAGCACGGGACTCGTGGTGGTCGGCGGCGAGGTCCGCACGGAAGATGCGTATGTGGACATCCAGAGCATTGCCCGTAATGTCATCAACAGAATAGGCTACAACAAGGCCGAATACATGTTCGACGGCAATTCCTGCGGAGTCATTTCAGCCCTGCACGAGCAGTCCCAGGACATAAGCCGTGGCGTGGTGACGGAAAATGCGGACGAGCAGGGTGCCGGCGACCAGGGGATGATGTTCGGGTACGCGTGCAATGATACGGCTGAGTACATGCCTCTGCCTCTGGCGCTTGCACACAAATCGCTTATGATACTCGCGAAAATCCGCAAGGAGACCCCGGAACTGATGCCTTATCTGCGTCCGGATTCGAAGTCTCAGTTTACCATCGAGTACGATGATGTCACCCACCGTCCTTTGAGAGTGCACACGATAGTGGTTTCGACCCAGCACGACGAGTTCGTTCCGGCGGAGCTCGGCAATATGAGCTACAGGGAAGCCTGCGACCAGTACGGGCAGAAGCGGGTGGATGCCGCCATGCAGGCGAAAATCCGCAAGGACGTGCAGGAAATCCTGATTCCCGCACTCATCGAAGAACTTCCGGCAGAGACGGCAGCGCTTTTCCACGGGGACTACATCCTGCATGTGAACCCGACCGGGAAATTCGTTATCGGCGGGCCTCATGGGGATACCGGCCTGACAGGGCGGAAGATCATCGTGGACACGTACGGAGGCAAAGGCGCACACGGCGGCGGGGCATTCTCCGGCAAGGATCCGTCGAAAGTGGACCGCTCCGCAGCATACGCGGCACGCTATATCGCCAAGAATATGGTAGCTGCAGGCCTGGCTCACGAGATGCTGGTGCAGCTCGCTTATGCCATAGGCGTGGCGGAACCGGTAAGCATCAATGTCAACACCTACGGGACGGCGGCAAAAGACGCTTCGGGGAAACAGATAAGCGATTCGTATATCGCAGAACGCATAAAAGAACTTTTCGACCTGCGTCCGGCCAGGATCATCGAAAGGTTCCAGCTGAAAAAACCTATATATGAGCCGACTGCGGCATACGGACATGTCGGCAGGAAGCCGTACAAGGAGTTTGTGGATGTAATCCGCGGCGGAAAGAAGACCCAGGAATTCGTCCAGTTCTTCGGCTGGGAACTCCTCGATTCCGTGGACCTGATCCGCAAGGCCTTCAATCTTGCCTGATTTCGAACAATATGAAAATAGGAGAAATAGATCTCGGAAACCGCCCCCTTTTCCTGGCTCCGATGGAAGACGTCACCGACGCCTCTTTCCGCTACGTCTGCAAGGAATTCGGAGCGGATATGATGTACACCGAGTTTGTCTCCTCGGACGGTCTGATACGCGATGCGAAAAAATCGCTGGCCAAGATGCTGACCTGTGATTACGAGGCCCCGATCGGTATCCAGATTTACGGCAACATCCCCGAAGCGATGGTGGATGCGGCGCGTATGGCCGAGAATGCGGCGGAACTCGTCGGAGGCCACGGCGCCGACCTCATCGACATAAATTTCGGCTGTCCCGTCACCAAAATCGCCCGCCGGGGTGCCGGTTCAGGGATGATGAAAGAACCTGACAAGATGGTGATGATCACGAAAATGATCGTGGATGCCGTCAAACTGCCGGTCACGGTAAAGACGCGGCTCGGCTGGGACGAGGACTCGAAAATCATAGTGGAACTTGCAGAGCGTCTGCAGGATGTCGGGATAAAGGCCCTGACGGTTCATGGGCGGACGCGTTCCCAAATGTACAAGGGAGATGCGGACTGGACCCTGATAGGGAAGATCAAGGAGAATCCGAGGATGCACATCCCGATCATAGGGAACGGGGACATCGATTCTCCGGAAAAGGCCAAGGAATGCTTCGACCGCTACGGGGTCGACGGGATAATGATAGGCCGCGCCACATACGGTCATCCGTGGATTTTCAGGGAAATACGTCACTATCTGGACACAGGGGAGCTCCTGCCTCCGATGAGTGTCTCCGACAGGGTGGCTCTGGCAAAGCGGCATCTGGCAAAATCGATAGAAGTCAAGGGCGACAAGGTCGGAATACTCGAAATGCGCCGTCACCTGTCTGCCTATTTCAAGGGTTTGCCCGACTTCAAGGAAACGCGGCTGAAACTCGTCACCCTCACTGACCCGGAGGAACTTTACGCGACCCTCGATTATGTCCTCGAACGCTGGGGTATTACATAGCCATACCCTCGCCATGTCCTGCCTTTTCCCGCATTATTCCGGGCAAAGTCATCCCGGGCACGCCTTGCCGCATTATCCCCGACAATGTCATCCCGAGCAATGTTATTCCTGGCAAAGTCATCCCGAGCACGCCTTGCCGCCTTATCCCCGACAATGTCATCCCGAGCGCAGTCGAGGGATCTGTAAAAAATCAATAACACCATGATAGACAAATTTCTACTCGCCCCATATTACCTCACCCTGAAAATCAGGCACTTCCTTTACGACAAGGGTCTGAAAAAATCGGTAAAGGCCGATGTCCCTACGGTCTGTATCGGCAACATCACTGTCGGAGGCACCGGCAAGACTCCGCATACGGAGCTGACTGTCAGGACACTTCTGTCGCTGCCGGAATTTGCCGGCAGGAACATCGCTGTCCTGTCGCGCGGATACGGACGTAAAAGCAAAGGTTTCCAGCAGGTTAAGGAAGACAGCCGAGCTGATTTTTCAGGCGACGAACCGCTGCAGATCAAATCCAGGTTTCCGGAAATAACGGTCGCGGTAGATGCAAAGCGCGTCGAAGGCTGCGATTTTCTCTGTCATCCCGAAAAGCTGGCCGTCTCCAAAAAAGGCAGAAAGTGCCTCGACAAGGACTTCCCGGCTGCCGACATCATAGTCCTGGACGATGCTTTCCAGCACCGGGCCCTCTCCACGAACCTTTCCATCCTGCTTATAGACTATCAGAGGCCGGTGTCCAAAGATCTCCTTCTTCCTCTCGGACGCCTCAGGGATCTCCGTTCCAGAGCGGCTGCCGCTGATGTGCTCATCATCACCAAGTGCCCTACCCATTTGGACGATGTCCTGAAAAGGGAATGGATTTCTGAGAATCTGAATCTCCGCGACTTCGATCCCGTGACATTGCAGGGAACGGCCGCTTCGGGAAAACGCCAGACCGTCCTGTTTTCCACTATACGTTACTGCGAGCCGGCTGCGGTCTTTCCCCAGGGCGACACGAGGTACGTTTATGCCAAGAGGGCTGTCGCCTTTTCCGGCATAGCGAACGACTCCCGGTTCACCGCTTTCCTGTCAGGGAAATACAGGCTGGTCCGGTACTTCGCCTTCGGTGACCATCACGATTTTTCGGCTTCGGACATAAAGGCCATAGCGAATGCGGCAGAGACTGAAGCCACGGCAGTGGTAATGACTACCGAAAAGGACAGCCAGCGGATCCGCAGCATGGAAAAAGTACCTGAAACACTCAGAAAAAGAATGTTCCAGGTACCTGTAGAATCGGTTTTCCTCTCGGAAAAGGAAATGTCCGTGTTCCGCTCTCTTCTGCAGAACCTTGCCGCGTCATCCCGGGCATAGCCGGAAGAGCCGCGCGACATAGGTCCGACGTCCTTAGCGGTTGTCCGTATCCGGCCTTGTGCCGTTCCCTGTCAGGATTTCGTTCTGCACCTGTACGGACGCGTCGTGGATGGCATTGAATACGGTAGCTATGAATTTTTCCGAAAGACCCTGCGACCTGCCCTTTTCGATGACCTTTTCGAGCAGGGAATCCCACCGCGATGTTTGCAGGATAGCGATATTGTTCTCTTTCTTGTACTCTCCGATCTGTCTGCTGATGCCCATTCTCGAGGCGAGAAGATACAGCAGGCTCTCGTCGATGACATCGATTTTCGCCCGCAGCTGATGTATGTTTTCCTTGTATTCAGGGCTGTCGGAGTCGGCATCCCTGACAGTAAGTTTTGTCATCATTTCCTCTAACTCCTTGGGGGTCAGCTGCTGCTTGGCATCGCTCAACGCGCAGGTCGGATCACAGTGCGACTCTATCATCAGTCCGTCGAGTCCGAGGTCCATGGCTCTCTGCGAAATTTCCAGGAGGTACTCCTTTGCCCCGCCGAGGTGGCTCGGATCGCAGAAAAACGGCAGTTCCGGATAGCGGCTTCTCAACTCGATGGCTATCTGCCAGTCAGGCCTGTTCCTGTACGGGATCTTTTCGGAAGTCGAGAATCCCCTGTGTATCACGCCCAATTTCTTTACTCCGGCCTGGTTCAGCCTTTCCAGTGCCCCTATCCACAGGTCGATGTCCGGATTTACCGGGTTTTTTACGAGCACTGGTATGTCCGTATCCTTCAGCGCGTCAGCGATTTCCTGCACTAAGAAAGGATTTGCCGTAGTCCTTGCCCCTATCCAGACCATATCGACACCGAACTTTATACAGTCGAAAATATGCTTTTCACTGGCCACTTCGGTACAGATTTTCATCCCGAGTTCGTTTTTTACCCGCTGCATCCATTTCAGTCCCGGCGTCCCGACTCCTTCGAATGTGTTCGGGTGTGTGCGCGGTTTCCAGATTCCTGCGCGGAACACGCTGATTCCCATTGCTTTCAGCCCCCGGGCAGTCTCCATTATCTGAATCTCCGATTCGGCACTGCAGGGCCCGGCCATCAGCAGCGGCCTTTTTTCATTGAACAGGTTGAACAGGTTCCACTCTTTCAGAGGGATGAGGTCGAGTTTCTTTTCCATAACAAGTCCGTTTTATCTGATTATTCTCTTTATCCTGTTGGCGTCCTCGATGAGAGAGCGGATCCCGTCTTCGTCGAAACCGTCGATCGCTTCGCGGAACGCATTTATTTTTTCGATATACGTGTCGATGACTTTCAGCAGGTTATCCCTGTTCTGTGAAAATATCGGCACCCACATGTCCGCATTGCTCTTTGCCAGACGTACGGTCGAGGAAAATCCTCCTGACGCCAGGTCGAAGATGTGTTTTTCGTTTCTTTCCTTGTCGAGCACGGTCAGGGCAAGCGCGAAAGAGGTGATATGTGAAATATGCGACACGTATGCCGTATGCACATCGTGGCTGGCTGCATTCATGTATATAGGCCTCATATTCAGGCAGTCGTACATTTTTTCCACAAGGTGGACGGAAGCCGGGGACGACTCTTCCTGGTTGCAGATTATGCAGGCCCTTCCGTCGAAAAGTCCGGGCATTGCGTCCCAGGGCCCCGAATATTCCGTACCTGCCATCGGATGTGTCGCTACATATCGGGCACGCATCGGATGGTAATGCACTGTTTTGGCCAGCTGCTCCTTTGTCGAGCAGACGTCTATGACGGTTTTTTTGCAGGAATTCCCGTTCTTTATCTCTTCCTGGAAAATGTCCAGTATCTCCGGCAGCATCCGGACTGCAGCACCTACAGGGACCGACAGTATTATAAGGTCGCACGAGGCTGCGCACTCTTGCAATGTCGTTATCTCATCTACAAGTCCTATTTTCAAGGCTGCAGCAGCATTCACGCTGTCCGCCTCCACCCCTATGATGCTTTCGGCAAAGCCTTTCCTCCTGAGGTCTATGGCCATGGAGCCGCCTATGAGACCCAGTCCTATTATTCCTAATTTCATTTTCCATTTTTGTTTTCTTTTGCGCGATATTTTCGTTCGCCTTCAATCCTTACATCCTCATTTACTGCAGTAAACTCCGGTGTTCGTCAATCGGCTGCCTCAATCTCGCGCAAAATAAATCCAAAACCATATTATACTGCGATATTTTCGTTCGCTTTCAATCCTCACATCCTCATTTACTGCAGTAAACTCCGGTGTTCGTCAATCGGCTGCCTCAATCTCGCGCAAAATAAATCCAAAACCATATTATACTGCGATATTTTCGTTGGCCTTCAATCCTCACATCCTCATTATCTTTTCTGCAGAGGCCTCCAGGATCTCCGGTTTGGCGCAGAGGGAGATTCTGATGTAGTCGCGGCCGTTTTTCCCGAAAATGAAGCCCGGCGTGATGAACACTCCGGCCCCGTATAGGATTTTGTCGGAAACCTGTTCTCCGAACGACCTTCCATCGGATTCCCTGTCTAAAAACCTGTTCCCGCCGGAAATCCGGCCCCAAAGGAACATCCCGCTGCTGTTGCGGTCGTATTCGGCTCCGAGCAGATCGAAGATCCTGCCTGCGAGCACCCTCCGCTTCCTGTATTCCGCATTCAGGGATTCGAACCATTCCGGTCCCTGGGCCAGCGCCGCCGCGGCTGCCAGCTGCAGGGGCTTGAACATCCCCGAATCCATCTGGCTTTTTACCTTGAGAATCTGTGCGATGATTTCCGCATCCGCCGCGACCATACCGATTCTCCATCCGGACATATTGTGCGCCTTGCTCAGCGAATTCAGTTCGAGGCAGCATTCCCTGGCCCCTTCCGCCTCCAGGATGGAAATCGGATCATCGTTGAGTATGAAGCTGTACGGATTGTCATTGCAGATCAGAATGCCGTGTTTCCTGCCGAAATCCGCAAGCTTCCGGTACAATTCCCTTGTCGCAGGCGCCCCGGTAGGCATATTCGGATAGTTTGTCCACATTATCTTCACTCCGGAAAGATCCGTCTTTTCTATGGCCTCGAAATCCGGCTGCCATCCGTTCTCCTGCACCAGGTCGTAGCTGACCATTTCCGCTTCGGCAAGCGCGGATGCCGAAGCATATGTAGGATACCCCGGATCCGGCACGAGCACCTTGTCCCCCTTGTCTAAAAAAGCCAGTGAAACGAGCAGGATTCCTTCTTTCGAACCCACCAGCGGCTGGATTTCCCGGGCCGGATCGAGCTGTACCTTGTAATATCTTGAATACCAGTCTGCAAAAGCCTGCCTGAGCTGCGGTATCCCGATGTAGCTCTGGTAGGCATGATTCCCCGGCCTCGAAGCGGAATCTTTAAGCGCTTCTATCGCCGCCGCAGGTGGCATCCCGTCAGGGGCGCCTATCCCGAGGTTGATTATCCTTTCCTCGCCCGCAGCCTCCCTTTCGGTATTCATCCTGTCTATTTCCTTGAGTTTCCTTGAAAAATAATATTCCTGGACCGATTCGGTCCTTTTTGCCGGACGTATTATCATGATTGTCTGTATTTTATTGTCTTTAACCGGTTTCCCGCATATCCCGGAGCATTTCCCCGGATTTTCCGCAACTGTTGCCACCCCTCCCGGGCCCGAATGGCCTTTGGCCCATCCTCAATCAATGCCCGGCGCTTACAGTGCCGCTTCGTATTCCCCCAATACGTTCAAGTCCTCCATCAGCGGCCTTACCGCCGAAATCGCCTGGCTGTAACGCAGATAGTTGTCGAATTTTATGTCCGCATAGAAGAAATACTGCCAGGACTTGCCCGGTATCGGCAGAGACTGGATTCGTGTCAGATTCATGTCGTAGAACGAAAGTATCGTCAGAATCTGGGCCAGCGACCCGGCCTTGTGCGGAAGCGTAAAGCAGAGCGACACCTTGTTCACCTTTTCTTTCGGAATCGTGATTCCGTCATCGAGAATCAGAAACCGCGTAAAGTTCTGTTTGTAGGTCTCGATACTTTCCTGCAGCACTTCGAGCCCGTAGAGTTCAGCTGCAAAAAGCGAAGCCACGGCCCCGACCCCCATAAGCTTTTGCGAGGCTACGTCAGCCGCACTTTTCGCCGTATCCTCCGACTCCACCAACCGGATGTGCGGGTAGGCCTGGAAGAACGGACGGGTCTGGTTTATGGCCATATAGTGTGTCCTTACCTCCTTGATGTCCTCGATTTTCTGTCCCGGCAGCGCCAGAAGGTTCTGCTGGATGCGCAGGAAAACCTCGCCCTTGATTTTTACATTGTATTTTCTGAGCAGTTCGAAATTGGGGAGAAGACCGCCGGATACGGTATTTTCGATAGCCATAATGGCGGCATCGGCTTTTCCAGTGTCGAGCGATCTGTAAAGGTCGTCGAAGGTGGCACACTCCGTTATGGCCGGAGAGGTGCCGTCGAATCTGTTGTAGAAAATACGGGCGGCCTCCTCGTGGAAGCATCCTGAATAGCCCTGGATGGCCACCCGTTTAGAATTGTTTTCTGTCAAGTCCATATTTAATCCGTACATTTGAATCCGTCTGGTTTCCGTATCGAAAAAAGGAGCTGCCCGGATCCGGACAGCTCCTATAATACATATATTATATATACACGCGACGCCCGGCTATCATCCTTCTGGAAAATAGAAATAAAAGTAACCGTATGCGCTAAATCGTGTATTCATATCCTAATCGATACGCTTTTCTGTCAATTGCGTTGTCAAAGATAAGAAAAATATCTTATCCCGAGCCAAATTTTTTCAAAAAAACAGAACTGTGGGGCCAAAAAGATGAGCCAGTCTCGATTCACATCGAAACTGGCTCGCAATTCTAACCTAAAACTTAACCTATGAAAAAACTATTCGGTTGAAAAGTTTTGCAATTACTGTGCCAAATTAGGAAGTTTAGTTGAAATAATAGGGTTTTCTTTCAATTTTCATTCATTTTATTCGGTTTTCGCATCTCCGGACTTATCTGCATCTCCGGAAACGACCGGTTTTACAGTCTTGATATGGATGTCTTCCACTGGCCTGTCCCTCCTGTCAGTCTCCACGGCTGCTATCCTGTCTATGATGTCCAGTCCGGATATCACTTCTCCGAATACCGTATACTCGCCATCGAGCTGGCTGCAGTTTTCTTCATCCTGCACGATGTAGAACTGCGAACCCGACGACTCTTTCTTCGGATTGGCCGCATCTCCTCTCCGAGCGGCTGCAAGTGCTCCCTTTTTATGGGTGAGGGCGGTGTTGAACTCCGCCGGAATCGTGTAGCCCGGGCCTCCTGTACCGTATAGGTGCGATTTTGACGGATCTTTGGTAAGCGGATCGCCGGTCTGGACCATGAATCCGTCTATGACGCGATGGAAAATCACTCCGTCATAGAATCCTTCGGATACCAGCCTGACAAAATTGTCCCTGTGTTTCGGGGTTTCCCTGTAGAGCTTTACCCTTATCGTCCCGAGATCCGTAACTATGTCGAACTGAGGCTCTTCGGGCGAAATGGCGCTTTTAGTCTGTAAATTCATTTCTTCCGATCTGTTTCTTGCGGCGCTATGTTCGGCCGTATTGTCCTGCTTCATGGAACAGGCCGTGACAGCTGCCGCCATTATTACCGATATGGATATTTTCAAAAACCTTTTGACCATAAAATTCTGTTTCAACGACCTATTAGATGCAAAACGGAAGTAAAAAGTTGCCGCGGTTGTTATGTTTTTTCAAAACAGTTCCTATTTTTGCCGCATTATGGCAAATCCTATCAGACAGCTTGCAGGAGAGACAGCCCTGTACGGGTTGAGCACCATTCTCGCCCGTGTCATAAATTTCTTGTTTGTTCCGTTCTATACAAGGCTTCTGACCACGGAAAGTTACGGGGTGGTAACGGAATTCATGGCATATATTGCAGTCCTCCAGGTCGTCCTGGCACTCGGGCTGGAAACGGGCTGTTTCAAGTTCGCGAACAGGCAGGACACCGACCCTTCCAAGGTCTATTCCGATGCGCTCGGCATGGTCTCGGCCGTAAGCCTGCTCTTCCTGTTGCTGACGGTGGTTTTTGCGGACAATATCGCCGATCTGCTCGGATACCATGGCTATCGGAGCTGTATTATGTATATAGGCGGAATCCTTGCCTGCGACTCCGTGACGGCTATTCTTTTTGCCAAATTGAGACAGGAGCACAAGGCGTTGAAGTTCGCTTTGCTGAAAACGGTGAAGATACTCACCGAGACGGCTGCGAATTTTGCCCTCTTTTTCGGTTTCGCCGCATTCTGCAGGAGGGCGGCTGCGGAAATCGGAGTCCGGGCGGCCGAACTTTCCCCGTCCGACGTATGGCTTTTGTCCTTCATTTCGCCCGAGCCGGATTTCAGCTATGTCATTTTCGCGATTTTCCTCAGCTGCATAGTCTGCGTGCTGCTTTTTGTCCCCGACCTGCTTAAATTCAGATTCTCGTTCGACAGGAAGCTTGCAGGCCGGATGCTGGCCTATTCGCTGCCGCTTATGGTAGCCGCACTTCCGGGAATAGTCAATGATTTTCTTGACAGGATACTGTTCCGGTTTTTCGATACAGGATCCCCTGTCTGGCAGTCGAGCCTCGGCATTTTCCAGGCGGGTGTGAAGATATCCGTCATAATGTCGCTGTTTGTGCAGATGTTCCGTTTCGCGGCGGAACCGTTCTTCTTCCAGCGTGCCGCAGACAGGAATTCCAGGACTCTCTATGCAGTCGTGATGGAATATTTTACGGCATTCTGCGGTCTGATTTTTCTCGGCGTCCTTCTTTATATAGATGTCATCTCGCTCATCCTCGGCCGCGATTTCAGGGAAGGTATCAGCGTGGTTCCGATAATGCTGCTGTCCTACATGGTCCTGGGCATGCTGTTCAACGTTTCCATGTGGTACAAACTGTCCGGCAAGACAGGCATAGCGATATACATTACCCTTGCGGGACTGGCCGTTACCGCGTTGGTCAATATCCTTTTCATGCCTTCATACTCTTACTTCGCGGCAGCCTGGGGGCATCTTGCCAGTTATGTGGTCATGTTCATTATCAGCGCCCTGCTCGGAAACAGATATTATCCCATACCGTACGACTGGAAGCGCATCTTCAGCGTTTTCATCGTGATGGGGGCCATTTACGGGGTGTCGGCCCTGCTCGAAAAGTCGTTTTTCGAAGGGGCGGACTTTGCGTCTTCCGGATGGATGATGGCTGCCAGGCTGGGTGTCAATACTTTGCTGATTCTGCTATACCTTCTCTACGGCTATTGTTTCATCCACAGAAAAAACAGGAGCGTCATTGCCTGATGCCGGGAGGCAGTCTGACGGCGGAATCAATACAGGATAAAGCCGGCCAGGCCTCCTGCCAGAATGACGTATATGGGATTGGCTTTCCATACCCATGATACGATGAATGCGGCGGCAAAAAGGACCCAGCTCGTCCAGTGGGGGAAATTTTCGGGCGTGATCAGAAGGATGGCAGCCGCCCCGATGAGACCGACTACGGCTGGTTTGAGTCCGCCCATTACTCCGTCGAACAGGGTGTTGCCCTTGAACCTGTTGTACATCCTGCACATCAGGAGCACTATCAGAAAAGAGGGCAGGACGACGGCGATGGTAGCCGTGCAGGAACCGAGGATGCTTACTATCTGCGGGGCCCCGCTTTCCTCGAGAACCGTATAGCCTATGTATGTCGCGCTGTTGATGCCGATCGGCCCGGGGGTCATCTGGGAAATCGCCACTATGTCCGTAAAAGTGTGTTCGTCTATCCACTGGTGGACCGTCACCACCTGGGTCTGGATGAGCGGGAGCATGGCATATCCGCCGCCTATCGTAAACAGGCCGATGATGAAAAATGTCATAAAAAGCTCTGCGAATATCATTTCATGCCCTCCCTGTTTCTGGTGTCGCGGAATCTGGCTGCCGCAAAGGATATGACGATTATGACTATCAATATATAAATAGGAGAGACTTTCAGAAAGCCTACGGCAATCAGGACAATGGCGGAAAGCAGGTATGACTGCCAGTTGCGGTTGCTTTTTTTCGCCATTTGCAGCATCGGGACGGCAATCAGGGCGACGACGACAGGACGTATGCCTTTGAAAATGCGTATGACGACGGGGTTGTCCTGATAGCCTGTGAAAAGGATTGCAATCAGAAGAATGATCGTGAATGGCGGGATGATGCTTCCGAGAGTAGCTACGAGGCTGCCCTTTACTCCTTTCAGCCGGTACCCGATGAATATCGAGATGTTTACGGCGAGAAGTCCCGGTGCTGTCTGGGACAGGGCTATTATGTCGGGGAAATCTTTCTCATCCAACCAGCCGCGTTTCACTATCTCGTTTTGAATCAGCGGAATCATCGCCATGCCTCCACCGAGTGTAAAGGCGCCTATTTTAGCGAAAATGACAAATAACTGCCAGTAAGAGGCCATTCCGATGTTTTTGTTTTCCTGTGTGACGGGGCAAAAGTATGAAAAAAAACTCGAAAAATATTTGGAATGGAATAAAAAGTTCGTATCTTTGCAGCCCGTTTCGGAAAAAACGAAAGAAAGAACGGGGAAAAGATCCTTGACAATACTGATGAAAGACAAGTACAAGCAATAAGAAGAGCGTCAAATTCCTGAAAAAAAAGGGAAGAGCGAAAGGACGGACTCTGTAGAGAAATAGAAGCTATACAAAGAAGAGTTTGATCCTGGCTCAGGATGAACGCTAGCGGCAGGCCTAACACATGCAAGTCGAGGGGCAGCATGACCGGTAGCAATACTGG
>CASFLY010000021.1 GCA_949295645.1 uncultured Bacteroidales bacterium | reverse complement strand
CTTTACAAAGAAGCCATTAAATATTTACGATTATGACACAGATGATATTGAACATAGAGAATCCTGACATTATTCCAAGTCTGAGGAAAGTGTAGGGGCAGTTGAAGGGTGTTTCCGTAGCCAAGACGAGCAGGACGAAAACAGCCAAGTCGGAGAAAGAGGAAATCTTACAGGACATAAGAGAAGCCTATACAGAAGTTCTTGAAGCGCAGAAAACAGGAAAGGAATTGCCCCGTCTTGAAGATTTGTTAAAGGAATATGAAGTTGAATATCCGTAAAGGCCTTATCGAAAATCCATCAATAGGAACAGACCTCGGTAATGGAGTACGGAAAATCAGAATGGCAGTCAAGAGTAAAGGTAAAGGCAAGAGTGGCGGAGTAAGGGCCATTACATTTAATGTGATTATCAATGAAACAGATGCGAAAATCACACTCCTTTTTTTCCTTTTGGAAAATTAGGCAGATATTTTGAGGTAATGATTATATTACCTATATTTGTTCCTGTAAAAAGAAAGACATGCCTACTATATTCATTCTGTTCGGTTTCAGATTCTTATTTTATGCCAATGACCATGAGCCAATTCATGTCCATGTAGTCAAAGGTAATATATGTGCCAAGTTCACATTATTCCCTGAAGTGAAACTTGTAGAGAACAAAGGACTGAAGCCGGCAGAATTGAAACTTGTTGAATCAGTAATTGAGGAAAATAAGGAGATTATAGCAGAGCATTGGAACAAGTTTTTCAACAGGAGTATCTGATATGGAAAAGGTTACAAAAATATGGCTGACTGATTCTGAAATATGGATTCAGACAGAAAATGGAAAGACTGCAAGTGAAAGGTTTGCAGACTATCCGAGGTTAAAGTATGCTACTCCTGAGCAAAGGAAGAACTATACAGCAGATGACTTTGGCATCCATTGGGAGAAACTTGATGAGGATTTGAGTTTTGAGGGATTCTTCCAGAAGAAGAATGACAGTCTGCTTTACAGGCTATTTATTGAGCACCCTGAACTCAATGCTTCAGCAATAGCAAGGAGGATGGGGATTTCACAAAGTCTCTTTGCTCAATACATAAGTGGTATAAAGAAGCCTTCGGAGAAAAGGCTCAATGAGATTTTGAGCACCATGCAGGAGGTAGGAAGAGAACTTATGACAATCAAGGTTGAAGACCAGTCCTTGGTGACAATTTGACTATTGGGATAACTCTATTTATTCATTATGTTAGGATATTTTCATTCTTGCTGAATAAGATATAATGAATTGAAGAATCAGATGTATTCACCTTTGAATTTATTCATGGAAAAGTGAATACATTTTTGGCAACATTACCGAATATAAAAAAAGTGCCGGAAGTCCAGGTTGCGGACTTCCGGCATCTTTTTTATCTGCCGATCGATTTTTATCTGCCGATCGACGAGCCGTAGGCGGTATAGGTGTTGTTCGGTTTGAAGATGCCTTCGTTCAGGTTGAAGCTTCCGCCCTCAAATGGATTTTCGGTAAGTTTTGTGAATGGTTCGGCACCAGTAAATCCGTTGTCACTATAGAATATAAAGATGCTTTTGGTGAAATTCGGGCAATAGGCGATGTTATGATCGCAGATATCGCCGGTAGGGTATGTTCCGCCGTTGCCGGTGTCGACTCTGAAAAAGTCAAAATACCCGTTAGTGAAAGTCTTGTCTGTCCAAAGAATGTTGTATTGAACCTCGACAGTGCCTACACTGAAGCAACCGATATAGGATGGAACAGCACTTCCGGTACCGTGCCACGTGTTGATGAATGAGTTGTTCTTCAGTATCACCTTGTCTACTTTGGAAGCTGCACCTAACAGGATTCGGAAATCGGTTTTTCCTGCCTCGTCTGTCGAATAGACAATATTATCCCTAAATGAAATAGTCCCTATGGATGCGGCGACGGAAGAGGGTGAAAACAGAACTGTCTGGTCAGTCAGTCCGCTCAGGTCGAACCGGCATCTGTAGAAATCCACTTCATTGAGTTTTCTTGCAGTGTTGAATCCTCCGAACAAGGCATATTTGGTAAGGGTGAAATCACAGTCTATAAAGCCTACATAGCTATAAGTGCCGTTTGCAGTCATGTAGATGTGATAATTATTGAACCCTGTCATATCAAGATCGAGGTTGTAACAGATGAATGTTCCTCCGGTCTTGTCCACACCCTGATTCAGACTGAGCCTGTTCATTACTTTTACAGGGCTTTTGGCTGCCATATCATCACCGATGACAAGCATCGTGTTTATCCCGTCAGTGATTTTGAACTGTGCCTGAGCATCAGGCTTGACGAAATACACTGCAGTACCGCTTTTATCCCCGGTGGCGATGGCTGTCATTTCCGAATTTGAGGAAGTAATGACCGAGGCGGCGCCGTATGTTTCTGAGTTATAGGTTTTCCCGGCAATGGTAATGGATTCTCCTGCATTGTAGACTTCGGAATAGGTGGCAGGGATCCTGGTCGTGGCTTCTGCTGTGATTATGGAGCCGGATTCGCCGTCAGAGTTGTAAGGAAGCACGTACAAAGTATATTCTCCACCGTATTCGATGGAAGCACCGTCTGCCGTATTGTCAAAGGCAAGCTGGTCTGTCAGGTCTTCGCTTACCAGCTGTCCTGAAGCGAGCATACTCTCGGTAGGGGCAGGCTCGTCGGCAGCATAGAGGAGGCATCTGTATGAAGATACTTTGGAAAGTCCGCTCACGTCGAATTTCACTCTGCTGTAGCCCTGGTCGGATGTGGCTGCGGCTACGGTCATCGCAGGATTGTCTCCGGCAACGGCCTTCACCTGCATCTTGGCGAAGATGGACAGGCCCTTGGCGTTTATGGCGTGGATGGTGATGTCGGTCTTGGAGTTGGCGGAAACTTTTGTCTGCGGGGCAGAGGCGGTTGCCGATGCCGATGTTCCGGCTGCCGCACCGGGTGCCGTTACGCTGAAATTGGCCTTGCCGGCAGCATCGGGATCCCCGAGTTCGGCAGTCCAGCCTGACGGGGCTATGACCCTGGCCGTTTCGACACCGGCCATCGCCACGGTATAGTTCCGGGTCTCTCCGGCCGCGAATACGACAGGGAAGTTGTATTCCACTTTTTCTCCGTCAGCATCCGTAATGACGCAGGAGAAGTCGGAAAGGGCAAGGATTTCATACACAGTTTCGCCCATAGTGATGGACAGAATGTTCGATTCAGGGTTATAGGAAATATCCTCGAACCACTGTGAGTCGGAGCCTACGGCAGGAACCGGATCCTGTGTCCCGGTGTAATATACCGGTGTCCAGTTCTGTCCATTGTCCGTACTGACTTCCCAGTTCTTCTTTTCGTTTACTCGGAACTGAGGGACTACGGCATCGGTAGTGGCAGGGTCTTCCGTCCCGTTTACCTTTATCTGCTGCCAGTCGTCCTCCTCTCCTTCACCGGCATAGTTCGCCCACCATTCGTATTTGCCGGTCTCTTTTTTGTACCGGACATCTATCTCGGGGGCCGAGCCTGGCTGTCCCTGTTTCAGGGTGTACACGGTTCCGGTCTCGTCGCCGGAAAGCTGGAACGTGTAGTAGGTCTCGTTGTTTTCAGTGACTTGCTGCAGGTTCACTATGACGCTGGCGTCATTCCCGTAGCTCTCGAACAGGGCGTTTATGGCTGAAACGCTTTCGTTGAGGGCCGGGATCTGGGCCTCGAGGGCGGAAACCCTGCTTTCGAGGTCATCCACTCTGTTTTCCAGATCGCTCAGATCTGCACAGGCCGCAAGGACGGCTCCTCCGAAGATGGCTGCGGACCATTTGACTAATGTATTGAAATTCAGTTTCATAATATATTGATCTTTTTGTTTTCTGTGTTTGTTTGGCGGCTCTGCGGTCAGTTGAGGGTTTTCAGGGCCGTGAGCCATCCCGGAACGGCACCGAGCCGGTTTCTCAACTGTGCTTCGTAGAGGGATTCCGGTACGACCGAAGAACCTTCGCTTTCAACGTATTTGGTCTGGTCCGCGCTTTTGTCGAACGTGACGGACTGACCGTGGAACCCGACTATGATAGCCGGAAGGTTCTTCCACCATTTGTCGGAGCTCCACCAGATGAATGATGACGCCATATTTCCGTCCTGGCTGAGGTTCGAAATGTCCGTGGCATTGAAGTTCCATACGGTAAGGTCGTTCAGATGGTTCGGGAGCTGGTTTTCGTCCCCGCCTTCACGGTATCTCATCCAGCCTCCTTCGCAGCAGTCTATGAGGGTGGCCCGAGGCTGTGTCGCGTGGGCCTCGAAACAGCCGTCCACTCCCCAGGTGTTCCTCCAGAGCACTGCACCGAGACTCTGTTTGGACACGCCGGTGGCATGGTACTGTCCTGTCACTTCAATCGTGCTGCCGCTCATCCCGTTGCCCTGGACATTCATCCTTTTGCCTTCCGACCGGTCTCTCACCGCTCCGATGAATACCCTTGACGAACCTTGCGACCTGATGGAAGAGTGGCCTCTGTTCCCTTCGATGACTATGTCATAGACGGAAACGTTGGCGCTTCCTATGACAGAGCAGGCTTCGCTTACGCTGCGGAAATCCACCCTTCTCATCCAGGAATTCACAAGTCTGTTCATGCTGACAGGCTTGAATGCCCCGTCATCTTCCCAGGACTGGTGGTGGAAAAAGTCCTCTTTTGCGTTTCCCGCGAAAGTCAGGTCTTCGATGCCGACATTCTCGTAATGTCCGAATTCGATGATTTTCCATCCGTATGCCGCCTTGACCTCGTGCATGACAGGCTCATAAAATTCGACAGTGTTTCCCGAGACCCCCTTTATCTGATGATAGTCCCGTACCATTACCCCGTCAGTTTCTGCTATGGCCCATCCCGAGGCATCTTCGACGGTGTATGGCGCCAGTTCCTCAGCTATGGCATCCTGAGAGGTGGTCTTGAGGTAAAGGCATACCCAGTTCCCGCTTTTTAGCTGCGAAGACGCACCTCCCGACACCTGCACGCTGAAAGCTCCTTTCGGTGCGTCTGCCGTGACCGTCGCGATTTCCTTGCGGGAGGATTCGTCGCTTTCGCTGCCGATTCCCGTGTTGTGCTTGAACTGTATCATATCCGGAGAGGAATACATTGCGGCAGAGCTCGGAAGGTTCCGGTCTTTCATGGTAATCGTGGTCTTGTCCCGTCCCGCTCCTTTCATTATTATGTTGCTGCCGCGAATCACGATGGACACGCTTTTGTTCTGCTCCTTGTTGTCATCGGCGGATGTGTGCAGGATAAAGTTCCCTTCCGGGAAATACAGGACTGCGTTTGCAGGGGATGAAGGGGACGGGAAAATCATCTGGTCCCCCGAGTCTGTCATCCGCGGCTCGCCGAAAGCCTCGGTGAGCATGGCTATGAAGGCATCGCGGTCGCTCGCGTCGTCTGTCCCGTCCGCCCCGAAGTCCTCTATGTTGTAGACTTTGTATCCGTTGCTTGCGGTATATGTTTCCCCGTTCCTTGAAACCGTGATTTCCGCTGGAGCCTCTTCTCCGTGCATGTATCCTGCATACGAGTAGTCCAGGAGGATGGCTTCGGACATTTTGTCCGGATAGTTGCCCTTGAAGTTTTTCCAGGCTTCGCAACTGTTCGCATAGTCGACGTTGTCGGTGAGATTCAGCCTGAATTCATACAGTCTCAGATAGTGTTCTGCAGATTCGAGGTAGACGCAGACTGTCTGTTCTCCCGTGCCGGAGGATGGTGCGGTAATGGTGAAACTGTGCCTGCCGCCTTCTACCGGTTCGATTTCCCCGGACCAGCCGGCATCGCCTCCCGGGAATTCTATATAAGCATTGACCACATCATCGGAGAACGTGGCGTAGAAAATAAGAGGCTCGCTCAGCCCTATGTCCATTCCGTCTTCGAAATTTTCCACTTCCATCGTGATCATTGCCGAATATACGGTGAGAGACAGTTTTTCACCGTTTTCCATGGTGATGTCGATGACATTCTTTTCCTCATCGTATTCGACTTCGGTGAAGAACGAGTCGGTAAACGATGTGCCGACAGCTTCGACCGGTTTCCCGTCCTCTCCGGTAATGGTCTCCCAGGATACGCCGTTGTCGAAACTGATCTGCCAGCAACCATCCTCGGAGACACCGAGCTGCGGTATGCCCCCGCCTGCATTTCCCATTTCCGAGACTATGACGGGCTCGTCGTCAGGGAAGATTTTCAGAGTCCAGTTCCCTGCCTGGTCGACACCGAGCGTAGGAGTGATACCTGTCCCGTCCTCTGCGACATAAATCTCTACGGAGGTCCCGTCGCTCATATCGAGCCGGTAAACGGTGTTGTCCTTGTCCCCGTATGTATGCACGTCCATCACTATGAGACCGTCTGTGTGAAGCTTGTAGACGGCAGCGGCATTCGAGTTGATCGCCGTTACCTTATCTTCCATGGCTGTCACTCTGTCTTCAAGTCCTGTCAGCTGCTCTTCCAATGCCGCAGTATCCGCGCAGGCGCTCCAGAAAGCGGCCGCAACAGCGAGACAGGCTATTTTCAGATAAGATTTCTTCATAATATTTCCTATGGTTTATTTTCGGTCGGTTATCTGTTTCCGTTCCCGGATGTATCTCCGGGCCCGAGCATAAGTTTTTCCAGGATTCCTTCCCGGAACCACACGTCATTCGCCTCTTCAAGTTTCCTTTCGAGTACGCTGCACAATCCGTCGAACAGTTCAGGTTCTTCGGTGTACGGAATGCAGTTCATCTGGTATGGATCCTTCAAATCGTCGAATATCAGGACGCGCTCCGGTTTCAGGTCTCTTGTTATGGAGATTTCCATCGTGTAGCGGCCGGTCTTTATGCCGCGGGCTGCGGGAAAAATACCGTGTACGATGCCATCGGCATCCTTTTCCCCGTCCAGATTCCTGATGTACAGGGCGGCATCGGGAATGTCGCAATCCTCTCCGTTCCCGAGAACGGCAGGCGCGAGGTTCCTTCCCTCCACCGTCTCCGGAATCCTGTCCTCCAGTCCCGCAAGAGCCAGCATGGTAGGCATGATGTCCGTAGTACTGAGCAGAATCGGATCTACCCTGTGGCGGATCCTGCCCGGATACCTTATTATGAAAGGTACGTTGAAGGATTCGGTATAAATCGAATTTTTCGGATCCAGGGTGCCATGACTGCACATCGTTTCACCATGGTCGGACGTGAACACCACAATGGTATTTTCTTTCAGTCCGAGTCTTTCCAGTTCGTCGAGCAGCCGCCCGAATTCCCTGTCCACTCCCGTTACATTGGCAAAATAGTATCTTGCCGCCGGCGCCTTGGAGAGGGTTGTGTCCGCATTCGGCCTGACATACAGTTCTGATAATGTCATATCCCTGTACAGTCCGTAGTCCTCGTCCATACAGTCTTCCGGACTTTCGTACGGGCTGTGCGGCGGGTTGTAGGCCAAGGCCAGGAAGAACGGCGCGTCAGCGTCCCTTTCCCCGTTTTCATTCCGCAGGAATTCTATGGCCTTGTCAGTCTCATGCTTGACGGAAAATTCGTGAGGGTCGTGTCTTACCCCTTCCGTATCCCAGTAATGCGGATTCTTGTGGACGTCGAACGTCCCGTACGAGTACCAGTAGGAGAATCCGTGCCTCCTTTCAGGCGGAGTATAGGCATCCCATTCCGGATTCCGGTCGCTTACATAATGTCCAGGATTTGCAGGATCGTTTTTCATAGGGGTCTCCGCATGCAGTTTCCCGATGTAGCCGCAGCTGTAGCCGGCTTCCGCAAAAACGTCCGAAATGCAGACGGCCTCAGGCGACAGGGTGCTTTCCGGCCTGAGGGCCATACAGTTGAGGGTGACCCCGTTTCTTTCGGGATACATTCCGGTCAGGAACATACCCCTGTACGGACTGCTCAGCGGACAGGTGCTTACGGCATTCGACAGTACCAGGGATTCATCGGCAAATCTGTCGAGGTTCGGAGTATGGACCGGATCCGCCAGCCATCCTGCGTACCGGGAGTATTCCTCATCGGCCCAGAACCCCATAGCGCAGTTGCGGAACTGGTCCGGAAAGACGTAAATGACGTTCGGTCTCTCCCGGACATTGTTCCCGCAAGCCATCAGGGCCAGTCCGTATACGGGAATCAGGTATTTCTTTGTATCAGCCATATCTGGAAAGTCATTTCTTTTTTATCAGCCGTATTTCTTCCGTGCGGGCTTCCCTTGTCGAGAACTGAAGTGTCGTTTTCCCGTTGGCGATGTCGGCCTTTACGTTGCTGTCCCCGCAGTCGTCCATCTCCCATTCCCCGTCAAGCGTCAGCCTGACTTCGGTGGCGCCGCAAGGGGAGTCCACCCATTCCCTTCCGTAGATGCTGCGTTCGGTGCGCCTGCCTTCGCTGTCGAAAACCTCGTCGCTCGGGCCTTCGTAGAGCGCAAGGTCCGGGTTGCTGACACTCAGCGTCATAGTGTCTCCGTCAAGGCTGTAGAGGATCAGAGACGGAGTGGCGGAGACAATGTTTGCATCATCGCCTTCACTGAGCCCCTCGAAGACTGCAAACCCTTTTTCCCCGCTTTCATTGTCCTTTACGATATGGGCCTTGCTGTCGCATCGTATCACTTCGTACGGAAGTTCCTCCAAGTATTTCTCCACCCTGTCCCGTGAAGCGTGGATGACCGCCATATATTCATAGCCGCCGTCCCTGACCTGGCTGCCGTGGTTTATATATGCCTTTTCAAAGTAACCCGAGGTCGGAGCCATCGTTTCCTCGTGGAAAGAGTGCTGCAGCCCTTGGCAAAGAACGGTTTCACCTTTGCTGACGAGAAAGGCGTTCCCGAACCGGTCCGAAACGGCAGTGACCCCGTTCACGGTCTGCAGGCTGTCCTGCTTCCGGTCTTCCGGAATACTGTTCTGGAAGAGGGTAGTGTGCAGTTCCGAGCCTTCGAGGCTGTTTTCAAGGTTCGAGCCGAGGGCTATGATCCTGTCTCCGAAAGCGAAGAAGGATTTCAGTCCTCGGAGGGTGCCGTTGTACTTGTCGTGTTCATGGAGTTTCATCGCAAAAACTCCGTCCATTCCCTTGTGCGTGACTCCTCCGGCAAACCATTCGTCCGAAAGCAGCATTTCTTCGTATCCGGAGAATTCATCCACGTTCAGGACGTTGGCAAGCATGTCTTCCATCGGGATTTCTGCCGCGGTAGTTCCGGGAATGTGGCACCAGTCCCATCCGGCTGTCCGGTAGCCTGAGCCTGTTGCGCTTACGTGGCTTTCCGGGTCTGCCATTATCTGCATGCTGCCATGTGTAAGATAGCGGCCGTAAAGGTTTGCACCTTCGTAGATTTCTGTGGCCCAGATGTATCTGCTGTGTCCTGCCATTGTCACGAGCCATTCATCGCGCCTGTGCGACATCGAACAGGCGAAAGCGTATGCCCGGCAGCCTTCCGGAGCCTTTTCCGCCCTTATCCCTGCTGCCGAGAACTTCTTCCCGTATTCTCCGCTGCCGTCCATTCTCATATATGCTGCGGCAAGCTCCCTGTCCGTGTCTTCCGTCCCGTCCGGCGAGCCGGCATCGGCCAAAAGCGAATACTGCCGCGGGATCAGGGCGCCTTTCCCGTCCGGATGCCTGCCGGACATAGCCAGCGGAAATGATTCCCTGTTGCAGTAGAACCGCATTTCCAGAAGGGCGTCCTTCAATATTTCGTGGCTGGACTGCGATACGGCGAAACCGGTCTTGCCCAGCATCCATACGGCATTCACAGCCCCGTCGAACCCGCCTGTGGCGTAGGCCGGATAGGCTTTCCTGTGGTGCATCACCGTGCCGTCCGTCTTGAAGCATGGCTGCAGTCCGTCGGCATACCGGAATCCGTTGTCGATCCACCTTGAAAGCGCTTTCATATAGGCGACCTTGTATGGAGTGTCTTCCAGCATCAGCAGTGAAGCGATGCGGCCCATAAGCGAGGTGTTGAACGCGTCTATGTCCATCCCGGGCCGGTAAGGAGCCGTCTTCACCTCTCCCACGCCGGAAAACCATTCCATAGCCGCCTGCACCTTTCCCGCAAGTCCCGCCTTTTCGAGAACGTCTTTCATAATCACCGGGGCGGTATAGAAGTTCCTCATACTGTAGCCGAGGTGATGCAGCGTGCCCTGTGCGCTTCCCGCCGCGAATCCCTGGTCGAGAAGATGTCCGGTCAGTCCGACATACATCCCCGCAATTTCCTCCCTTATGAGAGGGTCCTTTTCATTCATCCAGGCGACAGCCAGCTGGAAGAGGTTGTCATTGGCCTGTCTGAGAAGCTGTCCGTTAGCGCCGAACCTGGCCGCCGCATCCTTGATTCCGAGGTTCAGGAACGTTTCTCCGTATCTCGTGAAGAAGACGGGCTTGCCCCTGACTGTGCCGTCTGCATTTTCCGTAATTCCGTACTCCCGGTACATCGTCCGGAGCTTTTCGACCGGCCAGGGCTTTTTACCCGAGGCCACCAGCCTGACGAACCGGTCTTCGATGGTTTCCAGTTCTTCGATTTCCTGTCGGGAGATACTTTCTTCAGGTATGATGTCGAGTTCCAGGTTCCAGCTGTTGTTCAGCACGAGCCAGTGTACGTCCGTGTCCTTGTTTATAAAAGGCGCCTGCCAGTCCGGAGTGTGGTGCCGTACATCCTCGAAAACGGAAGTGATGATGCCGTCGAAATACAGGACACCCTTTTTGCTGCCGGACGGTGCCGAGATGACGACCCTGTCCATCCCTGTTTCCGGAGTCCCGGTCATATCCCTGTCGAAGGCTACCCAGGCCCCTCTCCAGCCGGTAAATCCGAGGCCGTATTCGAAATGGCAGCACTCCCTGTCCCCTTTGCAGAAGGAAAATCTGATGCTGCCTTCCATAGCGGTAGGGGAGTAGACCCAGAAAACGAACGATGACACCGAAGTTTCTTTCGGGTTCGGATTTTCCGGCAGGTATGGCACCTCGCCAGGTATGACGAGTGCGGCCCCGCGTCTGTTCCATTCCCATTTGAGCGAATTCTCCCCGTATTTGCTGTGTTCTCCGGAAAGGCCTGTGCGCGATTTGACCGGAGCGACGGCATCCGTGCCGTCCTCGAACGACATAATCCCGCTTCCGGGGTCGAAATCAACGACCTTGGCACTTGCGGAAAAGATAAGCGCCAAGGCCGATAATGTGCATACGGCTTTCAGCATATATTACAGGCGAAATACCTTATTTATTTTACGACAGGTGCGATGCCTTTCTCGATATTCCCTTTCCTGACAAGCGCTTCGAGGAAATAGTAGTCGGCATAGTTGAGGGGAACATCGATGCTGCCACCGTGAGGGATGCTCCCGACAGAGTGCATCAGGATGAAGCCTCCGTTTGTGCCCTGGGCCGCCCTGTATGCCGGAGTGGACAGCGAGCAGATGATTTTGTCGGCTTTTTCCTTGTATTCGTCGTTGTCGGTGTGCCAGCTCAGTTCGTACAGGGCAGAAGCTATGATGGCGGCCGAAGAGGCGTCCCTGTAGGTGTCCGGGATGTCAGGGCAGTCGAAATCCCAGTAAGGTACGAGGTCTTCCGGCATATTCGGATTGTCGAACAGGTACTCTGCCACATCCTCGGCCCTTTCGAGATACTTGCTGTCGGAAGTGAAGCGGTACATCATAGTGTATCCGTAGAGCGACCAGGCCTGTCCTCTTGCCCAGGCGGACTCGTCCGCATAGCCCTGGGCCGTGTATCTTCCCCTTATCCCGCCTGTCTCGTCGTCATAGTCCACGACGTGGTATGTGCTGAAGTCCGGACGGTAGTGGTTTTCCATCGTCTTGTCCGCATGGCTTACGGCTATCTTCGCGAATGTCGTGTCGCCCGAAAATTCCGAAGCCTTGAACAGGAGTTCGAGATTCATCATATTGTCTATGATTACGGGACATTTCCATCCCCTCTCGGCCTGCCAGCCTCTGTCGACGTTCCAGGACTGGAGGATGCCGGCATTCGGTCTGAATCTGGTGGAAAGGGATTTGGCCGTGTTCACGATGACATCCTTGTAGCCGTCTATGTTCTTGAGCCGCAGCCCGTTTCCGTAGCTGTCGTAAATCATGAAGCCGACATCGTGGTGCCACGTGAGGTACTGGACCGTGTCGAGGAGTTCCGTCTGTATCCTGGCGTGTTCCGCCCAGTATTCGTCTCCCGTCAACTCGTACATATACCAGAGTGTGCCGGCGAAAAATCCGCTTACCCAGTCATCTGTAGGGACGTATATGATTTCTCCGTTTTCGTACGATGAAGGTATCCTTACGGTATCTCCGGCTTCCGATGCTTCAACAAGGGATTTAAGCTGGACTTCGGCATTAGCCACGTTATCCTTGATGATGTCGGTTCTCGGAGCACACTGCACGGCTATCACCGTCAAAGCCAGTGCGGGAAGAATTGTAAATTTCATTGATTGAAGTTGTTAAATAATATTAGTACAGTTATCAGTTTTTCCGTGAACGGTTACATTTCCGGATTTCCGCGAAGTTAGTCAAAAACTTTTTTATGGCAAATAAAAAATCATGAATGTTTGGATTTTGCCCGGACAATGCAAATTTTGTCCGTATTTTACCTTGAACGTTCAAAAATTAATTGTACTTTTGTCGAAATACCATAATTGATAACCGGATGAAACGAATTTTCATAGTCTTTGTTTCTTTTTTAGTGTGTTTTCTATCCGCCCGGGCTGCCATAAATTCGCAATACGACTTCGAATCGGGCGTTCCAGGCTTTCTTCGTGTGAACGGTAACGGAGAGGCGGTGTCCTCGACGGAGAAGTTCAAGGACGGGAAGACTTCGGTTAGGTTTTCGTGGAAAGGCCAGGCTGCCCTGACTTTCAACAACTGTACTGACATCGAGGCTTCTATGAAGGTCAACGGCGCCGGTATAATCGTCTGGATCTACAATACGGCACCGATGGACGCTCCGCTTCGCTTCACTTTCTGGAACTGGAGCGACGAGGAAATATGCCACTTCGATTTCAATATGGATTTCAAAGGGTGGAGGACTGCCTGGATCAAGTACATCGACATGCCGTGCCCCTATGGATACTATGGCGACAAAAGCCAGAAGAAAAGGGCCGTCAATGTGGCCAAAATGACGGTGACGCCGCCTGCTTCCGTTCCGGAGGGGACCATTTATGTGGACAGGCTGACTTTTTCCAGGACAAAACTACATGACCAGATCACCCCGGATATGCAGATTCCGAAGAATAACCATAACCTTAAAAGGAATATGTGGCACTGGGCCCGCCTGTGGGAGTGGGAGCAGTATCCCGCCCTTGAGGTGACTTCCGTTTCCGACGGGCAGGAAAAGATGCTTCTGCTCGTGGAGGAGAGGATGGACAAGGCTTTCAAGGCGAGGAATTCGAGTGAAAATTATGTAAAGGGCACGCTTCTGGGCAGGGCTGACGATATGTACGTGAAGTACGGTCTGAAAAGGCTCGAAGACGGTTCCGTGACAGGAGCCCCGCTTCTGAGCGATGATGAATTCAACAACTCCCGCGGCGAGATGCGCATCCGTTTCATAGGACAGATCATCGATTATTACGCCCAGGATTATTCCTATACGGGGAGCAGGGCAAATCTCGACAAGGTGTTCGTCGCCATGGATCATGCCATCGACCAGGGGTTCGCTTACGGAAGCGGACAGGGCACGAACCACCATTACGGCTATCAGATCAGGGAGCTGTACCACGGCATGTGGCTGCTCAGGGATGAAATCGAGGCTGCCGGAAAGGCGGATGAGTACGTGAAGGTGCTTGAATACTGGAGCGGACTGCAGGAGGCCCGCCTCCCGTTCCAGTACGGCAGGGACGAAATACTCGACAGCTGGCATACGCTGCTCGATGCCAAGCTTGTCGCCGCTATGATGACACCCGACCCGTCGGAGAGATATGCGAAGATGGCGGCTCTTTCGAGATGGCTGTCCGGATCCATCAGCTATTCTCCGGGAACGCTCGGAGGATTCAAGCCTGACGGTACGTCCTTCCATCACGGAGGACATTATCCTGCATATTCGGTAGGGGCCTTTGCGGCTCTCGGCGATTTCTGCGGCTACACTGCCGGTACGGATTTCGTGATCGGGGAAGACAGCCGCCGGGTTCTCAAACACGCGCTGCTGACCATGCGCGACTACTGCAATCTTACCGACTGGGGAGTGGGCATCTGCGGAAGACATCCTTTCAACGGGTTCATACCGAAGGCGGATATCGAGGCTTTCGCCTCCCTTGCCCTGCTCGGCGACCTGACGGACTCCGGTCTCGGTGCAGACCCGGATCTCGGAGGGGCCTACCTTTATCTCGGAGGCCAGGACCCGGAGAGCATAGCAGCCCTCAGAAAAGCCGGGGTGACTTCAGCCTCTCCGGCACCGGAAGGCTTTTTCGCGCTGAATTACGCCGCCCTCGGCATTCACCGCAGGGACAACTGGATGCTTTCTCTCAAAGCCTACAATTCCGATGTATGGAGTGCGGAAATATATGCTGCGGACAACCGTTTCGGCCGCTACCAGAGCTATGGCACGGCCCAGCTCATCGGTTCCGGGAAACCGGTATCCGCAAAGGCGAGCGGCTTTTCCCAGGAAGGATGGGACTGGAACAGGGTGCCGGGTGCGACTTCCGTGCACCTTCCGTTCGATATGCTGGACAGCCCGCTCAAGGGCACACTTATGGAGCGTAACGATTCCCGTTTCCCGGGAGTGTCTTCCCTTGAAGGCAGGAACGGTATGATGGCCTTTACCTACGTGGAGAAGGACAGGGAAAACTTCTGTGCAGGGGCCACTGCCACAAAGAGCGTATTCTGTTTCGACAACAGGATAGTGTATCTCGGCAGCGGCATCTCGAATACCGAAAACTACGGCTATCCTACAGAGACCACGCTGTATCAGCTCAGGCTCGATGAAAAGGAAGGGATGATACTCGACATAAATGACGACTTTTTCGGAGATTTTCCGTTCCCGTCCACCTACAGGTTTGCAGGAGAGGGCCAGGCCGTGCTCAACGACATCCTCGGGAATTATTTCATCATTCCGGATGCGGCGGGACTGACAGTGGTGAAACAGACGCAGACTTCGCCGTCGGATACCCGCAAGAAGGAAGGCACCGGGGATTTCGTCACAGCATATATAGATCATGGTGTGTCGCCGCAGAATGCTTCCTACGAATATATGATGCTGGTGCAGCCGTCCGGCAAAGAGGTGAAGCAGTACTCTAAAAAACTGCCTTACACTGTCATCAGATGCGACAATGATGCGCATGTGGTGAATGACCACATCACAGGGATCACGGCCTATGCCTGCTACGGGGCATACGACGGTGCGGCTTCGGCGGAAGGGTTCTCCGCATTGCCGGGAGGAAAGGAGGCAAAGGCTTTCCTTCCCATATCGTCGATAGACGCCGAGACTATGGTAATGGAGAGGACTTCTGAGGATGGAACGGTGGTTATGAGCATCTGTACTCCTGATCTTGGAATCACGCAGAAGGCCTACACGACGCCTCAGCCGAGCCAGCCGCTGCTGAAAAAGGTCGGAATAGACGGTGAATGGGAGCTTGCAGGGCCGGCGGCCAATGTGGAACTGGCGCGCGAGGGCGGACTGACAAGGGTGACCGCGACCTGCATCGACGGGCGGCCTGTGGAATTCCGTCTGAAAAAAATCTGAGCAGGACGCGCGAAAGCGCATCCGCCTATGACAAGAAATAACTAACTGATTATCGACAATGTATAAACTAACAGTATTATTGACTACGCTGGCTTTGCTTCTGGCATCCGTGTCTGATGCGTCGGCGCAGAATACCGTGGTAAAGGGCCGGGTTACGGACACTTCCGGAGAACCGCTCATTGCAGTGACTGTCTACGAGTCGGGGAACACATCGAACGGTACCGTGACCGATATGGACGGAAACTATACCATTTCGGTGCCTTCTGCCGCGACCCTGATATTTTCCTGTCTCGGATATGAAGAGATACAGGAAGCGGTGGCAAAGCGCAGCACTATCAATGTCTCTATGGCAGAGGAGCAGCTGTCTCTCGATGCTGCCGAGGTGGTGAGCGTGGGCTACGGTTCCGTGACGAGGAGAGACCTTACCGGATCCGTCAGCAAGGTGGATATGGGCGAAATAATGAAGACTCCGGTGACGAATTTCGACCAGGCCCTGACAGGGCGTGTGGCAGGAGTGGTCGTGACGACTTCCGACGGTTCGCTCGGTGCGGAGGCCAATATCACCATCAGGGGAAACAACTCATTGACCCAGAGCAGTGCACCTCTTTATGTCATCGACGGCTTTCCGTCCGAGAGTTCTCTGGCCCTTTCCCTGAACTCTGCAGATATCGAATCCATCGATATCCTGAAAGACGCTTCGGCAACGGCCATTTACGGAGCCCGAGGCGCGAACGGCGTCATCGTGATTACGACCAAGCAGGGTGTCGAGGGCAAACCTAAGGTAAGTTTCAGCGCGTCCTGGACGGCAAACAAGATTTACAACAAGGTGGATTTGATGGATGCCTATGAATTCGTGGATTTCCAGACCGATATGTATTCGGCCTCCGGCAATACGAACATCTATCTGACCCATGACGGCGAGACCCTCTATACGGTGGATGACTACCGGAATGCCAATACCATCGACTGGCAGGATATGATTTACAGGACCGCCCTTGTGCAGAACTACAATGTGTCCGTCACAGGTGGAAGCAAGGAGAGCGGAACCAGATATGCCGCCAGCTTCTCCGTTCTGGACCAGGACGGCATCATCGTGAATTCCAATTTCCAGAGGTATCAGGGCAAGATCAACCTTTCCCAGAACATAGGAAAGAAGATAAAGGCGGATCTGAACGTGAACTATTCGAGGTCCGTCACTGCGGGGACGAACCCTACCGCGGCCCAGCAGGCTTCATCCGCTTCCGGATGGCTTCTGTACTCCGTGTGGGGCTACCGTCCGGTGAAGCCGCTCTGGGACACGACCTCGGATGACGAATTCCTGATGTCCCCCATAGACGAGGACATCGCGGACTCGAACGACTACAGGTTCAACCCTGCCCTTTCCGTCCGGAACGAATACAGGAAGACCATTCAGGACTACCTGAACGCCCAGGCAGGTCTCACATACACCATTATTCCTGACCTTGTCCTGAAAGTGACCGGCACATATACCCTTCAGGACAGGAAAAGGGAAGAGTTCAACGGGACTCAGACCTATACCGGATATGACGGTTCCCCTTCAGGCAACGGCATCAACGGGGCCATCTACTGGACGAACTGGGTGACCTGGCTGAATGAGAATACCCTGACCTGGACCAAGCATATCCGTCGGGCTCATCACCTGACCCTGCTCGGGGGTCTTACTTTCCAGGGCCAGTCCCAGGACTACAAGGGCACCAAGTCCACCAATATGACCACCGAGGAACTCGGTCTGGACGGGATGCACACCGGAAACTACCAGTCGGTCACCCCTTATGAATACAACTGGAGGATGATGTCCGGCTTCGTAAGGCTGAATTACAACTACCGTTATAAATATTACCTGACGGCATCCTTCAGGGCCGACGGTTCGTCAAAGTTCCCCAAGCACAACCAGTGGGGCTATTTCCCTTCCGGTTCCATAGCGTGGAACTTCAACCGCGAAGACCTACTGAAGGACAGCAGCTGGCTGAAAAACGGAAAGCTCCGTCTTTCCTGGGGTCTGACTGGTAACAACAGGACGACCACTCCATATGATTTCTATACACAGTATGTGGTTCTGCCCGGCAGCTCGGAAACCGGCGACTACGTGTTCAACGGAGAGATAGTCACAGGCTATTTCCCGGGCAATTTGGGGAACAACAAGCTGAAATGGGAGACTACCGAGCAGTGGAATGCCGGTCTCGACCTGACATTCTTCGAGAACGACAGGATAAAGCTGACGGTGGACTGGTATATGAAGAACACGTATGACCTCCTGCTGAATGCCACCATGCCTTCATCATCAGGATATGAGACTGCGATGATGAATATCGGTTCGATGCGCAATACCGGCTGGGAGATTTCCTTAGAGACACTCAATATCAATAAAAAGAATTTCCAGTGGACGACATCGTTCAACATCGCGTTCAACAGGAACAAGGTCACGGCCCTGACTTCCGGACAGCAGTCCCTTCTGACTTCCGTGTCCTGGGACCAGAGGTTCAACAGCCAGTATCCTTACATCACGCAGGTGGGCAAGCCGTCCGGAATGATGTACGGCTATATCTATGACGGCACCTATAAGGCGGACGATTTCATAGGCGGCTCCCTGAAGGACGGTGTGCCGTATCTTTCGAGCGTAGCCAAGACGTCTGTACGCCCGGGCGACCCGAAGTACAGGGACATCAACAAGGACGGCATTGTCGATGACAACGACCGTACCATCATAGGCTGCGGACAGCCGCTCCACACCGGAGGTTTCGGCAACTCGTTCTATTTCTACGGCTTCGATGTAAACATCTTCTTCTCCTGGAGCTATGGGAACGATGTCCTGAACGCGAACAGGCTTATTTTCGAGAACGGTTCCATATCGAACCTGAACCAGTTCTCCTCATACAGGAATCGTTTCGACGCCGTGAAGAATCCGGACAGCGATATTCCGCGAATAGGGGCAAACGGCATGTTCGTCTATTCTTCGAGGGTGGTCGAGGACGCTTCGTTCCTGAAACTCAGGAATGTATCCGTCGGCTACACTCTCCCTCGCCGTGTCCTCAGGACGATGCACTTCGACACTATGAGGGTGTATGTCTCGGCCGACAATATCTGGACTTTGACGGGCTATACCGGACCTGACCCGGAAGTCTCCACGCGGAATTCCGTGCTTACGCCGGGATTCGACTGGTCGGCATATCCGAGGGCGTTCGGTCTGACTGCAGGTGTTTCATTCACATTCTGATGCTGAGGAGGAAATACGATGAAGAAAAAATTCAACATAACAGCTCTGTTCCTGATGTCACTGACAGGAGTATCCTGCAGTTTTCTGGATGTCGACCCCGTCGTGCTTACCGACGATACGTTCTATAAATCGGAGCGCGATTTCGAGTACGGTCTTGCCGGCGTGTACGGGGCCATAAACAATGAGGCATTTTACGGCAACTATTATTCCCTGATGCTTTCGAACACAGACGACCTCTGCTACTACAACAGGACTTCGGCCACCTTCAATTCCGTGTGGTATCTTCATGACGCGTCATCTACCGAGATCTACGAGGCCTGGACAGAGATCTACAGGGGCGTGAACAATGCCAATGTACTGATGGAGGCGGCGGTGAATTCGGAATACGACAAGGATCACACGTATTACAATGAAGCCAGGTTCCTCAGGGCATACTATCATTTCATCCTGGCGCAGGCCTGGGGTGACGTGCCGCTCAGGACAAAGGCAATAAAGACTCTCGAGGACGAGACCGTCTGTGCGGCTACCCCGCAGCTCGAGATACTCCAGTGGGTTACGGATGAGATGAAGGCCGTACTTTATGCCGGGTACGGGGCTTCTGCCGGTGAAGGTGCTGGAGCCGGGACTGCCGGAGACGACGATGCCGGAGACGCGGGAGAGGCAGCGTCCGGAGATACCTGGACAGAGCCGTCGACGGACGAACTGGCGGCATATCTGGCCGGAACGGACCTGACAAATGCCCCGTCGAGGGTGACGAACACCACTATTGCCGGGATACTGGCCAGAGTGTATCTTTTCATGGCCGGCGAGTCGATAGAAGGAACTACGGAAGAGATGAAGACTTCATATCTTGAGGAGGCGGAAAAGTATTCCGGGGCCGTGATAGACTGCGGGCTGCACCGCCTGTACGGGGAAACCGCCCCGAGCCAGGCCGATCCGTCCGTGAAGAACGGCTATGCCGAGATGTTCATCAATATGATTTCCGACAAGTACGACACGCAGTACCGTGAATCCATGTGGGAGGCGGACTTCCTCGGGAACCGCTCGAGTTCCGACAACTGGAGCAACGGCCGTATCGGAGACCTGATAGGACTCCAGTCTTCGGCCGAAGTCGGAACGTACGGCGAAGTGAACTGCAACTACGCATACGGACAGTACAACGGCTCCCTGAAACTTTGGGAACTGTACTACGAGACCGACAGGACCGATGATGAGAACGCCATCAAAAAGGCTGACGAAGACGGGGATTCCGATTTCGAAAGCGGCATCTACTGGGAAGAAAACAAGTCCGGCTGGGACAAACGCCAGTTCTGGAACATGTGCCCGTACAACTATGCAGGCGGAGAAATGAAGCAGAACAATGTCGTGGTCGCCGAGTGGAAAGGCGGGATAGACAAGACTCCGTACCGGGTTTCGACCTATACCACCGAAACCAGCCCGCTCATAGCCGGCGGTGTGAGGAACTGCGGAAAATACCGCCGGGAGGTGGCCTATGAAGGAATCAAGGGAGACCGCGGCTCATACACTCCGGTGAACTATCCGCTGCTTCGTTTTGCGGACGTGCTTCTGATGTATGCTGAGGCTGCGAACGAACTTGACAGACCATTGGCGGACGGTGCCTACGACTGCGTCAAGAGAGTCCGCGACAGGGCAGGAATCGGGACACGTGACATAACCGAGTATGACAAGGAAACATTCCGTCAGCTTGTCCGCAACGAAAGGGGCAGGGAGCTGTGCTTCGAATCGCTTCGCAAGTACGACCTGATCCGCTGGGGAATTTTCGTAGAAGCCATGCAGGATTATCTGCCTGACGAACTGGATCCGGACTGGGGTTCCGGAAATACGGCTGCGCTGGCGGCAAGTACTGCGAGAAATGTGCAGTCCCGCCACATCCTGCTGCCGATTCCGTCCATCGAACTCGGTGTGAACACGGCTCTCCGTCAGAATGAACTATGGTAGGAACTGAAGCTTGAACAAATACTGAACGATATGACTGATAGAATATTGCCATATATTGCAGCCGTTATATGCATGGTTTCCGCAGCAGCGGGATGCGAACAGGCGAACGTGTATTCGGATGTGGATTTCAGGGTGACCCTCGACCCTTCCAATACCTACAGGGTAGGGGATCCGGTGGTGTTCAATATAGACGGGAACCCCGACAATCTTCTGTTCTACAGCGGGGAGGACGGACATGAGTACAGGTACAAGGACCGTTATCAGACATCTGTAGACAATGTGGATTCAGTGCTGCTTTTCCTTCAGATCCAGCACAGGTCGGGAATTGTGAATGACGGAAATACGGAGTTGAAAATCTATTGCAACGCGGATTTCGAAGGCCTGAAAGGCGTGGAAAGTGAAGACAGACCTTTGGTGGAATCCATGATTGAGGAGGCGGATGCCTCTGCAGACGCTTCCATCAAGGGATGGACGCGGATTCCGTACGACAAGCCTGACCGTGAGCAGGATGTCTATGATACCGTACTTGTGAAATTCACCGACAACAGCATCATAGCAGAGAATTTCTGCCTGGCGTTTTACTGGGATACTCCGGAATTCGCAGACGCTCCCGACAAGTCGAACTTGATTATGGACACCTTCTATGTCAATGGAGACCTTACCGTTTATTATCCGGGAGGAGTGGAAATGACCTATTCCCTGAATTCCATGATGGGGACTGTCTTTATGCTGGATAATAGATTCAAAAGCTGGACGGGAAACCGTCTGGGAACCCCGTATTACTACAATGGCGGAAACGGAACCATCAGGCTCGACGCCCAGCAGGACATAGTTTTCGCCGGCGGGAATTATATGGACAACGTCACTACGCCGGACGTTGCGGATGACGGGATTCCGTTCTGGTGCCGCGGATGGATTTTTTCCGCTCCGAGGCCCTTCCTCAACATAGAGCCTGACCAGCCGGAGGTGGTAAAGAACCTGCAGAACAGGATGTCGTCCTTCGAGTACACATACGGTGAACCGGGAGCGTTCAAGGTGACTTTCGTCGGTGCCAATGAAAACTATCAGGGTTCATCTTCGAAAGTTCAGGAATTCACCCTGAATATCGTCCCTCCTGTTGTCCAGGTTCCTGACAAGGAGTGAACGGAGAGGAGCATGATGGATAAAAAAGACGGGCCTGACTGAAATATGAAGTCAGGCCCGTCTTTTATGTGTTACCGCGGGATCAGCCGCGGTTTCATCCCCGGATAATCAGCCGATCAGTAAGAGAGCGCAATGGCGATGAAATCGTCGGCTTTCAAGGCTGCACCGCCTATCAGTCCGCCGTCGATGTCAGGGCAGGCGAAAAGTTCTTTGGCATTGGATGGTTTGCAGCTTCCGCCGTAGAGAATGGTGATTTCCTCGGAGAGGGCACCGAATTTCTCTGCGATTACCTTCCTGATGCAGGCGTGGATTTCCTGAGCCTGCTCTGCGGTAGCCGTCTTGCCGGTTCCGATAGCCCATACAGGCTCGTAAGCGATGATGACCTTGGCCATATCTTCGGCGGAAAGGGTATAAAGCACGTTCTTCACCTGTTCGGTTACTACGTCGAAATGACGTCCTGCCTCACGCTCCTCAAGATTTTCGCCCACGCAGAAAATAGGGGAAAGCCCGTTGGCGATGGCGAGTTTCACTTTCTCGACGAGTTTGGCATCGGTCTCGCCATAGTACTGCCTTCTTTCGGAATGGCCGAGAATGGTGTACTGGCAGCCGGCTGATACGAGCATATCGGCTGCAACCTCACCGGTATAGGCACCTTTTTCCTTATCTGCGCAGTTCTGTGCCGAAAGCCCTATTGCAGTCCCCTTTATCGCTTCAGCTACGGGAACAAGGTGTGTGAATGGAGGGGCAATGATGAGTTTTACATCGGCAGGAACCTTGGCAGAGCCGGCTGCAACAGCCTTTGCGAGCTCTACGCCTTCGGCAACGGTAGTATTCATTTTCCAGTTGCCGGCAACAATTTTCTTTCTCATAATCGTATCTTTTTATCGGAATTTCCTGAATCCGTGTGCCGGGATTTCCCGAACGGGCGCAAATATAAATAAATTTTGTTTATTATCGTAACACTTTGACGATGGCCCCTATCTTCTTCGGCTTGCACCACAGCCAGATTTTGCCTGTGGCCGAATCCGCATCGGTGACCCTGAATTCAAGACCTGTCCTTGTCTTGAGGTCGTTCGATGTCGTGTATGTCAGATCGGCTTTAACGGTATTTCCCACGTCGGGGAACGCATCGCATTTGAGGATGAAGTAGTTTGCCATATTGTCGTCCATCACCCAGAATTCATTCCTCGACTCGTTGTACCCGGTCTGGCAGTTCTTTTCGTCGTAGCGGAAATGGTATCCGCTTCCGATGACAAGTCCTATGTCGGTCTCGTTGTTGAATTCCTCTACGGACATCCCTTCGACACATCCGCCGAGAAGTCCCGGAATGAGGCATAATGCAATGAAGCATCGCGGGAGGTATATGAATTTTCGCATGGATCCGCTCTATTTAATGACGATGTTTTTGGTGACTATGGATTTTGTCCCGTCAGGGTATGTTATTTCGGCTTTCATCTCTCCGGAGCTTTCCGGGGTGTAATATCCGCTCCCGTCCGTTTCTATCTTCACCCCGTTCAGGTACCAGTCGATCCCGTCTGCATCGTATGCGTTGTACAGCCTCAGAGGGAATCTGCTGCCTGCAGGGTATGAGCCGTCGGCATTCTTACTGATGTTGAACAGGTAGATGTACGGGTAATTCCGGCTGCGTGGAGACTTGGTGGTGAAATTGCATTCGGTCTTCTCTCCGGAACCCTCGAAACTTATCTCCACACGGTACGGAGTCCTTGGTGTCAGCCCTTCGATCGTGCAGGAATATTGCCCGGGTTCGTACGGGTTTACGCTCTCTTCCATCCTTTCCCCTCCTGCGCTCTCCCGCCAGGAGACTGTCGAAGACCCGTCGTAGTCCGGGGCGGAAGCGCTCCAGGTGAGAATGACTGCATCCTGAAACACTTCGCAGGAAACCGACACCGGTTCCAGAGGCCCTTCGTAATCATAGACATGCATAACGATATTGTCCCCGGACTTTTCGATGTCCGTGATGGCAAACGGAACCTTGGCCCCGCTCCAGGACACGAATGCCGGTGTCGAATCGGGCGTAAAGGCATCGTAGCTTGCGGATGTCGTGACATACGGGAAAAATACCTGCCTTACCATGGATGTCTGGATGGTCTCTCCCGGCTGCAAAGTGTTTGCGGCGCCGGGATAAGCTTCTATCAGGTCTGCACACTGGTGTGCCGGATAGCAGTTCACTTCGTTGTATTGCCATCTTTGCCTTGCAGTCAGATTCTGACGGTAGCCGGAGGAATATCCGGCTTCATTCGAAGACTTGTCGATATGGTAGACAAGCAGCCCGCTTCCGCCTATGTAGCTGTCCCATCCTTTTTCAGTGCGGCATTCGAAAAGGTAGTATTCGCCTTCGTTTTCCGTGTCCGCCCGGTAATAAACCCCGTTTGCGTCTATCGGTTCCAGGGTGCAGGTGCCGGCAGACAGGGCTGTCGCTTCGAAAATCCCTGTTTCCTCCCTTTCCGGAGCATTCAGGTTCGGCGGCGTGCGGTTCTCGTTGTTGTAATTCCCCCCGTCCATCAGGGAGGTGTGCTGCCAGAGCGCTGTCGACTTTCCGTCGCTGTTTTCATAATCGGTGTCGTAGTAGTCGGAGATTCCGAGCGTGTGGCAGAACTCATGACAGAATGTCCCTATTCCCGTCAGGTCCGTCCGTCCGTCCGCCGAGCGGTGCAGCTCTGCCGCGCACGCATACCTGTCTATGGTTTTCCCGTCAAGGTGAAGTGTCTCCCCGGCTGCGGAGAGATACCACGCATGCGACCAGATGTGGTCGTCGGAAGCCGCTTCCGCCTCGTCTTCCCCGGCGAAAAATACGAATACGTTGTCCACTTTCCCGTCTCCGTCGTCATCGTATTTCGAGAAATCTATCTGGCTGTCGGCTTTCCTGCAGGCATCGGCAATGAGCTCGCCGGGATTCTTGTCATGGCCGGAATCGTCATTCCCACCATAGTATGCGTATTCATGGTCGACAGTCACTATGTCGCTGACATCGAAAGAGAACGTATAAAACCCTTTGAACTGGTCGTTGAAATAGTCCGATGCAGAGCCTGTCGCCCCGTTGTAGCTGTAGCCCGGTTCCGACAGCAGCCTTTCGAAACTTTCCCTGGTGTGTCCGGACCGGAACTGCAGATCCGGAAATTGGGCCAGTATGACGATCCCGTGCCTCTCGACGACTCCGTCTTCCGCCCTGGTGCCCGGATTCCGTGCCGCCCTGATCCGGAGCAGGATCCTGTCATCCGCGTCAGCGCCGCGCTGCAGTCCGGCCCTTCTGGCCGCCGCAGCCGATGCAAGTGTCCCGTACGGGATATTCCTGCTTCTGGCCATTATCTCCTGCGGGACATCTTTCCCGGCGCGGTATTCGGAAAGCGTGACAGACCCGTCGTCTTCATACCAGGCGTAATAGTACCACTTGTCCTCGCCCATCCTGATGGTGCATCCGTCTGCCGTGGTCAGGATTTTCGTGAATTCATCGCCCCGGCGCCTTGCCGCTATGGCAGTGCCGTCGGGCTGGTACAGAAAGAATTCCCGCGGAGAGGCGGGAGCGGCCGCGCAGTCCCCGCCCGGCGTGGAAACCGTGAAGAGGATCAAGGCAAAAGCTATGAGCCGGAACGGATTTTTCATTTCGATAAAAATATATACCTTTGTCGACGGATTCTTGACAATATTCTGCATATTTAGGCATTTTTTATGAGACGGACAATTATTTTTATCCTGACCATCCTTATATCCTTGTCTCCGTCGGCCTTGCCGGCACAGACAGGCCCCTCGGTGGCCGCGTGCGAGGCCTCGCTGCCATCCGCAAGCCGGCAGACTCTGGAAGCCATCAATTCCTGCGGCACCTTCGACAGCTGGTCTGTGCGTGCCGTCAAGGAATCGGGCGTCATAGGCGGCGAAGTGAAACATCTTTTCGAATTTTTCGGAAATCAGGAGGTGACCCGGACGAAAGAGCCGTTCAGGGCTCCGGACGGATATCTC
Source organism: uncultured Bacteroidales bacterium (assembly GCA_949295645.1). Taxonomy (GTDB): domain Bacteria; phylum Bacteroidota; class Bacteroidia; order Bacteroidales; family UBA932; genus Cryptobacteroides. Next base: position 6,094 of record CASFLY010000021.1, on the reverse strand, counting down.
TGGAGGACGAACAATGTGATAGCTACGGTGGCCGGGGTGACCAAGACCAACAATACCGTTTATCCGGAAAAGAGAGGGGACGGATACTGTGCCAGGATCGAGACGCATCTCGAATCGATAAAGGTGTTGGGGATAGTGAATATGGACGTGACGTGTCAGGGGGCCCTGTTCGTCGGGAGCCTCGAGGAGCCGATAAGGGATACCAAATCGCCGATGACGAAGGTGATCTACGGAGTGCCGTTCGAGGGCAGGCCGAAGGCGGTGGTGTTCGACTACAAGGCCGACGGCGGGTACGAGACCGTGCGGGCAACCGGTTTTTCCGCAGTGAAGGAGATGGGATATGCGGACTATCCGCAGCTGTATATGGTGTTGCAGAAGCGCTGGGAGGACGGGGACGGTTCGGTCCATGCCCTGCGTGTGGGCTCTGCCATCAGGATGTTCAGGGACAAGGTTTCCGAATGGGCCGACGGAGTAAGGGTGGAGGTGGCATACGGAGACATCACTTCCGAGCCTTTCTATGAGGACTGTATGGGCCTGAGAAATGATCCGGAGACGGCTTTTTACTGCTACAACAGCGCCGGGAAGAAGGTAATGGTACAGGAAGAGGGCTGGGCGCCGGAAGATGTCGAGCCGAACTATCTGATACTGACATTTCTGGCAAGTTCCGGACCCGCCTTTTACGGAGGCGTGGGGAATGTCCTCTGGGTGGATAACGTGAGCATCGAGATGTAGCGGCGTTTCTGCCGGCGGGCTGCGGGACTGAAAAATTTTTCATTTTTGCTGCAACATTCTTCCTCGCCCCTGCATCTATGAGTCAGGTTTAGGTTTTAGTACACGTTTAGATGTCGGTTTCCGTAAAAGGAGCCGGCATCTTCTTTTTTATCATATTGATTCTTACCATATAACATCCCTGCTTAGCGTAATTTTTACACTTTGTTTGTCTTCTTTCTCCGATAGTCATAATTTTGTAGAAAAGCAGGTGGCTCAAAAGCCCCTGAGGAACCGCATACTTTATGACAATCGAAACCAATACCGCCATTTCAGTGGACTGCGCCGTTTTCGGGTTTGACGGGAAAAGCCTGAAAGCTCTTCTGATAAAGCGCAGATACTCATACGAGGATCTTTCTTCCGAGGATCTGAAGCTCCCTGGTGCGATGATACTCGAGAACGAAACCCTTCCCGAGGCAGCCAACCGCGTACTCGAAGAATTCACCGGCCTGACGGGAATATACCTCAAGCAGACGAATATCTTTTCGGCTCCCGACAGGGTGAGCGAAAAGGAGATGGAGTGGATATGCCGCTTCCACGGGGTCAATACCAGGAGGGTGGTGACTGTCGGGTACTACGCATTGGTGAAACTGAATCAGGGAATGGTGAACTATACCACGCGCAAAGGCGCCAAATGGATAGAGGTGGATTCTATCAACAGCCTGATAATGGACCATCTCGAGATTCTTGCAGATGCCTTGTCGACCCTCCAGAAAGAAATCGTGCAGACTCCGGTGGCATTCGAACTCCTGCCTAAAAAATTCACTGTCTACCAGCTTCAGAGCCTTTTCGAGGCCGTACTCGGGGTAGAAATCGACAACCGGAATTTCCGGAAAAAGATCCTCTCTTCCGGCATCATATATCCGACAGGGGAGTTCGAGAAAAATGTGGCGCACAAGCCTGCGCAGTACTATGCGTTCAACAAGTCTGTTTTCCGCAAGGCTATGAAAGACAGATTCAGACTGAGTTTCATAAATAACTGGACATACTGATGAAAAGTTTGGGTATAGACGTAGGATCTTCATCCGTAAAGGTATCCCTGCTCGATATCGGGAGCGGGAAATGCGTGGCTTCATCTGCGAACCCCCGGACAGAGATGCCCATCAGGGCCGATGCCCCGGGCTTCGCCGAGCAGTCTCCTCTGATGTGGTGGGAATACGTATGCGAAGGGATACGGAAAATAGGAGCGGAACACGACCTGAGGGAAGTCGGGTGCATAGGCATCACTTACCAGATGCATGGACTGGTGTGTCTCGACAGAAACGGGAATCCGGTCAGGGATTCAATAATATGGTGCGATTCCAGGGCCGTGGAAACGGGACGCTCCGCCATGGAAGCCATCGGAAGAGAGAAATGCCTGGAGCACCTGCTGAATTCTCCGGGAAATTTCACCGCTTCGAAGCTGGCCTGGGTAAAAGCGAACGAACCCGATAAATTCGATGCGACAGACAGGTTCCTCCTGCCGGGAGACTATATCGCATACAGGCTTACGGGAGATATCCACACTACGGAAACCGGACTGTCCGAACAGATATTGTGGGATTTCAAGGAGGAGAGAAGGGCGGATTTCGTGGCCGACTGTTTCGGAATCCCTTCCGGCATGATCCCGGATACGGTGCCGGCAATAGGCATACAGGCATATACCGACGCCGCGACCGAGCGGCTGCTCGGCATTCCGGAGGGGACTCCCGTGTCTTACAGGGCGGGCGACCAGCCTAACAACGCTTTCTCGCTGAACGTACTCGACCCCGGGGAAATCGCCGCTACCGGAGGAACGAGCGGGGTAGTCTACGGTGTCACCGATGTCCCCGAAGCGGACAGTCTTTCCAGGGTGAACACCTTTGTCCATGTAAGCCATAAAAAACAGGCTCCGAGGTACGGCATCCTGCTGTGCATCAACGGAACCGGGATTATGAACGCCTGGGTGAGGCGGAATTTCGCCCCGTCGTTGGACTATGCCGGGATCAATGCTCTCGCCGCCACGGCCCCGGTCGGCTCCGACGGCGTCTGCGTCCTGCCGTTCGGGAACGGAGCTGAACGCGTACTGGAGAACAGGGTCACGGGAGCTGCCATATCCGGACTCGACCTGAACCGTCACAGCCTCCCTCATGTCCTGCGGGCAGTCCAGGAAGGCATCGCATACTCTTTCCGCTACGGGATCGACATAATGAAGGGAATGGGACTGAAGCCGGACGTGATAAGGGCAGGGAATGCGAACCTTTTCCTTTCGCCGCTGTTCCGTCAGACCCTTTCTACACTTGCAGGGGCGAAAATCGAACTTTACGACACCGACGGGGCTCTCGGGGCCGCGCGGGGTGCCGCCCTGGGGGCGGGCTTCTACAAATCGAGGGAGGAGACTTTCGCTTCTCTCGTGAAAATGGAGACGATAGAGCCCCGGCATGAGGATATGGCGGCGCTCGAAGACGGCTATGGCAGATGGAAACGACAGCAATTAACATTTTAATATAAAATCCAAACCATTATGGCAACGAAAGGATTTTTCCCGAACATTTCCAAAATTCCTTTTGAGGGACCTTCATCCAAGAATCCCATGGCATTCCACTATTATGAACCGGAGAGGGTGGTCCATGGCAGGAAGATGAAAGACTGGTTCAGGTTTTCCATGGCCTGGTGGCATACCCTTGGTGCCGACGGCTCGGACCAGTTCGGTACAGGCACCAAGAAATTCCCGTGGAACGAAGGCGCTACGGCATTGGAAAGGGCCAGGTCGAAAATGGATGCGGGATTTGAAATCATGCAGAAAATAGGCTTCGATTATTATTGTTTCCACGACGTGGATCTCATATCGGAAGGGGACAGTGCCGAAGAATACGAGAAAAACATGAAGGAAATCGTGGCATACGCCAAACAGAAACAGGCAGAGACCGGAATAAGGCTTCTGTGGGGCACGGCCAATGTATTCGGACACGCAAGGTATATGAACGGGGCCGCCACGAACCCTTATTTCCCGACAGCGGCCCGCGCGATGCTCCAGATAAAGAACTCCATCGATGCCACGATCGAACTCGGAGGGGAGAATTATGTCTTCTGGGGCGGCCGTGAAGGGTATATGTCCTTGTTGAACACCGATATGAAGCGGGAGAAGTCCCATCTTGCCACCATGCTGAGAATGGCCCGGGACTATGCCAGGGCAAAGGGATTCAAGGGGAATTTCCTCATAGAGCCGAAACCGATGGAGCCGATGAAGCACCAGTATGACGTGGACACGGAAACAGTCATAGGCTTCCTCCGTGCAAACGGTCTGGACAAGGATTTCAAGGTAAATATAGAAGTCAACCACGCCATCCTCGCAGGCCATACTTTCGAGCATGAACTCCAGTGCGCCGTGGATGCGGGGATGCTCGGCTCGATAGATGCGAACAGGGGAGACTACCAGAACGGCTGGGATACCGACCAGTTCCCGATAGACCTTTACGAACTCGTCCAGGCGATGCTCGTAATCATCCGCGGCGGAGGCTACATGGGCGGGGGAACGAATTTCGACGCCAAGACCAGAAGGAACTCCACTGACCTTGAAGACATCTTCATCGCCCATATTTCAGGTATGGACATCATGGCGAGAGCCCTTCTCATAGCGGCGGACATCCTCGAGAATTCCGGATACGAAAAGATGCTTGCCGACAGATACGCTTCGTACGATTCGGGAGAAGGCAAGCGTTTCGAAGACGGGGAGATGACCCTCGAAGAAGTCGCCGCCTATGCCCGTGCCCACGGCGAACCGGAGACGATAAGCGGCAAACAGGAGTTGTACGAAACTCTCGTGAACCTTTATATCAGATAGTATGGGCAAAGACGGTCAGAACAGGGCGTACCTGTTTTCAATAGTACTCATAGCCGTTATCGGAGGCCTGCTTTTCGGATATGACACGGCAGTCATATCCGGGGCGGAGCAGGCCCTGGACGCATTTTTCAAAGGGGCTTCCGATTTTACGTACACAAGGCTCCTGCATGGTTTCACGGCCTCCAGCGCCCTGATAGGCTGTATCGTCGGGGGCGCCGTATCGGGCCTGCTCGCCTCTTCTTTCGGCAGGAAAAAGTCGCTCCTGATAGCGGCGGTGCTGTTCTTCGTCTCGGCCATAGGTTCCGGACATCCGGAGTCCGGCCTGCTGCCTTACGGAGAGCCTTCGCTGGCCCTTCTGGTTTCCTTCAACATATACCGTATCATAGGAGGAATCGGAGTCGGCCTCGCTTCCGCCATCTGCCCTATGTACATTGCCGAGATTTCTCCGGCAAATATCCGGGGCACCCTCGTTTCCTGCAACCAGTTCGCGATAATCTTCGGCATGTTGGTCGTATATTTCGTGAACTACCTGATTCGCAACAGTCTTGCAGACACTCCGGAGGGTATCATAGCCGCGATGACGGAAATCGGCTGGCGCAGGATGTTCATAAGCGAAGCCTTCCCGGCCGGGGCATTCTTCCTTCTCGTATTCCTTGTTCCCGAAACTCCGCGTTATCTCGTGATGAAAGGGCGTCCGGACGCCGCGTTGAGGATTCTGGCCAGGATAAACGGACAGACGGAGGGCGCGCGGATTCTTTCCGAAATCAAGGAGAATATCGTCGAGAAAAAGGAAAGGCTTCTGTCGTACGGCTTTACGGTGATTCTTGTCGGTGCCCTGCTTTCTTTTTTCCAGCAGGCCATCGGCATCAATGTCGTCCTGTATTATGCTCCGCGCATTTTCGAGAATCTCGGGGCGAGCGGTGATGCCTCGATGATGCAGACTGTCGTGATGGGAATCGTGAACATTATCTTCACCCTTGTGGCAATCTTTACCGTGGACAAGTTCGGCAGGAAGCCGCTCCTGATGGTGGGGTCGGCCGGGATGATGATAGGTATGGCGGCCCTGGCAGTCTTTTCCTTCTGCGACCTTATCGGCATAGGGGCCCTGATATTCATCATCATCTACACTGCATCCTTCATGATGTCCTGGGGCCCTGTCTGCTGGGTGCTTATTTCCGAGATTTTCCCGAATACCATCAGGTCGCAGGCGGTGGCCATAGCCGTTGCCGTGCAATGGGTGGCGAATTTTGCGGTTTCCTCCACGTTCCCGTCGCTGAGTGCCTGGAGTGTCGGCGGTACATATCTGCTCTATGCGGCTATGTCCCTGCTTTCGATCATCTTCGTGTGGCGGATGGTGCCCGAGACCAAGGGAAAAAGCCTGGAAGACATGTCCGGGCTTTGGAAAGGGGCCGGTGCTGCCGGGACCGGAGTTTAGGACAACGAGGGTGACCCAAAAGCTTTCGGGTCGCCCTCCGACATAGGATATACAAAACAATAAATAATGAAACCGGTTGAATTTTTCAT